>JAITOC010000125.1 GCA_031290175.1 Coriobacteriales bacterium | reverse complement strand
TGCATTCAGCGCGAGAACCCCGGATAGCTATGAAGGTCCAAGCTCTTATCCGGTCGGCTCGCGCTAACGAATGCACAGGAATGAGCATCTGCTCCACACGTCCTTGCCAGCCCACTGGCTCTGTGAACAGAAATGATAGCTTCAGGTTATCCCGTCCAGCCATCAATTCGATGAAAAA
This sequence comes from Coriobacteriales bacterium, assembly GCA_031290175.1. GTDB lineage: Bacteria > Actinomycetota > Coriobacteriia > Coriobacteriales > UBA8131 > JAITOC01. The sequence continues at coordinate 17,705 of JAITOC010000125.1, read as the reverse complement.
GGGAAATTGCAGCCCCCAGCCATGCATAAAGTCGGTACAATGAGAGCATCATAGAGTAGGCAGCATCTTTGAGGAGAGGAGACCTTAGTGAGCGACGAATTGGATGTGCTTCTACGTGAAGTAGACAAGAAGAAGGCGGAACTGGGTTTGAAGGAACTCGCTCTCGACGTCGAGGAGGCGTACAAGGAGCGATTTTTTTACGACAAGGTCTTTCATTCCAACGCTATAGAGGGAAACAGCCTGACGCGTGAAGAGGTTGAGCGGGTGCTCACCACTGACGTCGTTATCCCCGAAAAGCTCCTCTCGGATCACTTGAGTGTCGTGGGTTATCGGGATGCGATGTTGCTTGCCGAGCGTTTCACACGCGAGGGAACCCGCATCACCGAGCATGAGATCAAGAAGCTGCACTACCGCATGCTCATTGACCGACAGGACGTGAGCGGCGAATATCGTTCCTACAATCTCATGATTCACGGGCATCGTCCGACTTCCTACGAAAAGGTGCCCTACAAGATGCTCCAACTCTGCGATGCGCGTCCCTCTGAGACGGCGCACCCCATTGAGAGCATAGCCTACTTCCATCTCCGGCTTGAAAAGATACATCCTTTTGGAGATGGGAACGGCCGAGTGGGACGACTCATCCTTAACACCATGCTTGAGCAGAATGGATATCCCTCGATCATCGTTGCCGTCGAGGAGAAGAAGCGTTACTTCGAGGCTCTGGGTGCTTACGATGGACTCGATGGAAATCCGCAGGTCAAACCTATGCAGTCATTAGTTGCTGAGCTCGTCAGTCACCAACTCGACGAGTTGCTTGCCCTCTAGAGCAATGCACATTATCACGGTTCCCAACCCGGCACTCCGCCTCAAAGCGGAAGAGGTCAGTCCGGATGAGATGAAGAAAATCAAGTCTGTCGCAAAGCAGATGGCAAAGCTGATGTACAAGAGCGAGGGCTGTGGTCTGGCTGCCCCTCAGGTTGGCCTGAGCAAGCGCCTCGTGGTGCTCGATGTTGGCCAGGCCGAAGAGGATGAAAACGGAGAAGAGCCCCCCAAAAACCCTGTCTTCTACGTGAATCCGCAGGTCAGAAGGCTTTGGGGAGAGAAGACCGTGGGGGATGAGGGCTGTCTGTCCATCCCTGGCATCACGATTCCGATAGAGCGCTACAACAACATCATCGTTGATGCATTAGATAGCGATGGTCGGCCGTTCACGACTGAAGCCGAGGGCTTTCACGCACGAGCGCTCCAGCATGAACTCGACCACCTTGAAGGTATGACCATGTTCGAGCATCTCGATCCTATTGAGCGCATTACGTACTTCCAAGATTACGAAGCCGCCGTAGCTGCTGGTGCCAAGCCAGGCGATACGGGGCGCAGTCAGTCTACCTGAACCGGGGCATCATGAAGGCAGGCGGTAGGTGATCTTCTCTCGCTTTACCCCGGTGGCCGGCCCACTGTTACCCTCAAGAAAGGCGAGCGCCTCGTAGGACACAACCTCATTGGGGGATACGCTTTCTTTGGAGAATCGGGCAGTTCCGATTCTCGTGCCATTGGCGTTATAGAGCCCGAATTCAATCTCAACAAACTCCAGCGTAACCGGCGAGACATTCTGGAACGTTCCCGTGACGGACTGTGTGTTAGAAGAGGTAACCGGTGAAATCACTGCGTTTGTGTCGATTTCGATGCGCGCTACAGTCAGGCTGACCTGGGTTTGTGTCGGGGTCGAAGTCCCTGCAGAAGGATCCTGGGCAATAACGATCCACGTGCTCCTGTCCTCGCCGATTGTCTGGTCATCATTGGCCGAGACATACGGCGCAAGACCCGCTTGCTGGAGAGCGCTCTCGGCCTGATCCAGGGGTATATGGTAGAGGCTAGGCACGGTTGCATATTGCGTAGAGCTTTGCGAGCTCGACGGGTTCTGGGCGTCTGGGTTTTCCTCTCCCGAAGTACCCGTTGTAGGATCCTCGACCACCTGACCCTGCGGCTGCTCCGTCGATTGATTCGTTTCTGGAGCCTCGTCTTGCTTGTCAGCAAAGAAGAGCGCGTAAATCTGAATACAGAGCAAAACGATGACGGCAATCATGAGAATCGCAAAGAAGACACTCTTCAGACTGACCTGTGCAGGGAGGGAGATGGTGATTGTCCGTCCGTCGGGGCCGACTGCTGGTGCGTTGAGCTCCTGAGCCGGAGCTTGTGCGGTGGTGGCAGATTTGTTGTAAGCGGAGAAGGGTATTTCTTCCGGAACACTGGTGACGACCGTTGGCGAGACAACTTCAACCACGCCCGGAGTCCTGCGCTCCTGGAGCCTGAGCTGTTGGGAGTGTGGCAGTTGGACTGTGGGGGTCGGCACCTGCGATGCAGGTGTTTGTGCCAACGCTGCCTGTTCCTGTGTTGCGGACACCTGAGTCAGCGTTTTTTGCCGGGGGGTGGGCTCCTCGATGTCCAGCTCCATGTCTGGATCGGACTGCGCCTCAACGCGCATATGTGCCCCAATCCGTTTTGAAGAGGATTGCGCTTGAGCCAGCTGCGTCGATTGCTGAGGGTGCCCTTGCTCCACCGTGGGCTGGGGAGCTGCAACTTCCTGCTCGGGAGACGCTGCTGCTTGTTGCGCCGGAGGCACTATGAGAGGAATCTTCGGATCTTTTGTTGGAGGCATGAGCGCCTGCGCAGGCTGTGCAGGCGCTTGCAGGGGAGCCTGCGTCAGTGACTCGACGGGAGCCTGCGCCTCTGCCTCAGCGGAAACTTGTGCTAAATCTTGCTCCGCTGGTTGACCTGCTGGCTCAGCAGCTGCCTGCGCTGAATCCTGCTCCACTGGTTGAGTCGGCGCTTCAACGGGCAGCTGTGAGGGCGGTTCAACCGGTGGTTGATCGGCGGGGGGCTGGCCAACCAGTGGCTGATTGGTAGAATCAGCAGCAATCTGCGAGGGCGCTTCAACGGGCAACTGCCCAACCGGCAGTTGTTCAGACAACTGGGCAGCGGACTCCGTTGGTGCCGGCGCTCCTGCTTCGGTCTCGGTTTTCTCGAACTTTGCCCAAGAGAACTTGCCTCCGCAGCCCGAGCAAACCTGTGTGCCATATTCAAGTATCTCCCCACATTTGGGGCATTGGAACCTCATACGTTTCGACTCCCTTTTAAGAGAACCGATTGCGGTCGGTAACGATGCACGAACAGCAACGGAACAAAACAGCCAACGCAAAAAATGTTGTCCGCAATCAACAGGTAACCATTCTATCACCTTTGTCTATCTCAGGTGCAAACGTCGTAGTATGTTAGACCCCCTTGTGTGAATGATAGGTTTCTGTTTACAGGGTCAGTGGGCTTGCAAGGAAGCTCCGCACCCGATGCTCATTCCTGCGCATTCAGCGCGAGAACCCCGAATAGCTATGAGGGTTCAAGCTCTTATCTGGTCGGCTCACGCTAACGAATGCACAGCACTGAGCATCTGCTTCACGATTCCTTGCCAGCCCACTGACCCTGTAAACAGAAACGACGATAACGCGTGAAGCGCCTCGCGGTGCGGTACAATAGGCCATATGGATATCATCTTCATGGGAACACCCGATTTTGCCGTACCGGTGCTTGAGGCGCTGGCGGCTGATGAGCGCAATCGTATCACTTTGGTGTTGACCCGTCCCGATGCCGCTTCGGGGCGTGGCAAGACGCTGCTGCCTTCACCCGTGCGTGCCAGGGCGGAAGCCCTCGGCCTGCCCATTGCAACCCCCACGAGTCTTTGTGACTTCAGGTTGCCACTCTCTGCGGACGCGGCTGGTTGTAGCGCGCCCTCCTCCGTGGCGGTGCCTGACTTCATCATCGTCGCAGCGTTTGGGCTCATTCTTCCCAAGGCACTGCTTGCACTTCCGCGTTATGGTTGTATCAACGTGCATGCGTCGCTGCTGCCCCGTTGGCGGGGCGCTGCTCCCATTCAGCGCGCTCTTCTCGCGGGTGATGAGCGCGCTGGCGTAAGTATCATGCGCATGGAAGCCGGTCTGGACACCGGTGCTTTCTGTGCGACTGCCAGCACAGAGATAGGGGAGAAAGGTGCCGCAGAACTCACTGCTGAGCTTGCGCAGCTGGGCGCTCGCTCGCTCGCTGCTGTCCTGCCGGCGCTCGTTGCAGGCACTGCGGAGTGGGTCGAGCAAGACGAGAGCCAGGTGACCTACGCGGAGAAGTTGCTGAAATCCGAGCTCACTTTGGATCCATCCCTCTGCGCCACTGACAACATACGTCGCATACGCGCCTCAACTCCGCAGGCTCCCGCTCGATGCACCCTTTGCTCAAAGCCAGTAACTGTGCTTGAAGTGCGTCGGGTGTGTCAGGAGATGCGGTCTCCTAACACACCCGAACCCGGCACTGTGCTCTTTGAGGGTAAGCATCTGTATCTCTGCGCAAAAGACGACTTCTTCGAACTTGTCTCCCTCAAGCCGGACGGCAAGAAGGAGATGGCTGCGGGCGCGTTTTGTGCCGGCTTGCGCGACCCCAATCTGTCGTGGAGCAAGCTGTGAGCGCCGCAACCCCCGCCCGCCTCCTCGCGCTCAAGGTCACTGCTGAGATGCGTCAGCGCGATGCTTATGCGCACAATCTCATCGAGAAGCAGGTACACATGGCTCCTCTGTCCACGCAGGAGCGCGCCTTTGCCATCGTGCTCATCCTCGGAGTCGCCGCCACCTCTGGTGAGCTCGACCTCATAATCGGGCGCCTGCCCACCAAGGGCAAACTGCATCCAAAGGTGCACGATGCCTTGCGTATCAGCACCTATGAGCTGCTGTTTCTTGGCAAAGAGCCTCACATTGCGGTCAATCAGGGGGTTGAACTGGTGCGCACCGTCGCGCCTTTTGCTGCGGGGTTTGCCAATAAAATGTTAAAGCAAATAGCAAATATGCGAGAAGCATTCCCCTTTGGTGACCCGCAGACCGACGACGAGGCGCTGGCACATCAGTACGCCTTTCCTCTTTGGCTTGCAAGGCGTCTCATTGCCGATCTCGGGCGCAAACAGGCTGCCGCGTTCATGAGTGCCTCCAATACCCAGGCTCCTGTCTATCTCGCAGAACTCCGCTCCTCGGCTCAGGCTAGCCCAGAGCATCCGCGTCAGGTGACCGCATCTCATGACACACCGGATTCCACGACGCGCGCGCATACGAACACCCCGCCTACCATCAAGCTTCGCCCCGACGAGCTCAGTGCGCAGCTCCCGCGCGTTGCAACAGGGGAGCTCATCATCGCGGATGCTTCTGCGCAGGAGGTTGCGCGGCTGGCAACTCCAGCAGCAAAGGGCGCCTTCCTTGAGGTCGGAAGTGGACGCGGAACCAAGACTGTTCTTCTTCAGCACAATGCCCTCGCTGCCCATGGGCATCAGGCACAGCTCATCGCACTGGATGTGCACGCCTACAAGGCAAAGATACTCGCTGACCGCGCCGCCGTCTATCATCTTGAACATACACGTCCGGTTGCGGGCGACATACTTGAACTCGATGCGCTCACCGGGCTCCTCAATCTGCCACACCGCTATTCAGGCGCACTCATCGACGCGCCCTGTTCGGGGACCGGAACCCTGCGCCGGCACCCTGAGATACGTTGGCATCTCAAACCCGAGAGCATCAGCGCTATGGCAAAGAGCGGTCTTGCCATGCTCGCCGCAGTCAGTGAGCGGATCGCTCCCGGTGGCTTTATCGTCTATGCAACCTGCAGCGTGCTTGCCGAGGAGAATGAGCGGGTCGTCGAGGGCTTTCTTGCGACAGAGAAGGGAGCGGCCTTTACACCAACGGCCTCCCTTCCTTCACAGCTTGCGTTGGATGGCCCCGACGCTCACTTTGCCGTCAAGCTGCAAAGGAAGGCCTGAAGCGTTATAATTCTGCATTATGCCGAGTTACACACCTAAAGGCGTCTGCGCCACCAACATTGAGTACGACATTGACGACGAGGGACGTGTCCACGATGTCTGCTTCACGCGCGGCTGTGCGGGTAATGCCCTGGGAGTCGCCCGGCTGGTCGAGGGGCGTCCGGCGAAGGAGATCATAGGGCTGCTTGCGGATACCCCTTGCGGAAATAAAGGAACGTCCTGTCCGGCGCAATTGGCAAAAGCTCTCGGACAGCATTTGGAGCTGGGACAAACAGATAGCTAGACGGAGAGAGAGGATCGGCCATGCAGACAGCACGCATCATGGAGGTACTCAATGTTGCCGAGTATGCGGCAATTGCAGCCGCTGAATGGAACGGCAAAGGCGACAAGAACGCAGCAGATCAGGCGGCCACCGAGGCCATGCGCCAGGCGTTCAACGACATAGATTTCTCAGGCAGGATTGTCATAGGGGAAGGCGAGCGTGACGAGGCACCCATGCTCTTCATCGGAGAGGAGCTCGGGCGCGGCGGCGAGGAGATCGACATCGCGGTCGACCCGCTTGAGGGGACGAACCTCTGCGCCTACAACCGTCCCAACGCGCTGACAACCATCGCTATCGCTCCACGCGGTGCCCTGCTGTTTGCGCCCGACACCTATATGGACAAGATTGCCGCCGGTTCAGCCTTTGCGGCAGGCGGCGGACTCCACATCGATAATCCACCGGCTGAGAACCTGCGAATCGTCGCGGAAACCCTTGGCAAGCCGGTAAGCGAGGTCAACGTGTGTATCCTCCTGCGCGACCGCCACGAAGGCCTGATCCAGGCCGTGCGAGCAGCGGGTGCCCGTATCCGCCTCATCGATGACGGCGACGTCTTTGGCGCGATCGCAACCGCTGTTCCCGGCACGGGCATCGATCTCTATCTTGGTTCAGGGGGTTCGCCAGAGGGCGTATTGGCTGCAACGGGGCTCAAAGCTATCGGGGGCTTTTTTCAGGGACGCTTTGACTTTGGTTCCGATGAAAAGGCTACAGATAAGCGTCGGCGTGCAGAGGAGATGGTCGTTGGTACCGCTATCGATCTTGACGGTGTTCTTGAGCGCGACCTCCTCGTGTCTTCCAGGGACGCCGCCTTCATCGCCTGCGGGGTCACCGATGGCGAGATGGTTGAGGGTGTGCGCATCGATCCAAGCGGCACGATTACCACCAGCTCCATCATCATGAACGCAGCCGATCAGACCGTCCGCTTCATCAAGACCATCCGCCGAGGCGATTCAGGTCTCGTTCGCTTTTAGGGAAGTAGCATCAGCAGGGAAGTGCTACGAGCGCGCTACTTTGCCGGCTTTGAGGCACTTGGTGCAGACGTTTGCCTTATGCAGGTGTCCGTTGGTGTTGACTGTCAGCTTCTGCACGTTCGGGCGATACACGCGGTTGGTAACACGATGGGAGTGGCTCACATTGCGCCCTGCAACCGGGTGTTTACCACAAACAGAACATACCTTGGACATCTTAAGTGCTCCTTTATCTGAGACGACGCGCGTCAGTGTTACCAATGGTGGTCGGAGACGGACTTGAACCGCCGGCACGGGGATTTTCAGTCCCCTGCTCTACCAACTGAGCTACCCGACCATGGTCAATACACACATAAACCCATAACCTCTGCGCCCTATCGAACCCATTTCAGCACAGCCTTGCAATTTTACCATTGATGAAAGAATGGTCAAGGCATAGAATGTCTAGCGTGTTGTTAATAGCTGTTATTGGCGCAATGCATTTGTTGCGTGGGCTGCTTGAATAAACCAGACGGGGACACACTGCTATTATGAAACAACTTTATCAGAGATTACTGAATCGTTATATTCTCTCGGATGCTATCCCACTCGAGATAAAGCGGATCAACAGCATGTTGTTCTTTGGCTTTGTGGTCGCGTTCGGCTGTACGATCATGCGTTTTATCGAGGGAGCGCACTTTCTCTCGCTTATCAATCAGATACTCTTCATTCTTACGGTTTTAATCGGAGTTGTCCTGGTAAACCGTTTCAATCTTGTCAAATTCACAACATACGCCAGTGTTGTCGCGCTCAATTTCCTTCTCCTGCCGGCCGCCATGGTGTTGAATGGGGGAACTATTACGGCGATGCCCGCATTCTTTGTCATGGGTATTGCCATAATCCTGCTCCTGCACTCGGGTAGGCGGGCAACGGTCTTCATCCTGCTCAACCTGGCGTTCATCGTCTTTGTCTACTGGCTTATGGATGCGTTTCCTCACATTGTTCTGACGCCGACCTCAAAATATATGGCTGAGATCGACCACATCGGTTCTTTTCTCATGGTCTCACTCTTCTTTGTGGGTGTACTGAAGGTTCAGGATATGCTGTATGCCCATGAGCAAGAGAAGACAGATGTTGCAGTACAGGCTCTCAAGCGCTCCGGTCAATTGCGCGCTGCCGTCAATGATGTGGCTGCGGCTCTGCTCAACGCTGACACACAGAGCTTCAAGCGGGTGCTTTCTGGGCACCTGGGTGACCTGGCCTCCAGCGTGAAGGTGGATCGCGTCAACATCTGGCGCAACACCGATATTGATGGAAAGAGGGGCTTTCGGTCGTCCTTTCTCTGGTCGGTTTCGGACAAGTCTTTGCAGGAGGAGATGGGCTTTTCTTATGAGATGACACCCGGGTGGTATGAGCTGCTCTCGGGCGGAGGAGTCATCAACGGGCCTCTTGGGGAACAGGAAGCCGTGACACAGCGCACTGTTGGAAACTACAACGTTGCCTCGATTCTGGCGGTTCCGGTCTTCCTGGAGGAGAGGTTCGCGGGTTTCGTCTCCTTTGATGACTGCCATACCGAGCGTGTATTCGATGACGATGATGTCAACACCTTGCGCTCTGCCGCCCTTATCCTGATAAACGCCACCGTTCGTAACGAGATAACGGATTCGCTCATAGCGGCGCGCGAAGACGCGCTGGCAGGCAGTCAGGCAAAGAGCCAGTTCCTCTCGGTCATGAGTCATGAGATGCGCACGCCCCTGAATGCGATTATCGGTATGATTGCCATCGCGCGGGATACCGATGACGCTACCCGCAAAGCGTATGCGCTTGAGCGGATGGATGAGGCTTCAAGGCATCTGCTCGGCGTTATCAGCGACGTTCTCGATATGTCCAAGATAGAGGCGAACAAGCTTGAGCTTGCACCAGCCGATTTTTCCTTCCGGAAGCTGGTTGAGAAGATCGTGACGGTTATCTCGGTGCAAAGCGAGCAGAAGGATCAACGGTTCACTTCAAGGATCGATGATCGTATCCCCGACATGCTGCATAGCGATGAGCAGCGGCTCTCCCAAGTGATCACGAACGCGCTTTCAAACGCTGTTAAATTCACGCCGGCGGGCGGTTCGGTGGCGCTTGAGACGGACTTGGTCGACGCGCATGAAGTCGAGATCGATGCTGCGCAAACGAGTGCCCCGGGCGAACCAGCAGCAGATTCAGGCCGTGAGTATGTCCTGCGTGTCACGATTACCGACACGGGCATAGGCATCAGTCCCGAACAACAACAGCGCCTCTTCCAGCCTTTCCAGCAGGCGGAGACAACGACGGCACGCACCTATGGCGGCACGGGGCTTGGGCTGGTGATCATGAAGAGCATCGCCGAAGCAATGGGGGGTTCCATCCATCTCGATTCCGAGCTCAACAAAGGCACGAAGCTCACGCTCATTCTGCCCCTCCGGGGTTCCATCAATGCCGCCGCAGTAGGCGAGTCCGATGGCAGCCCGGATAAAAGCTCCCTTGCTGCCGTAAACCTTGACGGCAAGCGCATCCTGCTCGCTGAGGATATCGAGGTCAATCGAGAGATCGTAGAGCTGCTCCTTGAGGGGACCGGACTTCTCATAGACAGCGCCGAGAATGGTCTCGATGCGCTTACCCGCTTTGAGCAGACGCCCGAGCTCTATGACCTCATCCTGATGGACATCCAGATGCCCGAAATGGATGGGTTTGAGGCAGCGCGGCGCATCCGTGCACTCGATGCGCCACAGGCTCAAACCGTGCCCATCATCGCCTTGACCGCAAATGTCTTTAAAGAAGACATCGAGAACAGTCTTGCTGCGGGCATGAACGGTCATATCGGCAAGCCCTTCAATCACGAAGAGCTTCTCTCGGCTATCAAGGAGAATCTATGATTCCGGCTCTCGCGTTCGTCGGTAAGCAGAACTCAGGAAAGACGACCCTTCTCGTGCAGGTCATAGCCGAACTTGTGAGCAGGGGTGTACACGTCGGCACCATCAAGCACCATTCGCATTCCGGCTTTGAGTTCGACATCGAAGGCAAGGATTCATGGCGTCATCGTCAGGCGGGGAGCAGCTACTCCGTTGTGGCGGCGCCTGACCAGATTGCCTGCGTGCGGCGTCTGTCAGAGGAGCTTTCCGTAGAGCAGATCATCGCCGAGATGAGCTGGGTGTCCGAGATCGCCGCGCAGGGAGGCACGAGCCTCGATTCCGATTTCGACGACGCCCCCAGCTCCGACTCCCCGGGCGAGCAGGGTGCTCCTCCACTCGACCTTATCCTCGTCGAGGGCTATCGCCACTCCTCGCTTCCCACCATTGAACTCTTCCGTGCGGCAAACCCCAAAGACCAGGAGCGCAACCTCGGTGGAGAAGGCAACGCGATAGTCGCCGTAGTCACCGACCAATCCCGTATCGTAGAGCAGGCAACAACAGCAGGCCTCCCCACATTCGCATTCGAGGACATTACCGCCCTGGCCACCTTCATCCTCAGCAGATCAAGCATCACAGCTCACTGACTTTGTGCACGGTGACGCATTGAGAGGTGCCCTCTAGGGTATTCGTGGAGAGCACAGCGCACCCGCACAGTAATAGGGTATAATCTTGCCATGGGAGACTTGACGGTTGTTATTCAAGCAGGAGGCGAATCAAAGAGGATGGGAAGCCCAAAGGCACTCGTGTCTTTCTGTGGCTCTCCTCTCATCTGTCGCGGTCTCAAGCGCCTGGGGGGCATCGCCGACGAGCTGATCGTCACCTCTAATGACCAGAAGAGCCTTGACTTCCTCTGTAGCTCAGTCACCTTCGACAACAAACTCAAGCTCAGGAGTGATGTCTACAACGTACGCAGCGCACTGAGTGGCCTCTACACGGCACTCTACAGCGCGAGCAACCCCTTTGTTGCCGTCGTTGCCTGTGACCTGGTGTTCCCGAGTGCCCCCTTGCTCCTTGCCGCCCAGAAAGCGCTTGTCGAGACAGGCGCCGATGTGGCGGTTCCCGTCACGAGCCACGGCTATGAACCCTTTCATGCGGTCTATCGCAGAGCGACCTGTCTGTCACACGTACAGGCCGCTCTCCTTGAAGGCGAAACGCGTGCGATCAGCTGGTATGGGAAGGTGCGCGTCCACAAGATGTCGGCTGACGAAATCCTCGCAATCGACCCACGCGGCGGCTCCTTCATCAACGTCAACACCCCCGAAGAGCTTGCCAAGGTGGAAGCCCGCATCCTCTCAGGCACCCTGACCAAGGCCGACGAGTAGAAGCGATAGGCAAGAATCCTTGGCTCTTTGGAGAAATGCTTCTAACCACGTCATCTGAGCAACAACAGAGTAACAAAACTTGACAGTCACGCACTTAGATTTTATGATAGGGAAAACGCGCGATATGCGCCGCTTCAATCATGGAATCTGAGGCTGGAAGTAAGAAAGGACTGATCAAGTATGGCAAAGATAATAGGGATCGACCTGGGAACAACGAACTCGGCAATGGCCGTTATGGAAGGCGGCGAGCCAACCATTATCGTCAACGCAGAGGGTGATCGCACGACTCCCAGTGTTGTCGGCTTTCGCAAAGACGGCGAGCGTGTTGTGGGAAAGGCCGCCAAGAACCAGGCGGTTACGAACCCGGAGAACACCGTCTCATCCATCAAGCGCTTCATAGGCCGCGAATACAAGGAAACCACAGCTGAGCGCGGCACCATCAGCTACAAGGCCAAGAATGGCAAGGACGGTCGTGTTCTGGTTGATATCGAGGGCAAGGACTTCACCCCCGAGGAAATCTCTGCAATGGTACTCCAGAAACTTAAGACCGATGCTGAGAAGTACACCGGATCGACCATCACCAAGGCGATCATCACCGTTCCCGCCTATTTCAATGACTCACAGCGCCAGGCCACAAAAGACGCCGGTCGTATCGCCGGGCTTGAGGTCGAGCGCATCATCAACGAGCCCACAGCCGCGGCACTGGCATACGGGCTGGACAAGGTCGGTCATGACGAGAAGATCCTCGTGTTCGACCTCGGCGGCGGCACCTTTGACGTGTCGGTGCTCGAGATCAGCGAGGGCGTCTTTGAGGTGCTCTCGACCTCGGGTGACAACCATCTTGGTGGCGATGACTGGGATCAGCGTGTCATCAACTGGCTTGCGGAGAAGTTCCAGTCCGATAACGGCATCGACCTGCGTGCTGACAAGATGGCACTCCAACGGCTCAAAGAAGCTGCAGAGAAGGCAAAGATGGAGCTCTCCTCCACTCAGCAGACCAATATCAACCTTCCGTTTATTACGGCGGATGCCAATGGCCCGAAGCACCTCGACTACACGCTTTCACGCGCGGAGTTTGAGAAGATTACCGATGACCTGCTCCAGCGTTGCAAGAAGCCGGTCGAGACGGCGCTCAAGGATGCCGGGCTGAAGATCGGTGAGGTCGCCGAGGTTATCCTCGTTGGCGGCTCGACCCGTATGCCCGCCGTACAGGAACTCGTAAAGAAGCTCACGGGCAAGGAGCCCAACATGAGCGTCAACCCCGATGAGGTCGTGGCACTGGGCGCAGCCGTCCAGGCAGGCGTGCTCACGGGCGACGTCGAGGGTATCCTCCTGCTCGATGTGACCCCGCTCTCCCTCGGCGTTGAGACGATGGGCGGCGTGATGACCCGCATGATTGAGCGCAACACCACAATCCCAACGCGAAAGACGGAGATTTACTCCACAGCATCCGATGGCCAGACCTCCGTTGAGATTCACGTGCTCCAGGGTGAGCGCGAGATGGCGGCCGGTAATAAGACGCTGGGCAAGTTCCATCTGGGCGACATCCCACCCGCGCCACGCGGCATCCCGCAGATCGAGGTAACCTTCGACATCGACGCGAACGGCATCGTGAACGTCAGCGCAAAAGACAAGGGCACTGGCAGGGAGCAGAAGATCACCATCTCTGGCTCGACGGCTCTTTCTGACGACGAAGTCAACCGCATGGTCAAGGACGCCGAATCCCATGCTGAAGAGGATGCCACCCGCAAGCAGGAGGTTGAGGTTCGCAACACAGCGGACAGCCTCGTGTACTCCACCGAGAAGACCCTCAGCGATCTGGGCGATAAGGTTCCCGCGGAGACAAAAGAGGCGGTCAATGCCGCATCTGACGAACTGAAGAAGGCACTTGAAGGATCCGATATCGAGGAGATCAAGGCAAAGACCGAGGCGCTGCAACAGGCAGGCTACAAACTCGCGGAGATTGTCTACCAGGATGTGCAGAACGCACAGGCTACCGGAGAAGATGGTGGAGCTGAGGGTTCGCCCGATGCTTCCGGTGATGTGGTCGAGGCCGAATATGAGGTCGTCGATGCCGAGCAGGACGAGAAGTAGTCACGGTTCCCGGGCGAAGTGGTAGGACATGATGGTTGTCAAAAAAAAGAGTACTGAAAGCGTTGTTTCAGACGAGCAGGAAGGCGCCCCCGACGGACAAGAAGCGGTAACAGGTGGGATACCTGAAGGAGCGTCCATCGAGGAGCAGCTTTTTGAAGAAGTAATCGAGCTCGACCCTCTGGAGGCTGCCCGCGCAGAAGCGGACGAGCTCCGCGACAGGTACATGCGGCTCCAGGCGGAGTGGGATAACTTTCGCAAGCGCACGACGGCTGAGCGCGCTCAGGAGCGCGCTCGTGCCGCCGAAAACCTCGTCGAACGTCTGCTCCCTGTGGTGGATGATCTTGAGCGCGCTATTGAGCACAGCGATACGGCCAGCGAGACCTCTCTCAAAGAGGGTATCGCTGCAGTCTACAGCAAGCTCACTGACGTGCTCAGTCGTGAAGGTGTGAAGACAATCAACCCGGCGGGAGCCCCCTTTGATGCCCATCAGCATCAGGCGGTTGGTACCGTCGAGGACACAGCTGTGCCAGACGAGACTGTGGTAGCGGTCTATCAAAAGGGCTACGAGATGGCCGACCGTGTCTTGCGGCCTGCCATGGTCACCGTCAGTAACGGTGGCCCCAAGCGAGAAACCGAGAACGAACCCGACGAGTAGTAAGGGAGGTGGGTTGCAGTGGTGGCTGAGAAGAATTATTACGAAGTACTCGGTGTGCAAAAGACTGCATCCACCGACGAGGTAAAGAAAGCTTTCAAAAAGCTCGCACGCAAACATCACCCCGATGCAGGTGGCGATGAGTCAAAGTTCAAAGACATAAGCGAGGCCTACGAGGTGCTCTCCGATGCCGAGAAGCGCAGGGAGTACGACACCTTTCTCAAGTATGGAGCCTTCACGGGGGCAGCCGGCGGCGCGTATCGCAGATCAGACGGCGTTCCCTTTGACTTCAACAGATCGGGTCAAGGTGATTGGCGCACGGTCGCCCAGGATTTTGATCTCGGTGGCATCGGAGACATCTTCAACCGCATCCGTCACGGAGAGGGTGCCTTTGGAACAGAATGGGACTTTCCCCAGCGGGCTGCACGGGGTCGTGATATACAGGTTACCCTTGAAGTTAGTTTTGAGGATGCCTTCTTTGGCGCAGAGAAGCGCGTCACCGTGCGCACGGGAGACGGCACGGAGCAGCAGATCGACGTAAAAGTTCCTGCCGGTGCCGTCGAGGGCGGCAAACTGCGTTATAAAGGAAAAGGCGGAGGAGGCACGGGCGGTGCCGAGCGGGGCGACCTTATTATTATCACCTCGATCAAGCAGCATCCAATCTTCTCCCGTAAAGGCGCGAATGTACACCTTGAGTTGCCGCTGAGTGTAGCCGAGGTTGGACTGGGCGCCCACATAGCCGTGCCAGCGCCTGATGGGTCGGTGCTCAAACTCCGTATCCCCGCAGGCACGCAGGACGGGAAGGTTTTTGCCGTTCGGGGCAAGGGTGCACCTCGCGTGAAAGGAGACGGCTGGGGCGATCTCAAGATTACCGTACGTCTCACTACCCCGCCGCGGCTTAACGAGCAACAGCGCAAGGCGCTTGAAGCCTACGCCGCAGCCTCTGATCCGAGCGGCGTGGATATCCGTCCTCTGATTGCGCAGGCTATCGGCTCGACACCCGCGTCAACAGGTTCTGCCGTCGTGCAGCCGCTCCCGACAGATGGTCAGGCGGCTGCTCAGTCGCCCACGCCTGCAGCCGCACAACCGACTCAGCCAGATGGTCAGGCGCCTGCTCAACCGGCTCCGCCAGCTAGTAAGAAAGCAAAGAACGACGGGGATCCCTCATGAGTGGACATGACCGCAACCGCCCGCTGTATATGATCAGCGTCGCGGCGGAGCTTGCGGGCGTGCATCCGCAGACCTTGCGCGTCTATGAGAGCAAGGGACTGGTGGCTCCCAAGCGTTCTGCAGGGAACACACGCCTGTATTCGCAGGCGGACATCGAGCAGCTCGAGCTGATTGGTGAGCTGACTGCCGAGGGCATCAACCTTGCTGGCGTCATGCGCATCATCGACCTGCAGGATCGGCTCACCAAGCGTGAGGACGAAGCCGAGACGCAGCGCCGTCGCATGAACCGGCTGGAGGCACGTCTCCATGAGTTTGAGATGCGCCAGAAGATAACCGCGCTTGTGCACGTGGAGACACAGGCAATCTGTAAATGGAATGAATGATGCCCTGTAGAGTGCGGGCAGAGTCCCACGCAACAGGACACGAAAGTTAGGAGTTACCTATGCGGCTTGATAAACTCGCAGTATCCTCGCAGGAGGCTTTTCAGGAGGCCATGGGTATCGCTTCGGATCTCGAAGCATCAACGGTTGAGCCCGAGCATCTGCTCAAGGCGCTTCTCGATAAGCACGAGGGCAACATCAGCAGCATCATCGAGCGTGTCGGTGCCAGTCCGGCTGCGATAAACGCGCAGATAACCGAAGAGATTGAGAAGGCGCCCAAGGTCTCGGGAAGCGCAGGCTTTCCCATGGCGATACCCTCGCAACGGCTGCTCGGTGTGCTGGACGCAGCGGAGAAGATCGCAAACAAGATGGAGGACAGTTTTGTCACCACCGAGCACATCCTCATCGCGCTCTCTGAGGACAAGGGCACGGCGGGCAAAGTGCTTTCTGTCTCCGGCGTGAACCGGGCAAGGCTTGAGCAGGCATACGATGGTCTGCGCGGTTCGACCCGCGTTACCGATCAGGACAGCAAGCCGCAATTCGAGGCGCTTGAGCACTACGGACGCAATCTCACCGAAGCGGCGCGTGCGGGCAAGCTTGACCCCGTCATTGGGCGCTCAGAAGAGATACGCCGCACCATCCAGGTGCTCTCACGCCGCACGAAGAACAACCCTTGCCTCATCGGTGAGCCGGGCACCGGCAAGACCGCTATCGTCGAGGGGCTTGCGCAACGCATCATCGCAGGTGACGTGCCCATGACGCTGAAAGACCGCGACATCGTCGCCCTCGACCTGGCAGCCATGCTCGCCGGTGCCAAATATCGGGGCGAGTTCGAGGATCGCTTCAAGGCGGTGCTCCGCGAGGTGGAGGAGGCGGCAGGCCGCGTCATCCTCTTCATCGACGAGCTGCATACCATCGTGGGTGCGGGTGCAGGCTCGGACGGCGCGCTCGACGCGGGCAACATGCTCAAGCCAGCACTCTCCCGCGGTGAACTGCACGCCATCGGGGCAACGACTCTGGATGAGTATCGCAAATACATCGAGAAGGACGCCGCGCTCGAGCGGCGCTTCCAGCCGGTGCTCGTTGGTGAGCCAAGTGTGGAAGACACCATCTCCATCCTGCGTGGGCTCAAGGAGAAATACGAGATCCATCATGGCGTGCGGATAACCGACGCCGCCATCGTGGCTGCTGCCGAACTCTCAAACCGCTACATCTCGGATCGCTTTTTGCCGGACAAGGCCATCGATCTTATGGACGAGGCAGCAAGCCGTCTGCGTATCGAGATCGATTCTATGCCTGAAGAGATCGATACAATAGACCGGCAGTTCATCCAGATGCAGATCGAGGAACAGGCTCTTCTCAAGGAGACCGACAAGGCATCCGTTGAGCGCCTTGCCACCCTGCGTAAGGATATGGCGGAGCTTCAGCAAAAACTCGATGGCATGAAGGCGGAGTGGGCAAACGAGAAGGACTGCATCACACGGGTGCAGCAGCTCAAATCCGAGCTTGAGCAGGCTCAGATCGAGTACGAACGTGCAACGCGCGAAAACGACCTGCAAAAGGCGTCCGAGCTGCGCTATGCCACCATCCCCAAACTCACTGCCGACATTGAGGAAGCAACCAATACGCTTGAGAAGCGACAGGAGCAGGGCGGTATCCTCAAGGAGGAAGTCACCGAAGAAGAGATTGCCATCGTGGTCAGCACTTGGACGGGGATCCCGATCACCAAGATGATGCAAGGTGAGCTGGAGAAGCTCGTCCATCTTGAAGATGAGCTTCATAAGCGTGTCGTCGGGCAGGACGAAGCGGTAGCAGCGGTTGCGGGTGCTATTCGCCGCTCCCGCGCGGGGCTCGCCGATCCCGACAAGCCTATCGGAACCTTCCTCTTCCTCGGCCCCACAGGGGTTGGCAAGACCGAGCTTGCCAAGACGCTCGCCGAGTTTCTCTTCGATGACGAGCGTGCCATGGTGCGTATCGATATGAGTGAGTATATGGAGAAGTTCTCCGTGCAGCGGCTCATCGGCGCCCCTCCGGGCTATGTGGGTTATG
>JAITOC010000118.1 GCA_031290175.1 Coriobacteriales bacterium | reverse complement strand
TGTCGTTTCGGTATCCTCTCTATTGTAGTGCTTGCTTTGAAGATAGGGAGCTGTCAAAATCGTTGTGACAGCTATGCGGGGGGCCGAACCGCACGTCGGAAGGGACTAAGGGTATTTATGGCGCAGCGCATCGCAGTGCTCTACGGAGGGACGAGCGGGGAGCGAGAGGTTTCGCTCGTCAGTGGTTCGATAGTCGCCGACACGCTTGCCGCGGAGGGGCTTGAGGTGGAGCGCATCGACACAGGCAAGCCGGATTTCTTTGAGCGGATTGTGACTTTTCAACCTGACATCGCCTTCATCGCACTGCATGGGAGGGGAGGGGAGGACGGCTCAATTCAGGGGCTGCTCGAACTTCTCGACATTCCGTACACCGGCAGCGGGGTTCTTGCAAGCGCCCTGGCGATGGACAAGGCGCGAAGCAAGGTCTTCTACCTGGCCGAGGGGCTCAATGTGCCACCAAGCAACAACGTCGATCGTGACGCGCCTTACAGCATCTCTGCGCTCTGCGAGCAGATTGGTCTTCCCTGTGTGGTCAAACCCGTGCGAGAGGGCTCGTCGCTCGGCGTCTATATCGTACCTACAGCTGACGAGCTCGAGCCTGCCATCGAGGCGGCTTTCAAATGCAGCGAGAACCTGCTGGTCGAGCGCTTCGTCGCCGGGATGGAGGTGACGGTTGCCGTACTCGGCAACAATGATGCCTCCGCGCTCCCCCTTATCGAGATAATCCCCCACGCTGCCTTCTACGACTATGAGGCAAAATATGCCGACGGGGGCTCAGAGCACGTGTGTCCAGCGCGTCTCTCCGCCGAGCTGACGGCTCTCTGCCAGGAACACGCGGTGCTTGCCCACAAGGCTTTGGGGTGTCGCGGGGTGTCGCGCACGGACTTCATCATTGATGTTGACGATGTACCCTGGGTCATCGAGACAAACACCATTCCGGGCATGACGGGCACCTCGCTCTTGCCGCACGCAGCAGAAGAAACAGGAATGAGCCTAGGGGAACTATACCGTAAGCTCATAGACTATGGGTTGGAGTGAGCACCGATGTATGACAGCGCTACAGAGGTTGGAGTGAGCACCGATGTATGACATCGCCATCATAGGAGCGGGGCCGGCAGGGCTCTCAGCAGCGATAACGGCACGAGCGCGCAACAAGAGCGTGCTCGTGGTCTCAAATAAGCCACAGGAGAGCCCGCTCGCCAAAGCGCAGCTTGTCGATAACTATCCGGGGATCCCCCACGTGAGCGGTTTGGCGTTGCTCGAGCGCATGCTGGAGCAGGCGCATGCGCTTGGTGCGGAGTTCGAGTACGCCCGCGTCATCACCGTGCTGCCGCTGGACACACACTTCTCCATCACCACAAGCACCGAAATCTACGACGCCAAAGCAATCATTCTGGCAGTCGGGGTGGCAAAAAGTAAAGCATATGAAGGCGAGGAGGCGTTCCTGGGACGCGGCGTGAGCTATTGTGCTACCTGTGATGGCATGCTCTATCGCAGCGCGACGGTTTGTGTTATCGGTGAGATGCCCGAAGCAGTGGAGGAGGCGAACTTCCTCTCAGAGCTCGGCGCCAAAGTGACCTATCTCGCAAAGAAGGCACCACAGGGGCTCAAAGAGGGCATTTTCGTGCAGGAAGGACGCGCCCGCGCCATTAAGGGAGATCTGATGGGCGTGACCGCGGTACAGCTTGAGGCGCAGAGTGCAGAAGGGGAGAGCGAGATCCCTTGCAACGGGGTTTTTGTCCTGCGCCCGTCCATTGCCCCCACGGCGCTGCTTGCGGGGATTGTCCTGGACGAGGGTGCCCTTCTGGTGGATAAAAACATGCGCACCTCGCTGCCCGGCGTTTTTGCAGCAGGGGATTGTGTCGGGCGGCCCTTGCAGGTTGTGAAAGCGGCAGGGGAGGGGCAGCGGGCGAGCCTGTCCGCCGTGGAGTATCTTGACACGCTGGCGGACGGCTCCGGTCCAGCCGCCGCAAACACAGCGGCGGTGGGCTCCGCCGCCGCGGGCAGCCCAGGAGCGGCGACCCAAACGGCAAACGATGTCTGATCGCTTCAGCGATCCTTTGGGAGACCATGTTCAGCTGCTCACCGCAGAGCAGGAGCGGCGCGTTTCAAAACACCCCCCCGTCGATACGGTCTATGAGGGTTTTTACGCGTCTATCGACCCCCAGGATCAAGAGGGCGCAAGCTACCTTGCGGGCGCGGAGGGCATCATAGGCAGCAACCTTGAGCTCAAGCAAACCCCAGACGGCCTTGTCTTTGTCGCGCAAACCGATGGGCGCAATATCGCACGACCTGAGGCGGACGCCACAATGCGCATCGAACGGGCTCTTGCGAAGGGGTGGACGGTGCGCTGCGCGCTTGCCCTCATTACCTACAATACGGCAAACAAGGGATTTCATGCCGAATATGCCTGTTTTTGCTATGACGCGGCGGCCAAAGAAGCCTGCGTGAAGGCAGTGGAAACCTTTATCCAAAACAGTATCCAACGTATCACTGGTGGCATGCATCCCGGCTTGGCACTCAACCAGATACAGTTTGCCAAGGTGATGGAGAGTGGGGGCGACTGGTATCTCACAAAGGAGCTGCCCTGGCCTGAGCTAGAGAAGGGGAGCGTGTTTTATCGCAGAAGACGCACGGCGACCGAACGGCTTATCGCGGTAGCCCTTGAGCACAACAAGGGTTGCAGCACCTTGAGCTGGTTTGGATTGGCGCTCATACTGGTTCTGATCGGCTGGGCAGTCTGGCGTGCAATGGGTTTTTAGAGGTGACCTAAAGCCGTTCGTCCGGATAGCTGGGACTACTGCGAAACAAACAAATCCAATATCATACGGTAGAGGCGATACCTGTGCCCAACCCTTCTCCTGGGCACAGGATCCCTCCTCTTTATCAGGGCATCTCATAACCCACAGGCAACATGCAAGCGGTTATGAAAGAAGCCTGTTATTCTTCGGGCTCGGCTGCTTCGACCTCGGTCACGACTGCGTCGGCAACAGCGGCGTCAAGCGCGCCTTCGGCCGCAGAGAACGCTTCTTCGATTTCTTCGGCAGCAACCTCAGCCTCAACCTCGACCACGGCTTCAGCTATGGTTTCAGCTTCTACCGCGGCTACAACCTCAGCCTCAGCTTCTGCCTCAACAGCAGCCTCAACCTCAGCCTCGGTTTCTGCCTCAACAGCAACCTCAGCCTCAACCTCGACCGGCGCGAGAAGGGTCTTCTCGTCCACAACCTCAACGGTGATCGTCGCTTTGGTTTCGCGATAGATGCTGATGGTCGCGCCGTGCTCGCCGGCAGTCTTGATGCTCCCGTGAAGATCGATGCGCCTGCGATCCAGGCTAAGGCCAAAGCGCTCGTTCAACGCGTCTGCGACCTGAGAGGGCGTGATAGAGCCAAACAACTGACCCTCCTCACCTACCTTGGCACCGACGCGTATGGTCTTGCCGTCCAGGGCGGCAATGATCTTGTCCGCCGTATCGAGGCGCTCGGCCTCACGTTTTGCGATGTTGTGCTTCCGGAGTTCAAGTTGCTTCAGGTTTCCCGTCGTCGCAGAGACGGCAAGTTTCTTGGGGAAGAGGTGGTTGACAGCATAGCCGGTCTTCACCTCAACAACATCACCCTCGCCGCCTGTTCCCTTAATCTCCTCTAAAAGGATGACTTTCATTGGTACACCTCTCTAACCGCGGCTTTTGCGGTCGATACGGCCGCTCACCACTGGAACAGCGTAGGGAACCAGAGCCATTTCACGGGCGCGCTTGATGGCGACCGCGAGGGAATGCTGGTGTTGTGTGCAGGTACCGGTGACGCGACGCGGCTTAATCTTACCGCGGTCGGTCATGTACTTACGAATCAGCACAACATCCTTGTAATCAATGAACTTTGCGTCGTCCTTGCAGAATTGGCAGTACTTCTTGCGCGGTTGACGTACGTATTCAGCCACTGGTAGTGCCTCCTTAAAATAATTCAATACTTAAAACGGTATGTCCTCGTCGTAAACAGTTATCTCGGGAGCGGGGGGAATCTCTGTCTCTGCGCTCCGAGGGAGCACAGCCGAAGAGGGGGCACCGTCACGTGACGAGAGGAACTCGATCTCGTCGATGATGACCTCGATCTTCGAGCGTTTTTGTCCTTCTCGTTCCCACTGGCTCCAACGCAGCTTTCCCTCGATGGCAACCTTCGAGCCCTTTGAGAGGAAGCGAGCGACGCTCTCCGCCCTTGTTCCAAACATCGTACAGTCGATGAAGTTGGGATAATCCTCCCATTCACCGGTTGACTGATTCTTGCGTCTGTCATTGACGGCGACGCCAAGCCCTAAAATCGGCATCCCCGAACCTGTAGCCCGAAGCTCCGGGTCACGGGTCAGATTCCCGCTGATCAACACCTTGTTGATACTCATAATTGCACCTTCCTAGTCACGATCTGTGCGGCTGATAATCATGAAGCGTTTCACGGTGTCCGTGATACGCAGCACGCGATCGGTTTCTTCGATGGTGGCGGGGTCAGCATGGAAATCAAGCAGAGTGTAATCTCCGTCGGTCAGTCGATCTACCTCAAAAGCGAGCTTGCGCTTGCCCCAATCCTCGACGTTATCGACCGTTCCACCCTGTGAGGTTATCGAGGTCTCGATCCTCTTGAGGGTAGTCTCCCGAGCATCTTCTTCGAGAGCGGAACTTACAAAGAACAGCAATTCATAAGCCTTCATTGTTCACCTCCTCTGGACTCAAGCGGCTCAGGTACATGAAGGCGGTACCCAAGCAGGAAAAAGCGAGCTCGTAGTCTACCATTCCTGCCCGGATGCTGCAAATGCGCGCATTTGCCTCCCGTACCTTTTGCCCGCCGCCCGATAAACCCATCTGCGGCTGCATCATGGTCTGGTGAGTCTAACGGAGCTATCTAACCAGCATCCGCCAGAAAGCTAACCAGCATTCGACACGCAACTAACAATGCACCAACAACAATCAAAATCCCCAGCAAGAGCGCACAACAACAGATCTCCATAGCAAAAAAACAGCACAAAAACTCCATAGTACGAAAGCAGCGCCCGCTCTCCAAAAACAGCTACTCACCCAACGGCCAAAATAGGCTATATTGTTCATTCCACTAAAGGCGAAAAAAGAGAGGCTCCATGGCAGACGAGATAAGCAAGATACCCCCGCAGAATATCGACGCGGAAAAGGCCGTGCTCGCTGCCATGATCCTTGACAAGGATGTCGTTATCGACGCGCTTGCCATCATCCAGGCGGAGGCGTTCTACCGCAATTCGCACCAGAAGATATACAGCGCTATCGCCGAACTCTCGGAGCGCAACGACCCCGTTGACATGCTCTCGCTTGCCGACCGACTTGAGGCGCGCGGGGATCTTGATAGTGTGGGCGGGAAGGCCTACATCGCTGAGCTCGCGAACAACTCCTTTGCGCTCTACAACTGGGAAAACCATGCCGAGATAGTCAAACGGCAGGCTCTGTTGCGCTCGCTTGTCAATGCGGCATACGGCATAGAGAAGCTCGGTTTCTCGTCCATCGATGACGCCGATGAAGCGGTTGAAGCTGCGGAGAAG
This sequence comes from Coriobacteriales bacterium, assembly GCA_031290175.1. Lineage (GTDB taxonomy): Bacteria > Actinomycetota > Coriobacteriia > Coriobacteriales > UBA8131 > JAITOC01. The sequence continues at coordinate 20,264 of JAITOC010000118.1, read as the reverse complement.
CTCCTCTTCGAGGCAACCGAGAAGCGCATTGGATCGAGCTTTCTCAACATCAAAGAGCTGCTTGATGAGGCATTCTCGCAGTTGGAAGAGATGGCGGAGAACCGTTCACATATCCTTGGCGTTCCCAGTGGTTTTGCGGATCTCGATCGACTACTAGCAGGCTTCAGGGGGGGAGACCTCATCGTCCTCGCGGCGCGGCCCAGCGTTGGCAAGTCGGCGCTGGCGCTCAACATGGCCATCAATGCGGCGCGCGAGGGAGTAACCGTCGCCGTATTCTCGCTTGAGATGCCCGCGGCACAACTCGCTCAGCGCCTTATCAGTGCCGAGGGCGGTGTGGACTCAAACAAGATGCGGACAGCAAACCTCAACAAGGGGGATTGGAAAACCATTATCGACACATGCAACAGGCTTGCCGCCTGCGACGTTTTCATCGACGACACCCCAGCACTCAGTCTGCTCGAGCTGCGCGCAAAGGCTCGTAGGCAATTGCATGGCGTGAGCAAGGGCCTCATTGTCGTGGACTACCTGCAGCTCATGCACTCGCGCGGCGCGCAGAAAGATCGCTGGCTTGAGGTTGGCGAGATTTCGCGTGGGTTGAAGGTTCTTGCAAAGGAGCTCAACGTTCCCATCATAGCGCTCAGTCAGCTCTCGCGCGGCGTTGAGGCGCGTAAGGACAAGCGCCCCATGCTCTCCGATCTTCGTGAATCCGGCTCCATCGAACAGGACGCGGACGTTGTTCTGTTCATCGATCGCTCGTTGTCAGAGGACGAGGCCGCAACGCTGGGTCGCCCCGATAACGGGATGGCAAAACTGATTGTTGGCAAGAACCGCAACGGTGCCGTCAGGGACATAGACCTCGTCTTTGATGGAAGCTTCACGCGCTTCCGAGACTTCCACAAAGACCCGCTTATCTAATCCTCTGCATTCTCGTCAGCATCGTCTAAAACAACAGGCTCAACGTAATCCAGGTCTATCTCTCCAACGCCCAGCAGCGCTGCTGACTCTTCCTGCGGCAGTTCCTGAATCGTTTTCAGCTTGCGCCCGATAGCCTTGCTGCGGCGCCCGGCTTTGTCGATTTCACTGGAAGCCTGATCCAGCTTCTTCTTCACGCGGTCAAGCACGAGCTCGAACTTGCCAAACTCCGTCTTGACCCCACCTAGCAGGTTCCAGACCTCGCTCGAACGTTTCTGTATGGCAAGGGTGCGAAAGCCCATCTGCAGGCTGTTCAGGAGGGCGACGAGGTTCGTCGGTCCCACCGCCACGACGCGAAACGTCTTTTGAAGCTCACTGTGCAGCCCGGGAACGCGCAGCACCTCGGCATACAAACCCTCCGTGGGCAGGAACATGATGGCAAAGTCTGTGGTAATTGGCACATTGATGTACTTGTCACGGATGCTGCGGGCAAAGGTCTTTACGCTGTTCTGGAGACGTCGGGCAACCACGTCGGGCGCTTCATCCCCTATGCCCTCGTAGGCATTGACCAGGCGCTCATAGTCTTCAAGGGGAAACTTCGAGTCTATGGGCAACAAAACCTCGCTCATGCCATCCTCGCCCTGCCCCGGCAGCTTGACGGCAAACTCCACACGCTCCTGACTACGCTTCTTCGTCTGCGCATTGACGACATACTGCTCCGGCGAGAGGAACTGCTCAAGCAGGGCGCCGAGCTGGTATTCACCAAAGGTGCCGCGCGCCTTCACGTTCGAGAGTATCTTCTTCAGGTCGCCCACGCCGTTGGCGAGGGTCTGCATCTCCCCGAGCCCCTTGTGCACCTGCTCAAGCCGGTCGCTGATCAGGCTGAAGCTCTCGGCAAAACGCTTCTCCACGGTCTCGGTCAGCTTCTCGTCGACGGTCTTGCGCATTTCCTCCAGCTTAATTGCGTTGTCGTTTTGTATCGCGCCGAGACGGTTTTCCATCGTCTCGCGTATCTCCTTGAACTGGCTGGTCTGCTCCAGACGGCTCTCCACAAGCGTCTTTGTGGTCTCTGCGCGCGTTTCCTGCAACGTCTTGGTTGTCTCATTGCGGGTGTCAAACAGGGTCTTTGCCGTTTCTTCACGGGTCGCTTGCTGCTGGAGGCGCAACTCCTCACGGCTGCGCCCAAATTCGTCACGTATCTGCCCGTCCATTTTGCTGAGGTCGTTGTCGAGACCCTCGAGCTTCTTCTGTGAAGCATCCATGTGCGCTTGGACAAACGCGAGCTGACTCTGCATGTTCTCAAGAGCTTGCCGAGACAGAGTCGCGTTCCTTCTTCCGAGAAGCAAGACGACGAGCAGCACAAGGATGATCACCACTATCCCACTGATTAAAATGAGCAAGATATCCTGCAGCTCTGGCATCGCGAACCTTCTCTCCAGCGTCTAAATCAGACAGTTGCACAAATATAGCACGAATGAGGGGCGAACGCCGTAAACCCGTCTCAGAGAACCGCCGATAATCTTGTGCTATCATCAGCCGATGCCACACAGCCAAGCCATATTGTTCGACCTTGACGGAACGGTGCTCGATACCCGCGAGCTCATCCTCGTGTCGTTTCGACATGCGACGCGCACGGTATTGGGCAGAGAACTCCCAGAAGCTGAGATGCTCGACATGATTGGCATACCCCTGCAATACCAGATGGAGAAGCTCTCGCCCGAGCACGCCGATGAGCTGGTGGCTGTTTACCGTGAGCACAACGCGGCGCATCATGATGAGATGGTGCGGGTCTTCCCCGGCACGCGCGAGACGCTTGAAGCGCTCAGGGCGCAGGGCATCCCGCTTGCCATCGTCACCTCAAAGCGCAATGCTCTGGCGGCGCGTGGTCTTGCATGCTTTGACCTCCTGGGATTCTTTGACCCACTCATAGGCTCAGATGACACCGACAAGCACAAGCCGCTCCCCGATCCCTTACTCCTGGCGGCAACGCGTCTCGGCGCTGAGCCTGAGCGCTGTGTCTATGTGGGGGACAGCCCCTATGACATGCAGGCCGCCTGTGCGGCAGGCATGATTGCAGTCGCCGCCCCTTGGGGCATGTTCGCTCGCGAGCGCCTTATCAGCGCCGGTGCACAGTATGAAGCGGCAGCCATCACCGAGCTGCCTGCCCTTGTGGCGCGGTTGCAGGAAGTAGGAAAAACAGCACCGTACTACGGATGCGGCAAATGCCAGGTCGGAGTGCCCTGCGAGAGTCAAATCCCTGAGCAGACTTGCGCGTATCAATGATGGAGTTTAGAGTACAATGCAAGGGATAGATAACTACTCGCAGATAAAGGTAGTAATAAGATGGCGACAAGATTTCAAAGAATAAGCAGGAATATAGAAGTGATGGGCGGTAAGGCCTGTATTAAGGGCACCCGTGTCACAGTTGGCATGATAGTGGCTCAAATCAGCGAAGGTAAATCCATTGATGAGCTGCTCGCTGATTATCCCTATCTGAAGAAAGCGGACATAACACAGGCGTTGTCTTATGCGGCGTTGGCTGTTGAAGCCAAAGAGAATGAGATTGCTTTTGCATGAAAGTTCTTGTCGATATGAACTTGCCGCCACATTTTGCGGTGCTGCTCACTGAGCTCGGCATCAAGTCAGTGCACTGGTCTTCCGTAGGGGAGAGCGATGCGCCAGACGAAGAGCTTTTTTGTACGCCCGAAACAAGGGGTACGTCTTATTGACTTGCGATCTTGATTTCAGTGCGCTGCTGTCACATACGCGCAATCGGAAACCAAGTGTTGTGCAGATCCGTTTGCGGGCATTGTCCTTGAAACGAGATATACCCATCATACACGCCGCATTACTTCAAAATGAAATTGATTTAGCAAGAGGTGCAATAATGACAATCGACATCAGGAAAACAAGAGTACGCCTACTGCCAATAGTATAGGGCACCTCTCATAATAACCTCGACAGCATCAACACCACACACAAAGAGCTCACGTATCGCTTGGTGCAATCCGGTATACTGTGGGGGTACTGCACGCGCTGACATACAGCGAGGGGACAACAAATTGAGCAGCGTAGACCTACCTCCACGTTGCCAGAAGGGGAATAACACATGCCGGGAATAGTTTTAGTGGGAGCGCAGTGGGGCGACGAGGGCAAGGGCAAGATTACCGATCTGATTGCTGATGACTTTGACTACGTAGTGCGCTATCAGGGAGGGAACAACGCCGGGCACACCGTTATCCACGGCGACAAGCGGCTCGCGCTGCACCTTATCCCCTCGGGCATCATGTACCCCAACATTACACCGCTTATCGGCAATGGCTGCGTCATTGACCCGCGCGTTCTCATCGAGGAGATGGACAAACTTGAGGCCGAGAACTTCTCAACTGAGCGTCTGCTTATCTCCGGCAACGCACACCTCATTATGCCCTGGCACCTCGCGCTGGATGCAGAGAGTGAGCGGCGGCTCGGCAACAACGAGATTGGCACGACCAAGCGGGGTATAGGACCCGCATATCAAGACAAGGCCGCGCGTTCAGGCATACGCATTCAGGACCTGCTCGATGAACACATCTTCCGTCTGAAGGTGCAGACCGCCCTTGTGGAGAAGAACGAGATTCTCGTCAAGATATACAACTCCAAACCCTTTGACGCCAACGCTGTCTGTGCAGAGTACCTGTCCTATGCCGAGCGCATCAAGCCGCACATCACCGAATCAAGCCAGTTGCTCAACGAGGTGCTTCGTGAGAACAAATGGGTGCTTTTTGAAGGTGCCCAAGGCACACTCCTCGACCTCGACCACGGCACCTATCCCTTTGTGACAAGCTCGTCCTGCACGGCGGGGGGCGCGGTTGTCGGCTCGGGCGTTGGGCCTACGACCATCAACAAGGTGCTTGGCATCGCAAAGGCCTACATTACACGCGTGGGTTCAGGGCCGTTCCCCACGGAGCTGAATGACGAGACGGGGCTCAAACTGAGTTCGGTCGGGGGCGAGGTGGGCGTGACCACGGGGCGCGCGCGCCGCTGCGGTTGGTACGATGCGGTTATCGTCAAGTACGCCGCCGAGGTCAACGGTCTCACCGATCTCTGCATCACGAAGCTCGACGTGCTCTCCTGCCTCGACCGCATCAAGGTCTGCACCGCCTATGAGCACGAGGGACGCCGCTATCGCACGGTTCCCGGGTCGCAGTCGGCATTCCACCATGCTACACCCATCTATGAGGAGCTGCCCGGCTGGAAGACCGACATCACCGCCTGCCGCAATTACAGCGACCTGCCGCGCGAGGCAAAGGACTATATCGAGTTCATCGAGGATTTGGCGGGCGTGCCGGTCAGTATCATCGCCGTCGGGCCGGATCGCGATCAGACCATCATGCGTCGCTGGAGACCGCGGTCGTAGACGACAGGAAATGTCATGAGTGAAGAAGAGCTGAAACAAGAACCAACATCCAGTGATATGGATGAGTATCTGTCCCTGCTCCTCGGCAGCGCAGGAGGAGATGCGAACGCGCAGGAGAGCGCACCGGAGAATACGCGTGACGACGTGCAGGAGAGCGCGGGGGCCAGCGAGCTGGAGAGCTTTTTGGAGAGTCTGCTTCAGAGCTCGCAGGAAAACAACACGCAAGAAAGCGCGCACGTGAACGCACAGGACGGCGAATTGGGGCTCATGCGGGACACCGAGCTGGATATCGAAGAGGATCTCTTCTTGTCTGACGACTTGGATGAACCAAATGTGCAGATGTCGCACGCCCGGAGCAATGTGAAAAAAGACAAGCCCAAGGCCTCCCTTGAGATTAAGGAAATGCCACGCCTGCTTACTCCTGAAGAGATCGCGCAGGCAGAAGAGGCCGCAGCAGAGCAGAAAGCAAGGCGGAGCCGTCGGCCGATTTGGCCACTCATCATTACTGCGCTTATCGTCTTCATCGTGGCGACGGGGGCAGTCTACTTCTTCATCGAGGCTACGCTTAACAGCGCTGTGACCGAAGGAGACCAGTATCTCGACAATTCGATGGCGCGTATCCAGGAGGCGGACGCTGTCGTTATCCCCCTCGACGGCGCGGTCTACTATGACTCCAGCATAGACGTGACAGTTGCAGACGACGGACTGCACTACATCCTTGTTGCGGAGTATCAGACGCAGATTCCGCAGTACGAGGCTCTTGCTGATCAGGTGATTAGCACACACGCGACACTCGACTCAGCGATTAGCAACGGTGAGCAGGCACTGACGAGCTACCCTGACGATGAGCACAGACAACTTGCACAGGATGCTACGGATACTGCCAACTATCGTAAAGAGATGATCGATACAGCGGCTCAGATTGTTGAAGTCGATATCGCAACGGTCAAATGCGCCGCTTATGTCATTGAGGCGATCAACCTCTTTATCGACGTGAACACCGATATGTTGATGGCTGTCGAGGTGGTCGCAGAAGGCGGTTACGATTCCGTGGAAGAGGCAGTCAGCTATAATCGTTCTGCGCTTGAGAAGCTTAACTGGGCGGAGCTCTATGTTGCCGACGCCAAGGAGATGTTCCCTGAGGTGGACCTTGCTCCCATGGAGCAATATATTGCGGCAAAGCGGGAGTCTATCAACCTTGCCATAGAATCCGATGAGGCTCTGCTGAACGAGGACTATGACACCGCCCTTGCAAAGAATGAGGAGTTCAAAACAAAGGATGCTGAGTCCGGCACCTTGGCAAACGTATTTGCTCAAGATCCGCTGAAACCGATTAATGACGCGCGAGAAGCCAAAACCACGCAACTGCGCACGGATTACGACGAGATCCGCTCAAAAGCGACGGACAAAGACGCTATCCTCAGACGCTATCTTGAAACCAGCACCATTGTGGTTCCCGGATAGGCAGGTTAGGGAACCTTTCCAAGACCCTGAAGGCAGTATTTCGCGACTCAGGGTATAATGAGCAAGGCGGCTGTCCCTTTTGGAGGTCTAATGGCTAGATTGTATGACTACGCAGCAGAGCTGGTTCAGGAGATAGGCCCGCGCCCTGCTGGTACCCAGCAGGAGCAGGAAGCGGCGGAGTTGATCGCCGCCCATTTTGAAGAGCTTGGGCTCAAGGTCACGACTGAGGAGTTCCCAACCTCGCGCGCCTACGTCTGGGTACGGCTCATCTACCTCATATTTGGCGTTATAGCTGCGGAGCTGCTCATCTTTGCGCCCGGGCTGCATCTTGCTGCAGTCATCGTACTTGTCATTGCTGTGTTGCTGGCCGCGCTCGATATGCTTGACAAGAATCCGCTCTATAACCTTATCAGCAGTGGGTACTCTCAAAACGTTACGGCGCGGTATATCCCTGAGACGCTGCCCGAATCGAACCGAAACCGCAAAGTTGTCATCCTTGCACACTATGACTCAGCACGCGCAAAACTGCATGCGCTGCCGAGCCTGGCGCCCCATTATGATCGTCTTCGTCAGGGCATCGGCATCTGCCTGATTGTCTTACTTGTTTTGGCTTTGTTCCTGTTCTTGCCCCTTCCTTTGGTTGTTCTGAACATTCTTCGGATTCTTGTATGGGTCGCTGGCATCATTACGCTTCTCGCTTTTATCTCGGCGGTCATCAATCTTTTTATGCCCTATAACCAAGGGGCAAACTACAACGCATCAGGAGTCGCAACGCTTTTTGGCATTGCCGAGGCGCTCACAACGGGTGCGGTGGCGGGTGCAGAGCTCGATTCAAGGGCTGGTGCAGCAGCACAAGGCCTTGAAGGCGGAGCCTTGGAGTTTGATGGGCACGCAGAGCCCGGTACACGTGCGGTGCAGGGAGCAGGCTCTGCACGTGCGCAGCGACGCGCGCGCAGTGGCGAGCGAGAGGGACGTACGCGCAGTGAGCGTGGCGAGCGTGGCGAGCGCGAGGGACGCGAGAGCGCCAGAGAAGCACGAAACGCGGAGAGCACCCACTCGGCCTCTCAGACGATGCCGCTCCAGGGTGCTGTCGGTACACCAGAGGGAACAGTTCCCCTTGAATCTCCGAGTGTGCCCCAGCCACAGGCAACCGAGATCAGAATGCCTTCAGGAATCGTACGACCCCGTGGTTATGTGCCCCCTGCGGAGGAGGCGGCACCAACCCCCCCTGCTCCAGCACAAAAGAGGGAAATCCCACCTGAGCACAGAATTGCCTCTGTGGGAGAGAGCCTTGCGAACCCCTTTGTCACCCAACGAGCCCCGCGCGAAGTTGTGGCGGAGTATAACGCCGAGGAAGAGCGGCTGCGAGCCGAGGAGCTCAAAAAGGCGCAAGCAAAGGAAGCCGAGCACGCGACCGACGGGACTCCTGACTGGTTTGCCCAGGCAAAGCAAGCTGCGGCGAGAAAGAAGGAGCGCCAACAACAGCCAGATGACTCAGAGCTTCCCGCTGGCGTGCGCTCACGATTTGCGGATATGCCCACCGCAATCGAGCGTCCGCGAGAGAGGCCTGCCGAGAAACCTCAAAGTTCTGATGTAAGAGATGCCGCAACCGGCTCTGCCGCAACCGCAACCGCGACCGCAACCCCCAGTACCAGCGTGGCCCCTGGGCCTGCTTCTGAGGTCGCCTCAGGTGCGGCGAGATACGCTCCGCAGCCGCAGCCGCAGCCGCAGCCGCAACCGCAACCGCAAGTGCAAGTGCAACCGCGGGCGCAGACACAACAACAAGCACAAGCACAGCCACAACAGGCTCAGCCACAAACGCAAGCGCGACCGCAGGCGCAGACAGCACAACCGCAAGCCCAGGCGCAGGCACAAGCGCGCCCACAGAGCCAGCAGCCACAACCGCGACCGCAGGCGCAAGTAGCACAACCACAACCTCAGGCGCAGCCACAAGGAGCACAACCGCAACAGCAAGCAGCACAACAGCAGGCACAAGCGCCAACGCAAGCTCAAGCACAAGCCCAGGCTCAGGCGGCGAAGCGCAAGGCTGCTGCTGCTGCTTCCGACCTCTCAGGGCTTGATCGTCAGGCGTTCAGAGTCGTCCCGCAAGGCGGTGAAGGCAATCGAGCCCTCATCGTGCCCGTCAACGAGACCGACGAGGGCAACGCATCCGGCGCTACTCCCGGCGCTCAAAGAGCGGCTGACGCCTCTAGCGTCATCCCGCGGAGAGCCAGCGCGGTCAATGCCCCCACCACGGACAGCGGTGTTATAGGGGCTCCCTTGTCCGCAGAGGTCACCGCGCAGACAAATCGTGCCCGCCTACGCTCGTTACCAACACCCAGCAAGGCGTTGACGGGAGATATACCGGTGCAGCAGGCCGGCTTTGGCTCCGAGCACTTTACAGCCGTAGAACTGCATCAACAGGGCGAGCAGGTCAACGTGGCAGGCTCATTTGCTCCCCTTGGGACGACAGGCATTATGCAGCCCGTGGGAGAAGAGTTGCTTCAGTACAACTCTGAAGACAACAGTGTCATCCCCGATGCGGACGACTCGAATGTTGCACAGGAGTTTTCAGAAAGGGGAACCTACGCTGAAGCCGAGGTGGATATTCCACAGTCGCGCGTCAAATCATTCCTCGGGAGTGTTGGCGATCGTTTAACTGGTCGCAAGAAAGAAAAGCTGGGCGACTCTCCGAGCACCTGGCTTGGAGTGGATGAAAGTTTTGATGCACGTAAAGAAGGCGGCCAAATCGGTTCTTGGGACAACTTTTCAGAAGACGACGACAATGGCTGGCGCGGCGGAGCCTATGGCGGTCGCGATTTCGATGAAAACGCAAACGCGATGATGGCTCTCAGCAGTGAACTCCTCAACAAGGAAGTCTGGCTTGTTGCGGTGGGTGCACATGAGACAAAGCATACCGGCGTAAAGAACCTTCTCTCCTTCTATGGCGCTGAGCTGCGCAATGCTTTGTTCATAAACGTTGTGGGGGTCGGGCGCGGCAATCTGGGCTACACGGTTTCAGAGGGCGGATCTCGACCAGTGGCCACCGACTCGCGCCTGCAACAACTGATGGCCGAGGCCGCCCAGAGCATGGGCGCTCCCATCGGACCTGTTGTTTTACGCTCCCTCGCAACAGACACCACTGAGGTTCTGCGCGATGGTGGGCGCGGCATTTCGCTCGTCGGTATGGGCAAGGGAGTGCCCGCTGGCTGGAACTGGGTCGATGATGATCTGACGCATATCGATGAGAGGCGCATGCGGGTTGCCGTCGATCTTCTTCTCGAAACGATTAAGAGCAGCTAGCGGGCGGCCATGAACATCATCGTTGTCGGTTGTGGACGTGTTGGCTCGCAGCTCGCCATGCTCTTTTCAGAGACCAGGGACGATGTCGTGGTTATCGACACTAACCCCGTTGCATTCAAACGCCTTGGTCGAAACTACGAGGGGCGTACCATCATAGGTGTTGGGTTTGATGAGGAGGTACTTTTGACGGCGGGGGTTGAAACCTGCGACGTGCTCGCCGCCGTTACGGATACCGACACGACCAACATCATGATTTCGGAGGTTGGTCGCAAGCTCTTTGGCGTGCCCCACGTGCTCGCACGGCTCTACACGCCAGGACGAGAGAGCGCCTATCTCCAACTTGGGCTCGACTACGTCTGTGGTACCTCCCTGGTAGCCGAGGAGATTTATGCAAAGATAGTCGCTGGCCACAGCAGTCATGTCGAGACGATCGGGGATTTCGAGGTGCTGCGCTTTGCCCTGAAAACACCAGGTGCCGGAGTTGATACGCTTCGCGTGAGTGAGCTTGAGCGCGAGCATCAGATACGGATTATCGCCTTCGAGCGGAGCGACAACGGCCAAAGTTCCATCCCGACCGCAGACAGCGTCCTGCGTGACGGTGACATCGTACTCGCCTGTGTACGCAAAGACCTCATCGAATCCTTCACTCGCTACATGCGCACCTAGGAGCACCTATGTATGTTGTGATAAATGGGGGCGGCAAGATTGGAGAGTATCTCGCATCTACGCTGCTCAAAAAGGGGCACGAAGTTGCCATTATCGAAAAGAGCAGCCGCAAGATTGACCATCTGGCGATAACACTACCCAGCAAGGCGCTCATGATCAACGGAGATGGATGTGACTCTGTGTTCCAGGCGGACGCAGGAACAGAAGAAGCTGACATCTTTGTTGCGACCACTGGTTCAGACGACGTCAACCTCGTGTCCTGTGAGATTGCCCATGCCGTCTTCAGCGTGTCGCGCGTCATAGCTCGCGTTAACAGTCCCAAAAACGAGCGGATATTCAGGCGTATCGGGATTGAGCCGGTATCCTCCACATCGGTTATTTCACGGCTCATCGAGAGCGAGGCAACCGCAGGAGCCGTGCAGTCCATCATGTCGCTGACGCAGGGTGACCTTGTGGTGACTGAGGTGAATATCCCACGTGATATGGAGACGCCGCTTGAGGAGTGGAGCGGTCGCCGCGTCATGGACATAGCCCTGCCCGACGGAGCCCTGCTCGTAGCAGTCGGGCGCGGCACGGATCTTGAGATCGTCAAGGGCTCAACCATCCTCTACCCAGGCGACGCAGTCATCTGTATAAGCAAGCGCGGCGTCGAAGAAGCCATCCACGAAGCACTAAGCCCGACCAAAGAGACCTGAAAAGGGTTGAAAGTGGGATGCAGCAAGCCTTATATGAGGAACTGTGATAAAATTTCAAACTGTTCTTTTCACGGGGATGTAGCTCAGCTGGGAGAGCGCTAGCTTTGCAAGCTAGATGTCGAGGGTTCGAGTCCCTTCATCTCCACCAGTCGTAATGTCGAAAAAGGATTTGAGCCGCTTTTACAGGTTCAAGTCCTTTTTCTGTTTTAAGAGACCAGTAGCAGGGACTGTAACGACGGAAACGCACGGAAAAACGCAGTCTTTTACAAGGCTGCGTTGCTTGACAAGGGGAAGTTGGTATCATATAGTGTAGATACACGAATGGAGCATTGGGACAGGAGGCGTTATCACTCAAATTTGCTATACAGTAGTTGTTCATAGCGTTGTAGTTATGCAAAACACAATGCAATTTTAGGAGGTGATTTATATGTCAGTAGTATTGCATATAACGTTTGACAATCCGAAAAACCTTGACATCAACGAAGTTTTCCCAATTACCAGTTTGAAAATCTTTGACACCGTTCCGGGCTTGCAATGGAAAATCTGGGGTTTGTCAGATGAAAAGGTCTTGACAGGTATCTATTTATTCAATTCTCATAAAGCTGCGGAAGCATATCTGAAGGAAGCTTCGCCCTATTTGAGCAACCTCGGTTATGAGAATATCAAGGGTGTGTATTATAACGTGCACACTTATCTTTCAAGAGGAACAAAAGGTCCCATTGACGCGCCAGCCAACCCCGCGCATGAAGAACAACTGTAAAATGTTGATAACTATTTGATGACCGTAAACTATGATTATCTAAAGCCTCCTTTCTGCCTTTCGTGTCCGCTATCTGCAGGGTGGCTCGCTTCGGGTCAACTTGACACTGATCTTGTCAAATGAAAACGCCGCTCGGCTTATCCGCTGCCGTGCGACGTTTTCTGTAATGCGAATGCTTGACAGGCTAAAGTTTGATATTATACAGTGCAAATACACGAATGATTTGCAGTGCATTGTCATAGAGGAGTGGCACTATTAAAAATAATTCCAAAATCGAAAATTGCGACTGCTATTGTCGTAGCACGCGACATGCGGCACAGTCTATAACAAATATCTATAATAAATCGCTTGCATCTAGTGGTTTATCTGTCAGTCAATTTTCTATCCTAGTCTTTTTATGCCATCTTGATAAAGTTAGCGTAAGTGAACTAGCAAAAGCTATGGGATTGGATCGAACAACTTTAGTTCGCAATCTTAAGCCATTAGAAACACAAGGGTTGGTTATGGATGTTTCAACAGCAGGAAGAAACAGACAATTAAAATTGACTGAAGACGGCCAGAAAGCCTACAAAACCACTTCTCTTTTATGGATGAATGCACAAAGTGAAATGGAACAAGCTATCGGAAAAGACCGCTTGGAAGAATTTTTAAAGACGGCGAAAGAAATAGAGGAGCTGACGAGCTAAATTTTTTAGCGAATAACGTGTATATACACTGTACAATTTTGAGGGAAATATAATGGGAAATTTAGGCTTTAGTATTAGTTCAAAAGCAATTGAATTAGGCTATGAAAAATGTGGAATCATCAAAGTGGAAACTGTTGCTGACTATCAAGAAAGAGTCAATGAGCGTATTTCTCGCATTCCCTTTGGTGAAGTCAAATACAAAATGGTTGCGGGTTATGCATACCCTGGCGAGAAGTACCCTTGGGCAAAATCTATAATCGTACTCGTCGTACCATATTCTACTTTTAACGTGCCAAAAGATTTTGATGGTATGTATGCAAAATCACACCTGTTTGATAACAGAGTAAACGTAAAAGCGGAGGCAAACATCGCAAGGAAGGATTTTGGCACATTTCTAAATGAACTTGGGATCAAGTTTGTAACAGAAGAAAAATATGGGCTTACCGGTGTTCGTTGGGCTGCATATAAAGCCGGCCTTGGAATTATTCGCAGGAACAATTTTTTCTATACAGAGAACGGCTCTTATTGCAGCATCGAGGCATTCCTGATAGATAAGGAAATAGAACTTGTTGGAGTTCCCAATCTGCATGACTGTCCAGACGACTGCAATCGTTGTATCAAAGCATGTCCGACAGGGTCTTTGTTTGAACCCTATACAATGGATCCAGCCAAATGTGTCAGCTACCACACAACAAGACCTATAACTCCGCCTTCCAACGTTCCTACAATAGAAACCGCTAGGCTCTTTGGAAGCAGTTTATATGGTTGCGATATTTGTCAGGATATTTGCCAATTCAACAAAGACAAAATGATAGGCGGAAAAGATTTTGTGGGTCTAAATGAACTTTTAGAGTTTATGCACCCGGAAAAAATCATGGAGATGTCGTATGCTGAAATTGGCTCAACAATAGGTGAAAAGTTCTGGTACTTGCACAATGATGATGCGGTGTGGAAGTGGAAAATCGATGCCCTTACCTACATGATGAATCAGTTTATCCCAAATTATGAGGCAGCTATTAAAAGCGGATCAACAGATTCAAATAATGATGTGCGAATGTATGCAGAAAATGTTTGTAAAGAGCTTGGGATAAGCATAAATATTTAACGACGGCACCAACAGCTGATAATGCTATAGTCCACAGAGGCTTCCTGCTTTGCGTTTGGGCGGTAGAAGTTCGCCCTTTGCTCGGCTTGTTCCACTATCATGTTCAGAGACGTTTGTGAAGTGGAATTGTTGAAATGAGGAGGAAAGTGGAACTGCCCTCCAAAGAACCACAAGTAGCGCGCGACATGCTTGATGTACACGTGCTCGTTGCGTATCTCAAGAACAGCAGTCGAACTCGACCCGTTGTCGTCTTGACCCTTGCACAAAGCGAGCAGAAGCCTTACGTAGACGCTGGTGAGTTTTTTTGTAAGACCAGCGAAGCAACAGACATTGTTACCTTGCCCACCGATTCTATGACGTATGCTTTGGCAGACAAAGTGGGCAGGAGATCAGCTGTGTTTGGCGGCGGGTGCAGGGTTTATCCACCGGGAACCGCTTGGCTTGAAAGCCCTTTCAGTGTGCCCTTGCGCCTGATGAGCAAAGCGGGCAACGCACAAAACTTCTTCGATCAGCTCTTGGCAGACGCGAGTAAAGCAATCGAACCAAAAGAGGCTGAAGGAGCAGTTTTAACCCTCCCCCCAGCGCAACTCATGTCAAACGAGTCTGATGCTCAAGCTCAAAAAACAGAGATTCCGCCCAGCCCGGACAACTTGATTGAGCCAACTGAGACGAGCTTTGCACAAGATTACAAAGCCAATACGCTCATCCAAATCAACAGGCGCAACGAGATGCTGGATCTTATCAACTTCCTCAAATCAGCCGACCGCACAATTCCTGTCGTTTTAATCTCTCGTGCAACCGGATATAGCCAGGCAATCCCTGACGCGCTGAAAATCGCAGAAGAACTTATGGGCGTTGCGCAGGTATTTGAGCTCACTCATCCCACCTTTGCGTGGGATTTAAGCAATGCCGTGCCGGTACACGGGCGCGCCTACGGCGGCAGCACGAGAGTATACCCCGCTGGCGTTGAGTGGATTGACGATGCAAGTCTTACTAAGTTTTTTACCGCATTCTCCCTTGCTGACCGCGGCAGCGCAACAGCTCAGATTGTTTCCGAGGCACTTCGCCAGTCTTACATAGGTTCCCACAACAAAGACAGCAACCATGTCACAGAGGAGAGGGTCGAAACTGTACCTATAACTGGCGTAGTGCAAGGGGTAGTTGCTAACAGGGTGTTTGTTAAGTTGAACCGTAATGCCTGCGGGGCAAGCATGGCCACGATAGTGCCAGAGCTCGTAACTGATGGTGTTGATGCGGCTCATCTGGTAAAAGTCAATCAGCAGATTACTGGCGAGCTAAACCCGGAAAGCATGCGTATTGATGTTTCGAGCATGCTTGTGAGCGCAGACGAGCTGCTGAGCCATTTTCAGCTAGGAAGCACATACCCTGCGATTATTACCAACGTGCAAGTCAGAAAATGTATAGCCAGACTTGCCCCTGGCCTGGATGTGGCGATTGGCGCAACAGATATTATGAACGTCTTTAACCTGCGCGACGAGATGAGCGTGGGAGATGTTGTTGCCGTAAAGATAACTGAAAAAGGGGACACCCTTCGACTCTCCGTCCGCGATGCAGCAGACTTGAGCCTCGCGTTAGAGAGTGCCAGCATCCTTCGCGGTGGCCCGCCTTGGTTGGACATACCCACACCTGTAGACTACGCAGACGAACAGGAGTTGCCTGACCAAGCAGAAGATGGCGAGCAGCTCGACATCGATGAAATGCTCGTCAATCTTATCGATTCATACAGGCAACAAACGAGTGGTTCAGACAGCATTGAGCAGCTCGATTTAGCAGAAGCTGTAAAAGAGAACCCTGTTGTGATGCTGGAGATAATGGGTGGGCTGTTGCACGAAGTGGTGCAAGCACAAAACGATGCCAGACGTTACAAAAACAGGAGTGATGGCTACGAGAGCCAGCTCAAGGAAAATAAAGCTGCTCGGCGCGACCTGAAGATACAGTGCAAGAAATTAGAAAAGCAGCTGAAAGACGCCGAGAACGGTAACCTGGTAGGTTTGGATAACCTTTTTGTAGACAAAGCTCAGCAACTGGACTTTGAAGTAGATCTTTCCTGGGCCAGACGCATTTCTGCACAAGAGAAACTCGCTTTTCCGTTGAAGGAACATATTTACAGCGAGGACTTCTTTGTTACTTGGGAACAAATCCAGGGAGTTGAACGAGCCAAAGTCGTTGACGTTATCGTTGAGGTTCTGACTGGAATTGCCGCAAACAACACCAGCAGAGAGCTTCATCGACTTCGCACAGGCGGCGGCGGAGATGACCCGGTACGCAAAAACAATAATGGAGAGACCTATTGGCGAGTCTCTATCCAGGTGAATACACCACAGGCAAGGAGGCTTCACTATCTCCAGCGCCACGATGGCAGCATCCTGTTTACCAGTATCAGAGTACATGATGACTTCAGAACATAGGCGATTTTGAATGCATAAGGCATAAAGTCCTTAGGGCATCCTTAGGGCTTGTCTGTCCTCAGGGCCTGTCAACTAAGGCAAAGAAGAATGGAGTATAATCTGGCAAAACAGACCATTAACTGACGTTAGCGAAATGAGGAAGAATGGAGCAAGGTCAGTTCCGTGAAGCATACCAAGAATACGTCCAAAGCGTCCTAACTCCTACATCCAGGGAAGTCAAAGAGCTATCTAGTGACTGGAAGAGCCCAGAGTTCTGGGAACAAAACACAGGAATAGAAGAATTGGTCATACCCACCCCCATCCAAGATATTCATAAAAGGATAAAGAGACCTGAAAGCGTTGAGAACAAGATTCTTCGCAACCCAGCAAGTTTTCCAGACGGTTTGGCTAAAGTCAGCTTTGAAAGAATGACTGACACCGTTGGTCTCAGAATAGTCACCTACTTCTTTCATGATCTGTCTCTTGTTCACCAGGTTATTATGAATGATAGCCGCCTGGTTATTTCTGAAAGCAATCCACCGGTTGCCTATATGAACTCCAGCCAACTGAGCATCTTAGGCATTCTCGGTGAAATCGACAAGAAGGAAAAGGAGAGTGGGTATTTATCAATCCACTATATTGCTAAATTGGCAAATAGCGAAGTCTCAGAGGAATCACGCCCATGGTTTGAAATACAATTGCGAACGCTTATTGAAAACACGTGGGCTGAAATTGAACATCAACTGGGTTATAAACCAGAAAAGGCTACAACTTTAACCGTAAGAGACCAGTTTAGGCTTGTTGGGAACTACTTAAGTGCAGTTGATGATCATTTTGAATATTTACGATCTGAATTACAGCGGCTGCAGGTAGTAACCGTCGCAGACAACCACACGCCCCTTAATCCAGAGAATTTTCCGCATGAACTTCATGAATTTGGCCTGGTTGTAACACGAAGGGAAATGGATGGGCTGCTTAAGCTACTGTTTTCGCGAGGCATAACAACTATTGCAGAATTTCATTCTTTTGCAACCTCAAAGAACATAGAAACAATAAAGAATAGATATAGGATTAAGGTCAAGCGCGCGCCCAATGGTTTTGAACTGGTTGCCAATCTTGTTAATCTGAAAGATTGCTATGACCCCGAACAGATGAACCAGAGAATAGACGCACAGATTGAATTGAATAAGGCATGGTACGATCTAAAGGAGGAATAGTGTGGAACCGCCAACAGCCAACCTGGACACCAAGCGAAAACCCCTAGCTCTGCACTCGGCGTGGCGTTTGACGCGGCCTATTTGTAGTGATACAATCCAAAGTCAAGAGCTTCATAAAGCAGCCCTTGACTGTACCCAAAAGGAGATATCGTGTGTCAACCATCCGACAGTGAGTTAGACATGCAAGCACAAATTGAAATCAAAGCTAGACAAGGCGAAAAAGACCTCTATGAAGGCAGCAAGGTGGACGGAGCGGTTTTTTCGCGCAAAGCCGGCTTAAGCAAGAAGACTTGGAAGAGAGTCAAGAAAATCAATCCAGCCTTTGGCACAGAATCAGAACTGTGTTATGTTGCTGGCATCCGCTGAGGCGGTTGATAACTCTAGTTCTTCTTTATCCGCGTCCAGACAAGAGCTTGCGAATAAGGACACGCAACCCAAGCCATTGTTTTTGACGGGGGAACCTGGGAATTATTCCGAATACCTTTCTTGTCTAACAACAAGGCTGAGCTGGCTTCGGAGAAGGAGTGAGCATGTGTCCTATTGCGGCGGAGCAATATGGGAGCACCGTGTTGAGTATGACCTTAACTATGAAGCATTGAATCGCCGATACAAAGATTCACGTGTCTTATTAGACGAAAACGAAAACCCCAAAGAAATATGTGAATCGACTTTTATTATGCTTCCTTTTGGAGAGCAGCCACAGCAAGAAGACTGGATAGATTTTGAGATAATTGGTTCTGATGGCAAACGCTGGGGACGGTTTAATCCCGAGGAGACATCGCAACTTGGAATAATAGCCTGTAAAGGCTTGCTGTCGTTTGCGAGAAGGTCGGCCACAGCGCTTCCCGAGGAGATTCCGGACAGTATAGCCGAGCGGCTTTTGGATTTATTTCAAAGAACATCAGACTTCATTAACTGGGAGCGAACCACTAAAGAAGAGGAAACAATTAATGATTTCCTTACTGCCGATGTAATTGGAGGTTACCAAATTACGCCGCCAGTTACTTCTGTAGAAAAAGCGAAATGGCAGATCCTCGTAGACGAAGTGCCTGGCTTAATGTGGATGGTTAGTCTATTCGCGAACAATTTCGTTAAGTGGACAAAGGCAGTTCTTCGACCTGGAAGCAACATAGTAAGAGTGAAGTATAAAACAGCCAGAGACGTTCTGCCGTCAATTTCAAACCCATGGATATTGAACCCAAGTCCACATTTTTGTGTTCCCCTTTATGTTATGGGAATAGCAGAAGTAGAACACTACAGTATTAGTGCACCCGAAGGGACACTGTTTTACCCAGTTAATAATAGAAAAAGGACGAAGGACTTTGAAAACATCAGGGTTATTGATTGCATACAGGAAAAGGGCGAGAAATCGGAGCATAAGCCCGAGATCAAAGTCAAGGCGTCTTTGTCCCCTGGTATTGCATCGGTTCGCATAAGGCGGGAATGGAATGACGAGATTAACAAACCCTACTCACGGGTTGAATATAGAAAAGACAAGAGAGACCGTCATTCGTATAAGTGGTGTTTTCGGATTTCCCCTGTTCCCGGACGACGAATAATCGGCTATCCTGCGTTTCACTCAGTTGTATTACTGCTACTTTCACTCTGGTATTTTTTCTATCAAAACACTATCTCAGAACTGTTTGATGCCATGGCTCCCGTATCGGTGGTTACTATGGTCTTAGCAGCTTGCTCAATGTTGTTAATTTATGTTGTAAATCAAAAAGAAGCGCCCTTTTATCGGCGTAAAATGTTTCAACGCCTAGCAGTCGTTACGTTTCTAGTAACCATTCCCTTGCTTCTTGTATATGGCGTATTGTCAGTGGTGGTTATTAGTGTGTGCCCAGAATTGATTAATCAAAATCAGGTTTTGGTCAGTAGCCTCAATATTGGTTTGGTTATAGTGCAAGGCTTACTCTGCTTATTCAGTGTCACATGGTGTATAAGGCTTTGGAAGAACAGTACTTGGAGCAAAAAAACGAGGAAAGGGGAGTTGGGCTTTCAGTATAAACCCCTACATCTTATAAATATCAAAGTGCGAAGGGGAGTCAAAAGCGGAGCCGCACAACAAGCGTTGAGCTCGTTTGACTAGGAGTTCATTGCTCACTCAGTGCTTTCCTCTTGAGCTTGTTTATATCTTTCTCTGCCATGCTGGGGACGCCACTCATCGTTTCAGCGAAAGGTTCGCCCTGTAACCCGGAAATAATAAACGCCCTAGCGGCGACTCGGCTCACGCTAGAGCGTTTATTGCAAAATGAGGGGGCAAACTCGCCCTGTCTGGTGGGCCCGATTGGATTCGAACCAATGACCTCACGGTTATCAGCCGTGCGCTCTAACCAACTGAGCTACGGGCCCAAAACAGCGCCCGAAAAAGCGCTCAACCACTTTATACCAGTATGAACTATTTGTCCAGCACAATTGCAGGAGGAGCCCCACTGGCCCTCTGAACAGAAACTAGCCTCGGCTACGGCATTAGCGCACTTCGTGGCAGGTGCCACATTGAAAGATGCCACGGTGATGGCATTGTGCGCAGTATTTCTTGGCATCTCGAGCTAAGGTCTCTGAGTGGTTGTTGTGGCAGTCTGTGCAGATCGACGGAACCTCAATATGACGCTCGCCGGCTGGGCGTTGATGCGGATTGACCACGAG
>JAITOC010000098.1 GCA_031290175.1 Coriobacteriales bacterium | reverse complement strand
GTTCCAGAAGTTAATAAACTGCTGATTTTCGCTATTTGTTGGGTCTGCGGAACGTAACCCGCGCATTTTTAACTTGTCCATTTCCAATCAATCCGTCTTTCAGAGTCGAAACGAACTTTCCGCCCCTAACGAGTATAGCATCATTTCCGCGAATATAGAAACCATATCCTGGAATCCCCCTCCAAGAGCCTTTTCCTATTTCGTCAGGATTTTCAAGAATGTTCTTGATGACCTTGATATATGCGTCGCGGTCTCCTGGTGGCTTTGGGTCAAATCGTGTTCCCCGCGTACGCGGGGGTGATCCCAGGGGTGTCACTCAGAGCAAGAAAAAGCCCCCGAGGTGGGGCTTGGTTTGCAGGATAATGTCGGGAGGTCAGGCGTTATTGTCTGCGCAGTAAGTGTGCCATGCTTTGACAATCTCAGGAGGGGCATCATCAGTAATGCCGATGACTTCATAGGAATCAGGGTCTTTGAAGATGAGATACCGATCAAACATGGTGTCTCTATCGTCAAACGTTATCGCATGACCGCTCATCATAACCTCCTAACCTTGAATAGCCTGTTCTTGCTGTTTGACTTTTCAATCTCAGTGCGGGCGAAAATATGCGCTCTATCACCGTATCTGGGTTTAAGCTTGTCAACAGTTTCCCAGTATAGCTTTTCTACCTCCAGATTGTCACTTGCAAAATAATAAACGTAGCCGTCATGTCCGATGGTCATCCCTCCTTTGATGAAGTCATTCTTTGCGTTCGTGATGATGTCCTGCGGCGATGGACGGGAGCCGTTTGGGTGGTTGTGAAGCACCAGCACGCCATTTGGCTCAGCCGCCATTTTCCTAAACTCTTTCTCGGTAAACCCAACAGAGAACTTGACTGTTTCGTGCTCGAACGTGTCCAAAACGAAAGCCCCGGTTTTGGCATTGATAACAATTGCCCTTTCGTACGGCTTGCCGTTTGTCTCGCGCAATAATCGACCTGACTGCTTGTAAGCCGCTTCACGGACAGGGCGCGAAAACTCGGTCAGCCCCTCAAACTTCTTGTGAAACGCCTGCGAGTTCACCACGTCGTAATCAACCTCATACCCGGTGTGAAGCTTCGCGTTGGGAACAAACGCCTCCCTCGCTACCGCCTTGTTAGGTCTCGGATCAACCCTCAACGCCCTCGGCTGTGCCCCGATGCCATACGCCTTCTCGCGTTTCGCCTGTCGCACCAGATTGTTCTGCTTGGTGAAGGTGTAGAGTCGGTGCTGCTGCTGTCCGAGCACAAGGCGCTTCTGGGCGCTGGAGACGCCCGCCCGCTCCAGTTGGGCGATGTCGCTTTTCGTGTTGCGTATGCGGCGCTCCATGGTGCGTTGCTTCTGGGTGAGCTTGTAGTACTCATCCGAGGTCAAGCCGTCTCGCGTTTCCTCGATGGTCGGCAGCTCGGTGATCCCGGCGTAGTAGGGACCGTGGGAATGGCGGCAGTTGACGCCATAGATACCCGTTATCTGCCCGTATTCCGTCGCCTGGTAGAAGTCCGGGTACACAACGCCGCCTTCGAGCTTGCGACCAGACAAGCTGAAAGCCTTGCCCTGCCATACCTCGTGCTCGGGGCGTGCGCCAAAGTGTGCAGACGTGAACACGAGGTCGTGTCCGTATTCCTCCATGTAGCGGCTTCAGCGGGCGCAACCGAGGGGTAGAGCTTGGCAAGCAGCGCCACATCGTTAGCCACTGAGGCGCTCAGAGCGCCCGTGACGGCTTTTTGTGCGTCTGCGCTAATAACTCCGCCCGGTAGCGTATCGTCAAGTCCGTCAGCGAGATTTAGGGAGCACGAAATGGTTTACAAATACGAGCCGAAGGTTGCCGAGAAAGTATACGTAAAAGACGAGGCGCTGAAAACCCAGATCACAGCAACGGACAAGCCAGCAGCTCCGAAGAAAGAGGACGACCGCCCTTGGCAGTTGAAGTGGGCAACGCTCACCATGATGGGAGCGCCAGACGCAGACAACACCCCAGAGGAACAGGAGAAGGCTGATAAGGCTTTGCAGCGGGGTTTCTGCCGGATGGGCATCATCCTCATGAAGGTTTGGATCGCCCTTCTGGTGCCCTCAAAATAAAAAGTACTCGAAACGCGGTCTGTAGCCCCAGGCAGTTGATGCGTTATCATGTAATCTCCCAAAACTGACGAGGAAGTCTTCCATGACGATCACAACCGTGTTTTTTGATGTCGGCAATACGCTTCTTACGCCCTCCGTCTCAGAGGCGGAGGTTTTCTGCGAGATGGCGGCTCGTACGGGAGCCGTGCTCGAGTCGAGCGACGTAGAGCTTCACATGCCTGAGGTGTACCGGTTCTACGAGGAGCTGTACGAGCAGGACGACTCGTTTTGGGCAAGTGAGCAGCGGGCGACTGCCATCTGGGTGAGCATGTACGAATACCTCTGTGAGCTTTGCGGCCTGAGCACGCATGCGCGTGAAATTGCGCGTCTCGTCCATGGGGCGTTCTTCGGTGCGGGCTTCTGGAAGCCCTTCGATGATGTCATGCCTGTTTTGGAGGGTCTGAAGCAACGCGGTATCAGGATGGGGCTTATCTCAAATTGGGACTCATCGCTTGAGTCAATCATCAAAGGGCTTGGTCTCGATGGTTATTTTGAGGTCATCATCTCGTCCTCGGTTGTCGAGCTGCATAAGCCGAAGCCTGAGATCTTCGAGTTGGCGCTCTCCCGTATGGGCGCCAGGGCAGAACAGGCGATGCATGTCGGCGACCACATCCAGGCTGACGTGGCAGGCGCTCAGGCAACAGGCATCACCCCCGTGCTCATCGACCGCACGCAGCATTACCCCGCCGACTCTGCCCCCATCGTCATCCGCGACCTGCGCGAGCTCATGAATCACCTGGAACCCGTCGGCACAGCATGGCGCGTACCTCCGGCAGCAGCTCCCTTCACGTTGTCTCCCCAAAGATGAGACAGTCCATGAACAGCTCGTTGAAGCGAGGGCTGGTCGAGAGTTCGACATAGTGACAGAGCTTCGGGAGCTCGCGCAATTCCTCCGCCAGCGCGCTGTCCAGCAGGGCGATGCTGGCACCCTCGATGGAGGTATTGCCGACCGCCCGCGCACGGTCAAGGAGCGAGCGCGGGAATAACCCGATGGCAGCGGCATGCGCAAGGTCAAGGCGCCTGCCAAAGCCGCCGGCTATCAGGAGGTGCTGTATATCCTCCAAGGCGGTACCGGTCTGCTCAAGCAGTACGGTAATGCCCGCGAGGATGGCTGATTTACCGAGCTGGAAGTTGCGCACATCTGCCTGGGTCACGCCTACGGTATGCTCGTCATTCAGATAGAAGATGCCCTGACTGCCCTCCATGCCGAGCTGGGCGGCGTGGGCAGGGATCTCAGTGGCGTTGAGCATGAGGCCGCTCTCATCCACGATCCCCGTAGCGAGAAGCCAGGCTATGATGTCGATAAGACCGGTGCCACATATGCCGAGCGCCGTGCTCCCGCCAATCGTCTCGCAGACAAGTAGGCCGCCCTCGTCGTGCGCCGCATGTATGGCTCCCGGCAGGGCTGGCATACCGTAGCGGATGTTCGCCCCCTCGAACACCGGGCCCGCCGCAGTGGCACAGCAGGAGAGTCCGTCTTTGCTGCCGAGCGCCATCTCGCCGTTGGTGCCGAGGTCGATGAGCAGTGTGGGCAGATCTGCGGTATGCATGCCGGTCGCAAGTATGCCGCTGGTGATGTCGCCACCCACATAGCCCGCGACACAGGGTGCCAGCACAGCGGGAACAGAAAGGCCGGGGATGGTGCGGAGGTCGCCAAAGTGGGTCAGCGGCTCAAAGGGGGACACGCCGATGGAGTCGGGCGCCAGCCCACAGACGATATGCTCCATGACGGTATTGCCTGCCAACACGATGCGCGCTATGGCATCCGGGCTGCGGTCTGCCTTATGGCAGAGCTCGGCGATAAGGCGTTCCAGGGCACCGGTAATCGACTCGTGCAGGGCACCCAGCGAGCCTGCCATGCTCACATCGATACGGCTGATGACGTCTGAGCCGAAGACGATTTGAGGATTCACAAGCGTTGCAGAGGCGAGAAGTGAGCCGTCGGAGAGGTCGAAGAGACGGCTTGCGAGTGTTGTCGTGCCGATGTCAACCGCAACGCCGAGTCCCGAGAGACCCGCATCTGGCGTGCAGGCTCGCGTGAGACCTTCATCCTCAATAAGAAGGGGAGCGGCGGACTCGATCTCGACGCTCATGCCTTCTGCAATCGGCGTTTGGCAGGCGAGGTGATAGGAGAGCCCCCGCGCATCCCGGATGAATACCCCGCATTTGCCGCAGCTGCCCTTGCCGCCGCAGGGAGCAGAGAAAGCGGCACCAGAGAGCCGGATGGCCTCGAGAACCGAATTTTCTTCGCCCGCCCGCACAGTCAGGGTGGTGTCGCTGGTATGGATAGTCACGAGCTGTTCCGACATTTGTCCTCACTTCAGACGGCGCTTCAGTTGGCAGGAATGCCTATCAGGATACACTGTTTTCGTGCAATTGGCACAGGTCGCTCAATCTGTTGGGCAAAGTGCCCTCAAAGGGGTTATCATAGGGTGCATCGCATACGGTTCATTGAACGGATCCATTGAGTGCAATGCAGGGGGAAGGAGCAACATGGCAATTTTAGACGACATTTCGATTGCGGTGCAGGCAGGCAAGAAGAAGGATGTCGAAGCGTTGGTTCAACAGGCACTTGACGAAGGCGTCTCTGCAAAGGATATCCTCGAAGGCGGCCTTCTCGCCGCGATGGACATCATTGGCCCGAAATTCAAGAACAATGAGATATTCGTACCGGAGGTACTCGTCGCAGCCCGTGCCATGAATACCGGCACCGCCCTGCTCAAGCCCCACCTCGCGGCTGCGGGTACCGGATCACGTGGAAAGGCGGTTATCGGTACCGTCAAGGGCGACATGCACGACATTGGCAAGAACCTTGTGCGTATGATGATTGAGGGCAAGGGTATCGAGATCGAGGATCTTGGTGTTGACGTGGCACCCGAAGTCTTTGTCGAGTATCTCAAGGCTCATGAGGATGTCACGCTCGTCTGCTTCTCAGCCCTGCTGACGACCACCCTGCCCGCGCTTGAGCAGTCGGTCAAGGCCATCGTGGATGCTAGTCTGCATGATCGCGTAAAGATACTCGTAGGCGGTGCTCCTGTCACGACAGAATACGCCGAGCAGATTGGTGCAGACGGCTACAGCCCAGATGCAGGCTCTGCCGCCGCAAAGGCCGCTGAGCTCATCGCTTCATAACGAAAGCGCCGCTCTTTATTTGAAGGCGCAGCCGCGCATATGATCGTTCACCACGCCGACGGCTTGCAAGAACGAGTACACAATGGTGCTGCCAACGAACTTGAAGCCGAGCTTCTTCATATCCTTGCTGATCCTATCCGACAATTCCGTCTTTGCTGGCATGTTCTCCTGTTGTTCCCACACGTTCACAATCGGCACCCCATCTACATAGGCCCAGATGAAGTCTGAGAGCGAGCCGAGTGCCAAGACGATCTGTGCGTTCGTGATAACCGAGTGGATTTTCAGGCGGTTGCGGACAATACCGGGGTTTTTGAGAAGCTTGGCAACTTTGTCCTCGTCATACTCTGCAATTTTCGCAATGTCAAAATCGTCAAAGGCTGCCCTATAGTTCTCCCGCTTATGCAGGATTGTCGACCACGACAAACCCGCCTGCGCCCCCTCAAGCGTGAGCATTTCAAACAGCTCGCGCTCGTTGCGACACGGCTTTCCCCACTGCGCGTCGTGGTATTCTCGCATAAGCGGGTCGTCCTTATCTCCCCACGGGCAACGAATGATCTCTGTCATGAGCGGGTCTCCAATCGGGAATCGGATAACGGAGCAGGCTCTTTGGCTTCTCCGGTGCAACTGCGTGCGGGCATTTCTACCCTTATAAAGAGGAGTGCCATCTCCAAACAGCAATGATAGTCATCCTTGCCTTGAGCCGATAGAGGTCTTTTCCCTGTATTTTTGAGAGCAGGCGGCACGGTTGACATGAGAACAGAAACCAGCGGTCAATGCGGCGATTGACGAAACGCCCCTGCCATGCTATACCTTTTGCTACCCCTGAGGGTATAAGGAGGGAGCACGGATGCGTCAATGTATGGATGCAGAGAACCTGCACCGTCGGCTCAATAAGATTACGGGCCAGATTAAGGCGATCGACAAAATGGTGGATGAGGATATTCCCTGCGAGGATATCCTCATCCAGATCAACGCCGCTAAGGCTGCCCTCCACAAAGCCGGGCAGGTTGTCCTTGAGGGGCACCTGAACCATTGCGTGCGCGAGGGAATCGAGCACGGGGATGCGGACACAACGATTGCCGAGTTCGCAAAGGCCGTCGAGCACTTCTCCCGCATGACCTGAAGCAAAACAGGGTTGCAACCCACTGACCCCGTGAGCTGCAACAAACCAGGAGCAACGGCTGCTTTTGTCTGTCCTGTACTCTTGACAAATTATACCCATAGGGGTATACCCATAACTACAAGAAAACAAGGAGACGAAGATGACTTCTGCACGACAGGCTGACAAGCTACTCTCATTCCTCGGCAACGGGGAGAGTCGGACGATTCTTTTCCTCAGCCTTTCGGCGCTCTCCCTGCTTATCAGTTTTATCGCGCCAGCATGGTTCCCCGTTGATGCTGCAGGGCTCCCTGCCCTTCCCGTGTGGCTTCCTCTTGATACCGCATGGCTTGCCATCCTGCTCTGCGGGATCCCCATCGTGAAGGGTGCGCTGGTCGGACTCATCAGGGAGTTTGATATCAAGGCGGACATGCTGGTGTCCATCGCCCTGATCGCATCCATCATCATTGGGGAGGTTTTCGCAGCGGGTGAGATCGCGTTCATCATGACGATCGGTTCTTTTCTGGAGGAGCGGACGGTTGCCAAGGCACGAGCTGGAATCGAGAAACTGATCCACCTCAGCCCCACGACAGCCCGGGTCGTGCTGCAAGGTGAGGAGCGCATCCTGCCTGCCGAGCAGGTCAAGGTGGGCGACATCCTCCGCGTGCTGGCGGGGGAGACGATTGCCGTGGACGGCGTCATCATCAAGGGGCAGACTTCCGTTGACCAGTCCGTTATGACGGGCGAGTCGCTTCCGGTTGACAAAGGCGAGGGAGACGAGGTGCAAAGCGGCACCGTCAACCAGTTCGGGACCTTTGACATGCAGGCGCAAAAGGTGGGCGAGGATAGCTCCCTGCAGCGCATGATCCGTCTTGTGGAGACAGCGGACGCGGGAAAGGCAAAGATTGTCAGCCTGGCGGATCGCTGGGCAACGTGGATCGTGGTCATCGCGCTTGTCTCATCCATTGTCACCTGGTTCGTCACCGGCGAAATCATTCGCAGCGTGACCATTCTGGTCGTATTCTGTCCCTGTGCGCTGGTGCTGGCAACGCCGACGGCAATCATGGCAGGAATCGGAAACGCCACAAAGTACGGCATCCTCGTCAATCAGGGGGATGCTTTGGAGCGACTTGCCAAGGTGCGCCGCATAGCGTTTGACAAGACGGGGACGCTGACCTTTGGAAAGCCCTCGGTAACGAAGGTCGAGGCCTGTGCTCCCGGGGTATCCGCCGAGCAGTTGCTTGCGCTGACGGCTACTGCCGAGATGCGCTCTGAGCACCCGCTGGGCAAGGCGATTGTGGCGCATTACCAGCAACAGGCAGGTGCACTTCCGGCGGAACCGGAGTCGTTTTGTCTTCTCCCCGGTAGGGGTGTGGAGGCGTTGGCACAAGGGCTCGCGCTTCTGGCGGGCAACGAGGCGCTGCTTGCGGATCACGCCGTGCAGCTGCCCTCGCAGCTTCAGCAAAGCGCCCAGGAGTCAAAGGCCGACGGCTGCACCGTCATCTACGTCATGCGGCAGCGGGAGGGGGTCGAGGTGGTTTTGGGACAAGGGGTCTGCTCTGGCGTCCTAAAACGAGAGGGGGTCGATGCGATCGAGACAGTTGAGACAGTCGAGGTGATCGGACTCATCGCGCTTTCCGACGCGCTGCGCCCCGATGCTGCGCAAACGGTTAGCAGCGTCCACGCCACCGGGACACAGACTGTCCTGTTGACGGGTGATTCCCCGCAGGCAGCTCGGCATATCGCACGGGTCGCAGGGATAACGGCGGTTCAGGCGAACTGCCTGCCAAAGGACAAGTTGACCCTAATCCAGCAGTATCAGCAAGAAGGCGAGCCCATCTGCATGGTCGGCGACGGCATCAATGACGCGCCCGCGCTGAAGGCAGCTCAGGTCGGCATAGCAATGGGCGGCATCGGAAGCGACATCGCCATCGAGGCGGCAGACATCGTCTTAGTCAGCGACGACATCAAGCAGATCCCCCACCTGCTCCTGCTCGCAAAGAAGGTTATGCGTACCATCAAGATCAACCTCTCCGCATCCATGCTCTTAAACTTCGTCGCAATCGTACTGGCAATCACCGGCATACTCAACCCCGTAAC
>JAITOC010000045.1 GCA_031290175.1 Coriobacteriales bacterium | reverse complement strand
CCAATTTGCCCCAGCTCCGCGTTAGCGCATAACGGCATTAGCCCTGCTAGTCCCGTCATGCGCTGCCTTGACCTGGGGCAAATTGACTCGCAATCTGACGCACAAGCGGTTATGAGAGGCACCCACCAATGAGTGAGGACGAAGGGTGAAACCATGAACAAAGAAGAACAGCTCATAGCGGGTTTCAGGGACTTCTTCAACAAGATGGTCTGGCTCAATAAGATCAAGATGGAAGAGGGTCTTGAGGGCTATACATCTTCTGAAATACACTGCATCGATTACATTGGGAGAACCATGGATCCCAACGTGACAAAGATTGCGGAGTCTTTCTATATGACGAGCGGTGCCATAAGCAAGTTAACCAAGAAGCTGGTAAAAAAAGGTGCTCTCGAAAGCTACCAGAAGCCGGACAACAAAAAGGAAATCTATTTCAGGCTCACCAAGCAGGGAAAAGCAGCCTATAAAACCCATGAAGAACTGCATCAAGAGTTTCAGGAGCGGGATAAAGTCGTATTCGAGCAGGTAACCGACGAACAATTTGACAACATGCTGCGCTTCGTAGAAAAGTACAGCAGGCATTTGGACGCAGAAATAGAGAAGCTGGACGCGGGCAGCAAGCCGGAATACAGCTGAATCGGTGAACTGTTTACAATCGGTGGCTTTTCGGGAGATGTCGATTAAACCCGTCATTGCGGGCTTGACCCGCAATCTCTTAAAAGTGCAGTAGATTGCGGGTCAAGCCCGCAATGACGGGGTGGGGAGTAAGTAATCGGCGCCCAGCACTCGGTGCCCAGCACTCGGTGCTCAGCATGTCGGTGCCCAGCATGTCGGTGCTCAGGACTTCTATTTTGTTGACAAGGAAGGAAAATAGCAGTATGATGATTTTCCTTCCGAGGAAGCAAAACTCCACTCTTTGAAGAGGACTGCGCCCCATGAGCAGAAAAGCGATATTCTCAAAAGACTTCAGACTTGTCGTAACCGGTCAGATTATCTCCATATTCGGAAACCAGATAGTGCGGTTCGCACTTCCGCTTTACCTGTTGAACCTGACAGGCTCGGCTGCTTTGTTCGGAACAGTTCTGGCGGTGTCTTTTATCCCCATGCTCTTGCTGTTCCCCATCGGTGGAATCATAGCCGACCGCGTTAACAAGCGAAACATCATGGTGATTCTGGATTTTAGCACTGCCGTGCTGATCTTCCTGTTTTATGTGCTGTCGGGGAAGTTGGATGTTGTCCCGCTTATGGCAATCACGATGATTGTCCTCTACGGCATTCAGGGCGCGTATCAGCCGGCGGTTCAGGCGAGCGTGCCTGTTCTGGTGAAGCCCGAACATCTGATGCAAGGCAATTCGGTCGTCAATCTGATAACGTCATTGGCAAGTATGCTGGGCCCCGTGATAGGTGGCATCTTGTTCTCCTTTGTCGGGTTGACACCCATTCTGTACGTGAGTATTGCGTGCTTCTTTGGGTCTGCCGTGCTGGAGGCTTTCATCCATATTCCGTTTGAGAAGAGACAGGCAAAAGGCAACCTATTTGCCACAGGCTTCAGCGACCTCAAGGAAAGTTTCAGCTTCCTGTTCAAGACGCAGCCGGTTCTGTGGAAAGTGTCGTTGCTCTATGCGTCTCTTAACTTGTTTCTGACCTCTTTGGTTGTGATTGGACTCCCGGTTTTGATTACCCAGCATCTGGACTTTGAGCTGGATACCGCCAACCGCTTGTACGGATACGCGCAAGGCATAATCGCCGCCGGTGCTGTGGTGGGCGGCTTGCTCGCGGGAGTATTGGCAAAGAAGCTGAAAGCAAAGGCAAGTCCGTATATCATACTCGGGAGTGCGCTGTCTGTTCTTTTGGGCGGGATCGCCCTGCAAGCACTCAGCAGCTCAATGGTGATCTACCTCGTTTTAACCATTGGCGCCGGTCTGCTGGTGGCGTTGTCAACCTTGCTCCAAATCCAGATAATTTCCTCCATCGGGATATTGACGCCCAAAGGCTTAATCGGGAAAGTTATCTCCTGCGTCATATGCCTTTGCATGTGCACGAATCCTCTCGGGCAGTTTATCTACGGCATCGTCTTTGAGAACATAGGGAGCAACGCCTATCTTCCGTTTTATGCAGCTGCCCTAATCATGATAGGAGTCGCCTTCTTTACCCGTCGCGTTTTCTACGGGATTGACTTGCTCGCAGAAACGCAGGCGCAGGCATGAGGGCAGCTCTGCAGAAGGTCTTTTCCGACAATGCTGCTCTGGTTCGCGTGATGCTCTCTCATGCTCTTTGCCAGCAGCGTCTTGTCGAGAAACGAATAAAGCCGCTAACTGGGGTAAAAAAAGGACTTAGCGGCTTTACCAAATCTCCCTGCAATTATTTCTCCAACCCTACCTATGAGTCAAAGTCTTTGAAAATACCAGTTAGAATCTTTGCTCAACGCAAAAATGCTGCACTGTAGGGATTCTTATGCTATAGTGAACTAAGCCGCTAACTAGGGCAAGAAAAGGACTTAGCGGCTAAACTCATTCATCGACTCAAGGAGACGATCATGTCGCCAACCATCATTGCACGCGAACACGAACGAGAGATTCTCAAAAGCTGCCTGAAGTCTGAGCAGTCCGAGTTTGTGGCGGTCTATGGACGCAGGCGGGTCGGCAAGACTTTTCTCGTCAAGGAGTTTTTTCACGGTGCGTTCACCTTCTATGCAACCGGAGTCCTTGGTGGCACCAAAGAGGTGCAGATAGCAAACTTCAATGAGGAAATCGCCAACCATGGAGGTGGCGCATTCAGCCCTGCGGCAAACTGGCACGAGGCCTTCGAGAACCTCAACAACCTCATTGCTCAGTCGCCACGCAAAGAGAAGAAAGTAATATTCCTCGATGAGCTTCCCTGGATGGACACCGAGAAATCGGGGCTGCTGCAGGCGTTGGATCACTTCTGGAACCGTTGGGCTTCAACCCGTCACGACGTGCTGCTTATAGTCTGTGGCTCGGCAACATCGTGGATGCTGCACAACCTCATCGACAACTACGGTGGGCTCTACAACCGTCTCACACGGGAAATCGCGCTCGCCCCCTTTACTTTGGCAGAGTGTGAGGCATACTACCAGCACAGGAATGTGGCTTACACGCGCCACCAGATGGTCGAGGCCTATATGATCTTTGGTGGCATCCCCCAGTACCTGCGGCTGATGGATGCGCGATTCAGCCTGTATCAGAATGTCGATGCACTCTATTTCACTCCCAACGCGCCCCTGCGCAACGAATACCACACACTTCTGCGCTCCCTCTTCAAGAAGGCTCAGAGCCATCAGCTTATCGTCGAAGCCCTCGCAAGCAAGGGGACAGGGCTTACTCGAGAAGAATTATTGGAAAAGACCGGGCTATCTGACGGAGGGAGTTTCAAGCGCTCGTTAGACGACCTTATCAACAACGGGTTCATCCGTTCCTATCGGGCATTTGGTAAGAAAGAGCGAGGGCGTTTGTACCAGATGGTCGACCCCTTTATGCTTTTTCATCTGAGGTTCAACGAGAAGCGCGAGACCTACAACGAGAACTACTGGTTGCAGTTCAGTCCAACCAGTGCGCACGGTGCCTGGAGTGGCTACGCCTTTGAGCAGGTTTGCCTACTGCATATCCCACAGATACGGCGGGGCTTGGGTGTCTCCGGTGTGCTCACCGAGGTGTCATCGTGGCGCAGCAAGGAATCCGACCCTGGAGCACAGGTTGACTTGGTCATAGACCGCCGCGACAACGTAGTCAATCTCTGCGAGATGAAATACGTCGCAAACGAGTTCGTCATCGACAAGGCATACGATGCCGTGCTGCGCGATAAACGCACTGCCTTTGTGACTGAGACCAAAACACGCAAGGTGGTTCAGACAACCCTTATCACGACCTTTGGCACCAAGCACAACCAATACTCCAACGCCATCCCCTCGCAACTCACCCTCGATGCCCTGTTTACTTGAGCAGCGGCGCTGCATGAGATTGAGACGACGGGTGCGCGTGTCAAGAGATATGATTGCCTGACACACTTACAAGCATAGGCTTAAGAGGCGCTCTGCATAGGACGTCTCGTTCTCAACGTTTGATACAATAAGCAGCATGTTACATTCACCCCAGATACTCATCGTCGAGGACGATGCCGACATCAGTGCCCTGCTCGTTACCCTGCTGAGCGGGAGCGGCTTTGACACTACCACGGCTTACTCGGGGAGCGAGGCGCTGCTGGTGTTGGAGCGTGAACGCTTCGACCTCATCCTCCTGGATCTGATGCTGCCGGGCAAGAGTGGGCTTGAGGTGCTGCGGGAGTTGCGTAGTGGCGCCTGCACAACCCCCGTTATCATGCTCACGGCGGTGACCAGCAAGGACAGCATCGTGGAGCTGCTCTCAGCGGGAGCTAACGACTATCTTACCAAGCCCTTTGACACCCGCGAGCTGCTGGCGCGCGTCAACGTGCAACTCCGCATCACGCAGGCTGCTGCTGCCCCCAAAAAGGGCGGTGACCACGATGCCCCGCAGGGGGCGGCTGGCGAGAGGGAGGGTCACGAACTGCTCCGCCACAAGAACCTTGTGTGCGACGGCGATGCCTTTGACGCCTTTTTGAACGGGCACCCCGCCCGACTCTCCAAGACCGAATTCGCTGTTTTGCAGCTGCTGATGAGTGCGCCGACCAGAGTCTTTACCAAGGACAGCCTCTATGAAAGCGTCTGGGGTGGAGAGTTTCTCGGTGACGACAACACCATCAATGTGCACATCTCTAAATTGCGTTCTAAACTAGCAAAATTAGATCGCGACACAGAGTACATCACCACCGTCTGGGGCATCGGCTTCAGGATGTCAGAGTAGGGCACGGGCTCGTTAGGACGCCAGAGCAGACCCCGTGTCCTATCCATTCTTATGGGCACCTCTCATAACCCATTGCACGCCAGCTTGCGGCCAATGTGCCCCAGCTCCGCGTTAGCGCATAACGGCATTAGCCCTGCTAGTCCCGTCATGCGCTGCCTTGACCTGGGGCAAATTGACTCACAATCTGACGCACAAGCGGTTATGAGATGTGCCCTTAAGACTCTTTTAAGACTTGCATCAGGCTTTTGTAAGCCTTGCTTGGTATCGTGGTCAGTGCAAGAGCAGCAATCACGAAAAGGAGCACGTTATGTCAGAGATCATCCTTAAAACCACGGGACTCACAAAAACCTATGGTCAGCAGCATGCGGTCAACCAGGTGAATATGACCGTGCACCGGGGCGACGTCTACGGGCTGGTGGGTCAAAACGGCGCCGGCAAGACCACATTGATCCGTCTCGTCACCGGGCTTACCCTGCCAAACAGTGGAGAGATCGAACTGATGGGCGCACACACCGCCAGCGACCTGCAGCACGTGCGCAGTCGTCTGGGCAGCATCGTGGAGTCGCCAGCGCTCTATCCCAACCTCACTGCCACGCAGAACCTCGAGACCTACCGCCTGCAGCGCGGCATACTCGAGCGCGATTGTGTCGCACGGATGCTTGCGCTCGTGGGGCTTGCAGGCGCAGGCAAAAAGCGCTTCAAGGACTTCTCCCTGGGGATGAAACAGCGCCTGGGTCTAGGGCTTGCGTTGATGAGCAACCCGGACTTCCTGATCCTCGATGAACCCATCAACGGGCTCGACCCCACGGGTATCGTTGAGATACGAGACCTGATCAAGCGTCTCAGCAGCGAGGGCGTTACCATCCTCATCTCCAGCCACATCCTCACCGAGCTTGCCCAGGTCTCTACCCGCTACGGCTTCATCCACGAGGGCAAGCTGCTG
Source organism: Coriobacteriales bacterium (assembly GCA_031290175.1). GTDB lineage: Bacteria > Actinomycetota > Coriobacteriia > Coriobacteriales > UBA8131 > JAITOC01. The sequence goes on along the minus strand of JAITOC010000045.1, from coordinate 4,791 downwards.
CTGGAGGTCACCGACCGCGAGCTTGCGGAGCGGTGCCGTCGCGCCTCGCATATCACGGTGGACGATGCGGCACACGCCGCTACCGTGCTGGAGGGGCAGCTGGGGCTGCGCGACTTCAAGGTTGTGAGCGCCACGGAAATCAGGATATACGACCAGGCTCTGCAACCGGCTGAACTGGCACGCGCCCTCTTTGAGCACGGCATCTTCGTGAGCGGTCTGCAACAGCTCGGAGATAATCTCGAGGAGTTCTTCACCGAGCTTATCGACCCTCGTAACCATCAAGTGGCGTAGAAAGGATTTGGCATGTTTAACATCATCAGAGCCGACCTCTATCGGTTATCGCACGGTAAGGTCATCTACAGCACCTACGCACTTCTGTTCGCCGGCATCGCAATGGGAGCGCTGTTCTCTGAATACCCTGCTCCCCTGGTCGTTACGACCCAGATCACCCTTGTAATCCCGTTCATTCTCGCCATAATCTACGCGGTTTGTGCGCCGGACTTCAACACGGCTGCGATAAAGAATGCCCTGGCAAACGGCTCCCCGCGCACCTCCCTGTATGCCGCGCGCCTGATCCTGAGCTTCCTTCTGAGCGAGCTGCTCTATCTGCTGGGCATTGCGGTCAACTTCGCGGCGGAACTCATCTCGCCCGCACCCCCCGAGATGGCGTACGTCGGCAGCTCTGCCACGCTGCTGACATCAATTGCGACACAGAGCTTTATGATTCTGGCGATGGTCGCAACAGGGTGCGCTATCATTTTCATCTCGCGGCGGGGTGTGGTATGCATCGCGGTATTCCTCGCACTGTTCTTTGGCGTAAGCATTGCTTTGAGCATTATTTCCTTTGCCGGTGTCGAGTGGATTGTGTCTTACGATTTCACCTACACAATGGGTCGCTTTGCTGCACAGTTTGGAGACTTGGAGCAGGCGGAGCTCATCCGGGGGCTCGCGTTGGGCGCGTTCTACCTCCTGGCAAGCACCGCGCTCGGTGTGGTACTGTTCCGCAGGAGTGAAATCAAGTAAGCCTTGTCCGGGGAAGGGAGGGACACGCCATGCCCATAGGATTTATTCCCCCGGTCGTCCTGCTGGTGCTGGCGCTGCTTATCGGGGTAATCTATCTCGTGAGTCTGCGGAGAGACATCTGTGGGCTTACTGAGCGTCTGGATTGTATCGAGAAGCACGACACCATGATGCGGCTGGTTACCCAGACCCGGGATCGAGAGGTCGTCGCACTGGCGCTGAAGATCAACGGGCTTCTGGACCGGCATCAATCCGAGCAGCTCACCCTGCGTCGCAAAGACGCGCAGCTGCGACAAGCGCTCACCAATATCTCGCATGACCTGCGCACACCGTTGACCAGCGCCGTTGGCTATTTGCAGCTCATGGAGGATCCTGCGCTAAGCGAGGCACAACGGCTTGCATATGCCACGGTTGTACGCACCAAGCTCGACACGCTTACGCAGCTCATCGACCAGCTCTTTGCCTTCACGCAACTGGTGGAAGGGGAGGACGCACCGCTTGAGCGCGTTAATCTCGCTTCTGTTGTGCGCGATATACTAGCAAGCTATTACGATGACTTCACACATGCAGGCTTCGTAGTGGAAGCGAGCATCTCCGAGCAGCCGGTGAGCGTTATCGCCAATGAGGACGCCGTGCGGCGCATCGTGCAAAACCTGCTCGGCAACGCCCTCTCTCATGGCGTCGAATGGTTCTCTGTGCACCTTGAAGCAGGCGATGAGGGTCAACCTGATGGCGAGGGGCAGCCCACGCAGCTCACCATTACCAACCGTCTCACCGAGCCGGAAGCACTCGTAATCGACCAGCTCTTCAACCGCTTTTACACTGCCGATGTATCGCGCACAACAAAGAGTACCGGTCTTGGTCTGGCCATCGTCAAACTCCTGGTCGAGCAGATGGATGGCAGCGTCAGCGCCACACTGGAGGGCAACACCCTGGCGATTACGGTGCTTTTCAAGTAAAGGGCACCGCTAAAACCCATTGCACGCCAACTTGCGGCCAATGTGCCCCAGCTCCGCGTTAGCGCATAACGGCATGAGCCCTGCTAGTCCCGTCATGCGCTGCCTTGACCTGGGGCACATTGACTCACAATCTAACGTACAAGCGGTTATGAGAGGTGCCCTAAAGGACGCTTCTCTTTGCGAGTCAATGCGACCTTCCTCGCGCGCGGCACTTTGACATTTTCGAGAGCTTGCTTCATACTCTGCCGTTCGCTTAATCAAATAGATTTCTGCCAGTTCGTAACGACACCCGTGGTTCTCTGTGCGCAAATCTGATTACGGTGCACAGGACCGAGGGTGTATTTTTATGCCCAAAATAGAGAGGATAGTTTTGTCTACTACACTACGCAACCCGAAGATGATCATTGCTGTGGCGGCGTTTGCCGTGTTTCTGGCAACCTTTAACGAGACGCTCCTGGGGGTGGCGTTTGCTCCCATAGCGGCCGACTTTGAAATTGGCATCTCCACCGTTCAGTGGCTTGCTACTGCCTATATGCTGGGCGCGGCTATTATGGTTCCGGTTGCGGTGTTCCTCTATCGCAGTATCCCAACGCGTGCCCTCTTCCTGGCAATCATCGCGTTGCTGCTCGTCGGCAGTATCATCGGTGGGCTAGCTCCCAACTTTGCCGTGTTGCTGGTGGGGCGCACCATCCAGGCGCTGGGTACCGGCTTGTTGATTCCGGTTGCCATGAATATCACCCTTGACGTTGCCCCTCGGCAGAAACTGGGGGCGTGCATGGGGCTCATGGGCGCCATGACAACGCTGGGACCATCAATAAGTGTTATATTGTCTGGCATTTTACTCAGCATCACTACCTGGCATATGCTGCTCTGGTTCTTTGCGGGTTTGTCGGCGCTGTGTTTTGCCTTTGGTGCCTCCGTGCTTAGCACGGTCGCAAAATTAACGCGCCCAAAACTGGATGCGCTCTCAGTCATTCTGATAAGCCTTGCCCTGATTGGTATATTCTATGGCTTGTCTACCATATTCGAGGGCTCGGTTGTCGTTTCGCTCATCACGATGGTCATCGGGGCATGTGCACTTGTCTGCTTCGTTGTGCGCCAGAACAAACTCGAGCACCCCCTTATCAACTTAAACGCACTCAAGGTTGGCGCGTTCACCATCGGTGTAATCATGAATATGCTCGCGCTCATCATCGTCTTTGCCTTCAATATCCTGATCCCCCTCTTCTTGCAGACCTCGTTTGGCGCACCTCCGCTGTTTGCAGCCCTGACCCTGACGCCCGCTATCGTACTTGCGGCGGTCATCGCTCCTTTTGCTGGCAAGTTCTACGACAAGCACGGGGCAAAGACGCTTTTGCTTGCAGGCTTTATCCTGATGACAGCCTTTGCGCTTATCCTGTCGCTATTCATCAGCACCGGCAACCTCGTGCTTCTCGCCTTACTGTACCTCCCGGTCATGATTGGCTCGGCGCTCATCATCGGTCCCGTCCAGAGCTTTGCGCTCTCGCGTCTTGCCCCTGAGCTCAACGCCCATGGTGTGACCATAATGAGCACGGGCTTCCAGATTGCGGGATGTATCGGCGTCGCGGTGTTCTCAGGCATCTTCACTGCTGCCACGAGCTTCATGGCGGGGATGAACCCGGGAGCTCTGCCGAGCGTTACCGCGAGCCAGGGCTTCTCGACCATGAGCCTCCTGTTGGTGCTCGTTGGAGCCGTCGGCTTCGTTTTGTCTTTGCGCGCTGGTCGTTACAAGGTGCCCGCAAAGGTTCATGCCGCTCCCTCGGTGCTCGCGCAGATCGTACTGCATGACGTCTACACGCTCAAGCAGAGCGACAAGGTCTTTGACGCCCTGTGTGGCTTTGTTGACAAGGGCGTCTCGGGGATGCCCGTGGTGAGCGACGAGGGCGCGGTGGTCGGCTTCGTCTCCGATGGCGACATCATGCGTTATCTCGCTGACCAGCATGCCGCCTTCAAAAGCCCGTATGCCTTCATCATCGAAAACGATAACGAGAAGTTTGACGAGAAGCTTGCCTCATTGGTGCAGCTGCCGGTCTTTGAGATTGCCACCAAGCACGTCATCGGTGTCGATCTCAATATGGAGCTTGGCGAGGTCTGCAACATTCTGGGCGAGCACCACCTCAAGAAGGCGCCCGTGTTTGAGAACGGCAAGATGGTGGGCATCATCAACCGCTCCAATATCACTCAGTACTCTTTGAATACCTACCGGGAGAAACTCGGGGTGGCAACGGCGTAAGGGACTGTTTGCTCGGGCTGCAACGCCTGTGGCATCTGTGTAAAGGTGTGTCCTCGGGCTAATGTCAAAGTAGACGAGAAACCAACATTCGGCAAAAACTGCGATAGCTGCCTTGCCTGTATCCAGTCGTGCCCGCCAGAGGCAATCCATATCAAAGGCGAGAAGAACCCTGATGCTCGCTTCAGAAACGAGCACATCACCCTCAACGAAATTATCGCTGCTCACTCACAATGAGAGGTACCCGTATGGGCGCGTTTTAGGGGCGCCCATAGTTGCATCCTGTATCTGATCGGTGTCAATTGGCGCCTGACTCATCTTTACGGTTGCGACAGTGCAGGAATGCAAACAGTTATGAGAGGTGCCCTTAAACGGTCAAGGGGAAAAAGACAGAGTATACGCAGTCGATCAGGAATACTCCCGCAACGATGAAGAACAAGATTCGCGCCTTTGTGTGACCGAGCTTTTCAAGCAATCTATCCAGGAGCGGGACGACGGTGTACAGACATATGATGCCGAGGATGGCAAAGCGCAAAACGTCCTCAACACAGGTGCGTCCAT
>JAITOC010000012.1 GCA_031290175.1 Coriobacteriales bacterium | reverse complement strand
GAGTACAGCAACATCTGCTGTTATTGCTCCGGGGGCTGCGGCAGCATCTGCTCGGTTCGCGACGGAGAGCTCATCAATGTTGAAGGCGACACCGACCATCCCATCAATCAGGGCGGTCTCTGCTCCAAAGGTGCCGCAATGTTCCAACTCCGCAACATCATCGACCCTGAGACCCGCGAGGTAATCCCCAACCCCAGTCGCGTCACCAGCCCGCGCTACCGCAAACCCGGTGGCACTGAGTGGGAGGACATCTCCTGGGACGACGCCATCGAGCGCATCGCCCGCAAGGTCAAGGACACGCGCGATGCAAGCTTTATCGAGACCGAGAACGGACTTACGGTCAACCGCACCGAGGCCATCGCCAGCCTGGGTGGCTCACAGCAGAACTCCGAAGAAGAGTACCTCATCGTCAAGTCGATGCGCTCCCTTGGGGTCGTCGCCATCGACAACCAGGCTCGTGTCTGCCACAGTTCTACCGTCGTTGGCCTGGCGGCAACCTTTGGCCGCGGCTCCATGACCGGTCATTGGTGCGACTACCAAAACGCCGACGTCATCTTAACCAGCGGCTCCAACAATGTTGAGAACCATCCGATAAGCGCGAAGTGGGTTCAGAAGGCTATGGACAGGGGCGCGACCTGGATTGTCGTGGATCCCCGCTTCACGCGCTCCGCCGCCAATGCCGACATCTACTGCCCCATCCGTTGTGGAACCGACATCGCGTTTTACGGCGGACTCTTCAACTACATCATTCAGAACGATCTCTGGCAAAAAGAGTATGTCACCAACTACACCAATGCGTCGTACCTGCTCAACCCCAGCTACGACTTCGATGTTGAGACGGGTCTGTTCAGCGGCTGGAACGAGGACAAGCACGCCTATGAGACAAGCGAGTGGGGTTATCAGGTGGACGAGTCGGTTGCGTGGGACACCTCGCCTACCGGCACCTACTCATGGGTGAGCGCCAAGGGCGTCCCCACGTTTACCCCGCCGCCCAAGCGTGTCCCCAAGAAGGATACTACCCTCACCGACCCGCTCACGGTATTCCAGACCTTCAAGAGCCACTACGAACGCTATGACCTCGATACGGTATGCAACATCTGCGGCATGGACAAGCAGACCCTCGAGCTCGTCTACGCCACCTATGCTGCCACCGGCGCTCCGGAGAAGAGCGGAACCATCCTCTATTCCCTCGGTCAGACCCAGCACCACGTTGGCGGTCAGAACTGCCGCGCCATGAGCCTTATCCAGCTGTTGCTGGGCAACGTGGGTGTTGCGGGAGGCGGCGTCAACGCCATGCGCGGGGAGCCCAACGTCCAGGGCGCGACCGATATGGCAATGCTCGTTTATGACTTCCCCGGCTACCTCAAGTGGCCCACGGTTGCCCATCACGCCACGCTGCGTGAATGGCTTGAAACCGAGACGCAATGCGATGGTTATTACACCAACAAGCCCAAGTTCTTCATCTCTGCCCTCAAAGAGTGGTTTGGCGAGCACGCAACCCTGGAAAATGACTTTGGCTACGACTGGCTCCCCAAGATCGGGGATGGCATCGACTTCACGACGATCTCGACCTTCGAGCACATGGACTCTGGTCTCATCAAGGGGTACTTCCTCTGGGGGATGAACCCCGCGCATTCTGCCGCAAACGCCAAGTTCACCCGCAACGCGATGGCAAAGCTCGACTGGATGGTCTGCGTCGACTGTACCGAGACCGAGACCGCCTCTTTCTGGAAGGCTCCCGACATGGACGCCGCCAACATCGACACCGAGGTATTCCTCCTGCCCGCTGCCCTAATATACGAGAAGAGCGGCACCATTCTCAACTCTGGCCGCTGGTTGCAGTGGCGCTACGAGGCGGTTGCCCCCTTCAACGAGGCAAAACCCGATTACGTAATCTGCGACCTTCTCTGGAAGGAGATTGTCAGGCTCTATGATAAAGAGGGCGGTGCCAATCCGGATCCCATCCTCAACACCAAGTGGGATTACCACATCGACGATGTGTGCGACCCTCGCGCGGTGGCACGAGCACTCAACGGCTATACCGTTGCAGATGACAAACTTCTCACGACCTTTGCAGACCTCAAGGCCGATGGCACGACCTCCTGTGCCACCTGGATCTACACCGGCTTCTACAGCAACAACGATGCCCCCCTCGACCCCGCGCAACAGCCCATCGGGCGCCGCATCCGTGAGGATAAGGGTGATTTGGGGATGTACCAGCAATGGGCGTACTCCTGGCCGCTCAACCGCCGCATCATCTATAACCGCGCGTCGGCAGACCTGCAGGGCAAGCCGTGGAACCCTGAGCGCATGCTGGTCGAATGGACCGGCGACGAGTGGGCTACCAACGACGTACCCGACTTCGCGTTTCGCAGTGTGGCAGCCGACGGTGCCGTTACCTGGGTTCCACCCAACAACAAGGCCTTCTTCATGGCCTGGGAGCAGAACGCCCGCCTCATATGCACACAGCTCAAAGACATGCCCTTGCCCGAGCACTACGAGCCCTTTGAGTCCCCGGTAGGAAACATCCTCAACGGTCGCGATAACTCGCCCTGCATCATGTTTGCCGACCACGAGTCGGTGCAGCGCGGCAGTGCTGAGGACTATCCCATCGCCGTGACCACCTATTCCCTGGTCGAGCACTGGCAGACCGGTGCCCAGACCCGCAGTTGCCCGGCTCTTGTAGAGGCACAGCCCGCCCAGTTCATCGAGATCTCAGAAGAGCTCGCAGCGGAGAAGGGCATCACCAATGGTGACGATGTACGCGTCTTTAATAACCGCGGCAGCGTGGTCGTGAGCGCGATGGTCACCAAGCGCTTCAAGCCGTTTACCCTGGGGGGAAAGACGGTGCACCAGGCCGGAATGACGCACCACTGGAGTTGGGCAGGCACCTTCTCAACGGGCGACACCGTCAATGACCTCTCGCCCAACGTTGGCGACCCCAACAGCTACATCCCGGAGTTCAAAGCATTCCTTATCAACGTAGAGAAAGCATAGGAGACAACCATGGCTGATCTTGCGATTCTGTTCGACGCGTCACGCTGCTCCGCCTGTAAAGGCTGCCAGGTTGCCTGCAAGTGCTGGAATGGGCTCCCTTCGCCCACAGAGAAGAACGTCCAGAGCTTCACCGGCTCCTACCAATCGCCGCTGGATCTCAATGGCGACACCCGCCTGATTATCTCGTTTGACGAGGCGGCAGGCGACCCAGACACGCAATGGAACCGTGTCAGGTGGGCATTTGGCCGCCGGAGCTGTCAGCATTGCTCCAACCCGGCATGTGCCTCGATCTGCCCATCGGGTGCACTTTCTGTTGAAGAGAGCACCGGGTTTGTCACTGTTACTGAGGACAAATGCATCGGCTGCAAGTACTGCTCAACAGCATGCCCCTTTGATGTGCCTCGCTACCACGGCAAGAAGCCCAAGATAAACAAGTGCACCGGTTGCCCCGAGCGCGTCGCAAACGGACGCACTCCTGCCTGTGTGCAGACCTGCCAACCGGAGGCTCTGAAGTTTGGTGACCGTGAAGAGATGCTTGCGCTCGGCAAAGAGCGCGTTGCCTACCTCCAGGCAAAGGGCTTCAAAGATGCAGTTCTCTATGGCGAGAATGAGCTGGACGGTCTGCATGTTATCACGGTTGCGAAGTACGGCCTTACCCCCCATGGCCTGCCCGTCGACCCACAGATCAATCCCTTCGCAGAGTTGGTAGACATAGCCAAGCCTGTGATCGCCCTTGCTGCGGGTGCCACCGTCGTCGGTCTTGCCACCTCATTCCTCACCGGTGTGGGCTACAAGCAGCCCCAGCTCCGCTACGACGTGACCACCAAAGAGACCATCGATGAGACCACAGGGACGGTAGTCAAAGTCGGCAATGGCCAGGAAGGAGAGGAGTGACCATGACCCGCTCAATCAAACGCCACTCACTTCAAGCACGTATTACCCACGGGGTGACTGCCTCCAGCTGCATCCTGTTGGCCATAACTGGCCTCTTCGTCCTGGCTCCGCCGCTTACTGCCCTCCTGCCGGCACATGTGGTATTCATGCTGCGTATGGCACATCGCGGTCTGGGTCTCGTCTTCATCCTGGTGCCCCTCATAAGCGCACTTATCGCACCCAAAGGGGTCGCTCATATAGTCAAGTCCTATTTTGCCAAATGGGATAAGGACGATGTCACGTTTATGAAGCGCTTCGTGCCCTATATGCTCGGTCCCAAGCGCGTTCACATGCCCGACCAGCATGAGGTCAAATCGGGTCAGCGCGTGGCAGACGGGCTGTTGTTCATCGCAGCCTTTCTCATCGCCGGAAGTGGTGTGACCTTGCTTTTGGGCACCTCGGCGTTCACCTTCAGCGCAACGGTGTTGCTCGTCGCACACTTTGTGCATGACCTCGCCTTTGTCTTGCTTTGCGTCTTTGGTATCGCGCATATCTTCCTGGGAGCAGGCATCTTTCAGCCGTACCGCGGCATGGCATCCTTGATGTGGGGCAAAGGCCGCGTGAAGGAGAGCGCCGCCCTCTATCACTGGGGTCACTGGGCTCGCACTGAACTCGAAGACGGCAAGAACGTCGTAGAAGAGGATTAAGGCAACAAGTATATGGACATGAGAATCATCGAGGCGGCGGTTGGGGCATATCGGGGGATACTGCCCGCCCGCCAGGTCGTGTTGCTCGACTTCTTCAAGGGTCTCTGGGTCATCCAGCAGCAGCTGAGTGCGCTCAAGGGGGATACGGCAGTTGTGCCCGACGCTTTGGGTGCGCCTGACGCCCCCGACACACTAGCCGAGAGCGCATCGCGTCCCAGGCTTCTCCCAAAGAGCGACCTCGAAGCGGCTTACTGGGCGCAAACGCCCCTGCTCTCCCTGGCTCCGGCTGCCCTTGATCCCGAAGCCTTTGCCCAGGCCCTTGAGCAAATCGCGACCTATATGGTGCAGAATGCAGGCTTTGGCTCGGCGGTGTGCGAAGCGCTCTCAAGCTATGACTGGGAAGCCTTTGTTGCGGCGAGCGACTTTGCGCAGGCGGGCGTTGACCCCCATGCGTACCTTGCGTCCTGCGCAAGTCTGATCGAGCTCTCGGCGGCTGGGGATGCGAGTGCAGCCGCCCCGACCACAGCAAAGCCCCTGCTTCTTGTTGTTGCCTACGCGCTACGGACACAGCTTGAACCCGCCGCGCAAAGGCTTATGGGCACCCTCGACGTAAAAGAGGGCAACACCATCCACAGCAAACCGCTCCATTGCCCCGTGTGCGGCGGCGCAGCAACATCGGCCTTTGTGGGCGAGACGCCCTCAAGCCTGGGCAAGGGACGACTGCTCTGGTGCTCAACCTGCGGAACCCACTGGGAGTTCGAGCGGCTCCGCTGCGCCGTTTGCGGCACGCAGAACCAGGGCAAGTTGCATTACTACCACATTGCAGGCGACGACACACATCGCCTGCACCTCTGCGATGCATGCGGCAACTCGATGCGCACGACATTCCAAGACGAGCTCAAAGCCCCCTTCAGCTTCGAAGTC
>JAITOC010000078.1 GCA_031290175.1 Coriobacteriales bacterium | reverse complement strand
CAACCGGCGGAGCGCTATACCTGGCACGACGAGGATGGTCGCGAGCGCGAGGGACTAATCCTCTACGCCCTCGGCGACCTGATGTGCCAACTGCCCCAGGTGGCGTTTTCGGCTCTTGGTGCACTGGCCCGCGTGCAGCTTATGCGCTGCTCCGATGACAGCGTTGCCATTCACTCTGTAGAACTCAAGCCCTATTATGCCTATCGCCGCAACGGCGAGAAGGGCACCTGCGTTGATGCCCGTTTACTGGATTTCAGGAGTCTGGAGAAGCGCATAGCTGCTGGTGAGTTCGAGAGCGACCCGGAGTTGAATCCAGCCCAAGTCAAGGCTCTACGCAAACTCTCTCCTGTTTTAGAAGATATCCTGCCACGCACTTGATACTGCCCACACGAGCGGATGGAGAAAACCATGGCAACAGATACTACCCACCTGAGCGCACCACCAGCACCAACGGACAGGCTACGCCTGCGCGAGAAGATAGGCTATGCCTGTCAGGACGGCTCAATGGAGCTTTACCTGCAATTCTTCAGTCTCTATCTGCTGGTGTTCTATACCAATGTCGCTGGTATCCCCCCGGCATTGGCTGGCACGCTGGTGCTGGTCTGCACTATCTGGAACGCCGTCAACGACCCGCTGGTTGGACTGATTGTCGACAACATTCGCTTCAAGAATGGCGAGAAGATCCGACCCCTGCTCAAATGGGCAACCATCCCCACCGTGTTGTTCGTCATCATCCTGTTCTGGATGCCCAGCCTTGAGCCCGGGCAGGCCTTCGTCTACGCCCTGGTTGTCTACTGCGTCATGGACTCCTTTGCCACCTTTTTAGGGATACCCTATGTCTCCCTGCCCTCGGTTCTTACAGACAAGCCCGAGGAGCGCGTCTCACTGGCTACCTTTGCGGCCATCGGGGCAAGCTTAGGCCCGATAGTTGCCTCGCTCTTCTCCGTACTGTTGATGCGCTTCTTTGGCGGAGTGGACGCTGCGGGCAATGTCTTGAATCAACAGGCAGGATTCCGGGGCACGATCATCATCGTCATGGTGGTCTTTGGAGTCTGTCAGTTCATCATGTATGCCGTCGCGCGTGAGCGAATCCGCCCTCAACCCAGTGACAAAACACGCGTTGGTCTCTTCAAGGCCTTTGGCATCCTGCTCACCGAGCGCAACTTCACAGCAATCGTTGGCTATAATCTCTTCTACACCTTTGCGCTTTCAGCATCATTGAATTCGGTGGTTTACTTTTCTACCTACGTCCTGGACAGCCCAGGCGGCGAGGGCATCCTTGCTCCCATCCTGATAGTGACGGCGCTGCTCATCTTGCCCATCGTGCGTATCGTCAACAAACGCATCGGGCGGCGCGGCCTGTTGATCATTGCATCCATTGCCATGGTTATTTCAAAGATCCCCTTGTTTTTTGCACCCACCAGTTTTACCTTGACCCTTGTTGCCGCAGCTTTGATGGGTGTGTCGATGGGTTTTACCGTGGTCAGCATCAACACCAACCTCAATGAGTCCATCGAAATCGTGGAGTGGAAGAAGGGTTACCGTCTGGAGGGCTCCGTGCAGGCCCTGCGTGGTCTGATTCTGAAGATCGCCCAGGCCGTGCTGGCATTTGCGCTAGGAATGGCAATGCAGGCTGCCGGTTATCTGGCACCTACCGCTGAGATACTCCAGCCCGTGCAAAACGCTGCCACCCAGCAGGTGTTCATCGGCTTCTTTGCCTACTTCCCCTTTGTTGTTGGCTTTGGTATGTTGATCATGGCTTTCTTCAGCCCCACCGATAAAGACGCTGCTGCCATGCGCGCCGCCAAAACGGCAGCTGCAAGCAAAGAGCCCGAAGCTTGATACCCGGGTGAGCGGATGATTGACCAGAGCATACTTACAGGCATCGCCGATGATGCGCTTCGTCGCCTGCATCTGCCGTCGCTTTGCGTTGGTGCGGCCCTTGCAGGCGAGGAGTATCTCTACGCAAAGGGCCATCGTGCCTTTCTTGTCAAGGCTGCCAATCAAGACACCGTCTATCGCCTGGCATCCTGCTCCAAGTCGTTTATCGCCACAGCGATACTGCTCTTGCAGGAACAAGGCCTGTTGAGCATTGATGCGCCCGTTGTCAGGTATCTGCCAGAGTTCAGGATGTATACCGACGAGCTTACCGCACAGGTCACAGCCCGCGACATGCTCAGTCATCGCACCGGGCTGCCCCGCCACGACATCGCGACCTTTGCCAATCAACAACGCAGTCTGGCGCAGATGGCACAAAGTGTGCGCTATCTGGAACCTGCCTACGCCCTGCGCGAGCGTTTTCATTATCAAAACCAGATGTATGGTGTACTCTCGCTGCTTATTGAACGCCTGTCGGGTCAAGCGTGGGATGCGTTTGTGCAGGAGCGCATCCTGAACCCCTTGGATATGAGGCGAACCTACACCCGATGCGGCATCCAACGCAGCGCCAACGATAACTATGCTCGCCCTCTGCTACGCCTCGGCTCTGTCAATGTGCCCTACATCAACAGCAACGACGATAGCACGGGCGGCGCAGGGGCACTCAGCGCCAGCATCGGCGATTTGCTCACTTGGGCAAAGGTCAATCTGAGCGCTGGAAAACTCCAGGGCAAAGCGATCTTCCCGGCACAGCTCTTTACGCAGCTCCATCAAGCTCAAACTCCCATCCTAAAAGGAGAGATGACCGAGGAGGCTCTGCCCTTCATTACCGACACTGCCTATGCGCTCGGCTGGTATACCGAGCGCTTCCGGGGAGACCGCCTCGTGTATCATGGGGGAACCATATTTGGGTTCAAGGCAATGGTCGGTTTCTTGCTAGAGCACGATTTTGCCTTTGCCATCCTCGTCAATCAGGATAGCACTGTGGCCTGCGAAGCCATCGCCTATACCCTTTGCGACGCCGTGTTGGGCGCGAGCCACTACGACTGGGTAAGCCAATGTGGGCAAGCCAGGGCTGTCGTGACTGCCAAAAGGAAGTTGGAAATCCAGCAGCTCACTGCTGCGCCCAGGGAAGCGCCCTCGCTCGCAGGGTTGGCAGGCAGCTATCAGCACCCAGCCTATGGGTTGATTACGGTCAGGCAGCATCTGGGTAAGCTCACGCTACAAATAGCCAACATGAACCTGACGCTCAAGCCCAGCCGTCTCGCCGAGTTTGCCCTACACTCCAAGCTGGCCGGTACCGCCTTTCCCTGTTACTTCGAGCGCCCGGATGGCCTAGTTACCGCGCTCTGCATCAAGCTCGATACGGATCTCGATTCCTTCATTCGCTTTGAGTTGGTAGGGCATGAGGACTAGAAATGGAATCTTCGCATGCCTCAATTCGTGCACGTATCGAACCCAAGAGGGCTTGCCGCATGCCCTCTCAGCATTGCTCAACGCTCGTAGATCTGACCGCCTCCGAGCAGTTCGTACATCGCGTTATAGATTTGTTTGGGGTCGTTAGGCTTCTGCTTTACTGCCTTCATCGGAAAACGAATAATCTCACCCCTGACCAGATCAGACAGTGGCACATCCGAGCTGATGTTGATTGCCTCCTTGGGGCAAATGTCCTCACAGAGGCGGCACTGGACACAATCCGCTGGATAGTGCTCGACACCTGTCTCAGGAGCATCGCCCGGCTCATCGTATTTTGTGATGGCACCGGTCGGACAGAAGATGGCGCACATCTTGCAGGAATTGCATAGCTCGTCATTGATACTCAGATAACCCCAGAGCCGCGTATTGAGCCGCTCCGCCTGCGGCTCACCCATCAAATCGAGATGATCGAGCATCCGTTCACGGCGGCTGGGAACAAAATGCGGCAAGGTGCCGTCGGCCATGACTTTGACAACGGAGCGTTTGGGGCTGTCTGGTGCCGCTTGCTCCAGGTGCAGGGTCTGCACAGCCGCCTGACCGGCCGCAGTCGTAATGCCGGTCCTGATCTGGGTGAAGAAATCGCGGCGTGACATGCCGTCCACATCTTCGGTGCGTGCCGACTCGCTTTTCATCAGCGCCACCTCCTCGGGCAGTCCGGAAACGAGGACGATGGGGTTGTTCTGCCCCCAGGCGGACAGCAGGGTGGTCATGGTGGCATAGACGGCTTCGTTCACTTCGTGACCCGCAGCCCGGTCACAGGATGCGCAATCACCCTGCGCCAGGAGCAAAGGTGAGATACCGGAGACGATCAGGGTGACCAGCTCGCTTTCTTCCAGTCTTCCCAGGCAGCCGACTCCAATGACCCGCGCTTTATCGTATTCATTCTTGTGCTCTTCTAGCAAGGGCTTGCAGGCATAGACCGGCAACGCCGAGTGCTCGCGCAGGATGCGCACGGAGAGTTGGAGCAACTCGGAATCAGTGGGGTTACGGGCCTCGAGAGCCATGGTCGGGCACACCGTGGCGCAGGTGCCGCAGCCAACACAGACATCAGGATTGACGACCAGTTCATTGCCCTTCAGTGCGATGGCTCCGGAGGTGCAGGCGACCGAGCAGCGTCGACAACTCGCATTGCAGTTGCGCACCACGACACAACGCTCAGGATGAATGGTCAGCTCGGTGGTATTGAGTTTGCTCAGAGTATCCATCAAATCGAGTACGTCAGGCATCTTTTCTCATCTCCTCTCTGGTTGCACTCAGGGCAACCAGCTTACAATACCGGGTACGGCTTGACCCATCTCTTCAAGATATCCGTTTGACGCAATCATCGCGCTGGAGCCGCCCTGGCTGGGACGCAGACGACGTACCGCCAAACCCAGACGCTCGGCGGTCTGCGGTTCGGCTTTTTGGAAGAACGAGAAAACCAGCTCTTCTGAGGCTTTACCCATAAGGTTATAAAGCATCCTCCGCTGCCGCTGGCGCTGCTCAGCCGCCTTACGCGAATCGGCCTGCCCAGGGCGCAGGGGTGTGGTCGGCAGCAGTCCGTCAACCATACCAACGATGACAACAAGTTTGGCTTCCAACCCTCCAACCGTCTGTGGCGTGGCAATACGCAGCCGATGCTCGCGGCAAAAGACTGGGTCGAGAAGCTGGGAGCTGGCGCGCTCGTAGAGCGTGCAGGCGTCTTCGTCCCCAGCCAGAGGGCGCAGAAGTTGCTCAAAATCATCGCGGCTCGCATCGTCACCGTCGCTGAGCAAAGCCAGCAACCTCTCCCCCTGGGCTCCTGCACAACGGGAGAGGATACCTTGAGCCCGCTGCCGGGCGACGCTGTTGCCTGCTGCCTCACCAAAACCGCACCAGGAGCGCCAGGCGGCGCTGTCATCAGGATGTGCCGCGAGCGTCAACAACGTATAAGAGCGCATCCCTGCCGAGGCGTCGAGGCGCAGAGGATTGCCACGCATGCTGTTGACAGAGATAATCGCCTCGTAAGATTGCTTGAGTGCCTCACAGCGCCGGGCAAACTGCCGTGCCCAGACACGATTGGGGGCAACGATGAGCACCTGACCGGGCTCCAGTGAATCCGTCTCGTCGTTGAAACGTCTACGCAACCAGGAGAGTATCTCCTTACACTCCTGGGTCGAATCCACCCATTTGACAGCATGAACCTGCCCGAGCGGCGTCGCCGCATCAAAGTCGAGCAAAAGGTCGCAGGCGGACTCCCGTGCAGATCCCATAACGTCTGCAGAGAGCCTGCCACCCCGAGCGCTCGCCGGGGCTTCTACTGAAGCGTCTGAAGAAGAGCTCTCTCCCGGCACATTGAGCAGCTTTTCCTGCTCGACAATCGAGAGCGCCAGCGCATTGACACCAGCAGCGATACGCTGTGGACAACGAGCTGTCTTTGCAAGCACAACCGTCTCGACATCTGTCACACTCTCCCAGCGAGGCTCGAACATGCCAAGGGGATAAGGGTGCGTCTCCAGCGCCGAGGAGCTCTGATGCGGATTGCCGGCAATCGCCAGGCTGTGCGAGCACAACAACTCTGTCACAGCCTGCGCTGCGCGGCTGAGATCCTGATAATCATCCACGAGCAGGTGTTTGTACGGTTTTGTCACCGATGTTGCTGCCTGCGCGTCTGTCCATGTTGCTGCCGGCACATCCGCTGACGTTACCGCCTGCGCGTCTTCCGCACCCTTGAGGTAGTGCCAGGCAACATACGCCAACTCCTGTGGCAGCATGGCATGACGAGAGATGAGCAAAGCGCTCAACGAAGCGTCAAGCTCCGGTTCCGGCTGCTTTGGGCTAAGATCCGCCCAGCTGCGATAGAGAGCCTCCAAACCCTCGCGCAGTCGCTTGGGCTCAAAGCCTGCTGCCTTAAGGTCTTCGAGCAGGAACAGCTCTTCGATGCCGTTGAGCAAACGCGGCTCTCGAGCAGTTGCGGCACGGGCTTTCTGTGTACTGAGGGCTTCCCTGCAAAGAGCGCGAATCGTCAGCACCCGCACGCCGTTGCCCAAGACCACTCCTGTCTCGGTCAGAGCCTCGGTCAGAGCCTCGCGCAGCTTCTGCGCCTGCGACCGACCCGCAGCCACCACGCATATCCCCTGCCCATCCTCGCCTGCATCAAGCAGCCCTGCGACGCGCCTGGCGATGGCAGTGGTCTTACCACTACCCACCCCTCCCAGAACACGCAGTCTGCGCGCTTTGCTGGCAGCCGCACGGCGTACCTCATCAGAGAGCATGGTGGCACCCACCAATCGAGCCGAGCTTTCCCTTCAGCCCATTCTGCTTCTTCTCCCTGTTCTTCATTGACTGGAACTCCCTTGGTAAGCTATCATGACATCAGGGAAAACCGCTGTCCTCAGCGGATGTTGTTTGCAGAAACTGGTCTCAACCATGGGGCCTCATTGCTGTGTAGTGTAACACAGCTTAGTATTCGGCAACATCTGAGAGGAAAGATATGAGCGGATTGCCCGATTCTCCCCTTATCGACGAGTTTGAACTCGATGACGGATTCGACCCCTTTGAAGACAGCGGCTCAGACGACTTGGACAACGACGAGGTAGTCGAGGTCATCGGAGCGCCTGGTCTGCTCCAGCAGCGCGCTGTAGTCGTCGAACGGGTCGATGAGCGCTCCGATGATGAGCGCATCGCCGACCTGCTCAAGGCAATGGCACCCCAGCGCAAGTCGCTCTACGGCATCCTCGCCTACTGCCTCCAGCCCCAGCGCGTGGGTTCCGTTGCTGAAGAGGTGGAGCGGCTCCAGGAGAACAACTATTCGGTCTTCAAGGCCGCAGACCTTAGCAAACTCTTGGAGCAGGCCGGCGCGATCCACCAGGTGAGCGCAGAGGGCAACAGCCTTGAGCAGGTCAAAGTCGAGCCCGAGGTGATTGTGGAGGACGGCGTCGAGTACCTCAAGCCGGGCACGCCACCTGAAATCTACTGGGTCACCACCGATGCCGGTCGTGCCGCACTCGATGCGGACAAACCCTTGGAGCGGATGACCGAGCTGTTCGACTCCGACAGCGCCTACCTCCCCATCTACAAACGCATACTCGAGCTCTGCGCCCGCGAAGGCGGCATCCTGACCAAAGAGCTGGGCGTGCATGTGGATTCCGACCCCTTGGTTCAGAAACCCCGTCTCTACGCACCGCGCTTTATCGACCGTCTGGAGAAATGTGATGCCGTGACTTGGAAGAAGACCTGGGTCACAACCGATATAGGCGAGAAGGGTCTGGAGCTGTTGGCCGCTGTGACCGACGATTACACGCCGCCCACACCCGCAGAGATCCTCGCTGCCACCCAGACGGTACCGGCCGCCCTGTCCGTCAATCCCGCCGACCTACGATGAACTGAGAGGCTCACTATGACCGCGACAAACGCAGGGGCAAGCGCCACCACCAGCGCCGACGAAACAAGCCTGTCGGCAGAGGACACCAATGAGCTCATCCAGCTCTGCGAGCAGCGTGCTTCCACCTATGCCTTATTGAGCAGACTGTACCGTGTTGAGATCGACGAGACCTTGTTGCATGAGCTTCGCGCCCTGCGCTTTCCAGCGCGGACGGGCAATGACAAGGTTGACAAAGGCTATCGGCTGCTGGTCACCTACCTGGGAGGTATCTGGGAGAACAGCCTGACCGAGCTGGCAGTGGACTATTCACGCGTCTTCATCGGTCATGGCGTAGACGCCTTTTCTGCGGCTTATCCCTACGAATCGGTCTACACCTCGGAGAAGCGCCTCCTGATGCAGGAAGCCCGCGACGAGGTGCTGGCCATCTACCGGGGTGCCGGCTTGAACAAGACCTCCAGCTGGAAGGAGGGTGAGGATCACATCGCGCTTGAGATGGAGTTCATCCAGATACTGTGTCAACGCGCCCTCGATGCGCTGAAGAAAGACGATGGCGACAAGGCCTATGACCTGCTGCTCACACAGCGGAACTTCCTCACCGATCACCTGGCGGCATGGGCACCGATGATGACCGCCGACATGAAGCGCTTTGCCAGAACCGACCTCTACCAAGGGCTTGCCTGGCTGACAGAAGGCTTCCTCGAAACCGATGTCGAGTTCTTACAAGACCTGCTCGCAGACGACGAATGATTGGGGGATCGATGAGCGAGAACGAAGAGAAGACCTACGCCGGCATGACCCGTCGCACCGTGGTTCTGGGTGCCGGGGGCACCCTTGCGATGCTGGGGTTGGGGGGTTTGCGCTTCATCGGACAAACCCCGCTCATCCGACCCCCTGGGGGGCAGGATGAAGACCAGCTGCTTTCGGCCTGCATCCACTGCGAGAAGTGCTATGAGATATGCCCACGCAATGTCATCGCGCCTGCACATATAGAAGACGGCATACTCAATATGCGCACACCGACGCTGGACTTCGATGACGATTACTGCGATTGGTGCAAGGAGGTCAACGACGGCGACCCTCTCTGTGTGAAGGTCTGCCCTACCCAGGCGCTACAGCTGCCCGAAGGTGCGACGGCCGAAAAGACGATCCTTGGCATCGCCGAGATCAATACGGAATGGTGTCTGGCCTACAAGTTGATTGGCTGCCGTTTCTGCTACGACGCCTGCCCCTACGAGGCTATGGAGTTGGATGCCAACAACCGCCCCCTCGTGCTCAATGATGTCTGCAACGGCTGCGGTGCCTGCGAGAGCGTCTGCGTCTCGCTGCAAAACGGCTCGATTGCAGAAGGTGCCGATGAACGTGCCATCATCGTTCGCCCTCTCGATGAGAACGGTGAGATGCTCGCCCGCTTCTCACCATCCACCGACTAGCAGAAGAGAGGAAACGACATGAAAACTGCGAACATCCGCATCATCACTGCCTTGGCGGCTGTCGTCTTGATAACCATCGGTTTTGTCACCAACATTGGCATCGGCACCGTCTCTGCCATCGGCTGGCTGGACATCTCCATACTCTGTCCACTGGGAGCCCTGAGCACGATGCTGGCATCCAAGATGCTGGTGCCTCGTGCGCTGATTGCCCTGATCATCGTTGTTGTATTGATTGTGCTGGTCGGCAAGGCATTTTGCGCCTGGATATGTCCGGTTCCCCTGCTGCAGAGGATTCGCGGCTTCTTGAGCAAGAATCCCGCGAAACAGACTGCTTCCCTTTCTGCCTCGGAGACGAAAGCGCTCAAAAGCTCCAGCTGCTCCACTGCCGAGTGCTCCACGACCGACTGTTCTTCCTGCGCCGAGAAACGCGGCACCATTGACAGCCGCCATTTCATCCTGGGTGGCTCACTGCTCTCGGCAGTAATCTTCGGATTTCCCGTGTTTTGCCTGGTCTGCCCGATCGGACTGACCTTTGCCAGCATCCTGTTGGTTATCCGCCTCTTTGGGGGCGGCGACATGACCTGGTCGATTATCGTCGTACCCCTGCTGCTGGCAGTGGAGGTCATCTTCTTCCGCAAATGGTGCTCAAAGCTCTGCCCGCTTTCTGCATTCATGTCGATTCTGGGCAAGCTGAACCGCACGTTCCGTCCCACTATCAACGACAAGACCTGCCTGGAGACCGCGCAAGGCACAGACTGCGGACTCTGTGGTCAGGTCTGCCCCGAGGGTATCGACCCGCGCCACCCTGAGCGCTCAGCATCCTCGATGTGCGAGTGCAGCAAGTGCCGCGAGTGCGTAGAGGTTTGCCCCACCAAGGCGCTGAAGATGCCCCTGTTGCCGATAGCGCGCTCCAAAGTGACTGCACCCCCCGGCAAAGACGGCGGCGAGAGGCAGGAGCTGAGCACATGAGCGCGGAGTCCTTTGAAGCAGAACTGCCGCCAATGGTGGAGACCGTTACCCTTCCTGCGGTCGATGCCGTGCTGTTTGGAACAGCAGATGCCCAGCGTATCCTTGGCGGGGCGGGCACCGGAAAGACCGAGTTGCTGATACGCCGCATCTTGGAGTTGCTTGAGACCGATGGGCTGTCTGATGTGGGCGGGTTGGTTGCGGCAGACGGGCTGGTCGAGACGGACGAGGGGCAGGTCGAGGTCACAGGCAGCGGTACTCAGGCATCTCCTGAGATCCTGGTGCTGTGCGCTTCTCCTGTCTCGGCAGATGCCTTTGGTGCACGTCTCACGGCTGCGCTCGGTTCAACGACGGTCGGTTCAACGATCCTCAGCAGGGTGACCGAGCGTGTTCGTATCACCACGCCACGCGCCCTGGCACTTGAACTGCTCGCACTTGACGCGGCACGCACCTTTACCGGTCGTCCACCCCGGCTGCTTGCCGGTTTTGAGGTCAACTTCCTGCTGGAAGATATGAAGACCTCCGGTATTCGCCCCAGACGACTGCGGGAGATACTGAAGTTCTTCTATCGAGGTTGGACTGAGCTTGCCGAAGACGATCCCGAGTGGTTGTTCATGGTTGAGGAAAGGCAGTTGCACGGCATGCTGCTGGAGAACCTCCGGATCATGCAGGGTATGCTGGAACCTGAGCTCGCCAAGCTGGCGCTCGGCTTTCTGCGTGATGACAGCACCGTGCTTGAAGAGCTGCAGTGGACGCATGTCCTCGTTGACGACTTCGGCTATCTGAGCCGGGCTTCGCAGCTGTTGCCGCAGTTGTTGGCAGCCCGATCCATAACCATTGCCGCTGATCCCCACACCACCCATGAGGTCTTCGAGTCCCATCCTTACCTGGGAGGCATCGATGAGTTCATCACCATCAATCCCGATGCTCAGACACAGACCTTGCACACCACCTTCCGGAGCGAAGCTGTGACGGCTGCCCAGAACGCTCTGTTCGCCGATGCCCCCAATAGCTCCCGCTGTGATGCACCCGGCAAGGTGGAACTGCGTGAGTTCCAAACGCCTGCCGAAGAGTTCGAGGGAATTGCTGTAGAGGTCGAGTGTCTGATCAACTCCGAAGGTCTACGCCCAGCGGACATCGGCATTGTAGCCTTGCACCGCATCTGGGGCAGGCAGGTCGCCGCCCAACTGGAGAAGCACGGCATCCGTACCGACGGGCTTTTCGAGGCCTCGTCGATCAACGGCGATATCCGTGAGCACGAGCGCTCGATCACCGCCCGCATCTATACCGCCCTGCGCTTGGTCGCTGATCCTCAAGACGCGGCTTCCTGGCGTTGCTGGTGCGGCTTTGGCGACTACCTTGCCAACAGCGCCCTCTTCATGGAGCTTAAGACCCGGATTCGGAATCCGACAGACAGGGATACCGGGTTGGTCGGTATCCTGGACGCGCTTGCCAACACAACAGCGCAGCCCCCCACATCTTCAGCAGCACCCCTTCCTCCCGCCATCGAGAAGGTAGCGACAGCCTATCGAGAGGGAATATCCCTGATCGACAGCTGTAAGGGACTTTGTGGTAAGGCTTTGTTGAAGCAGCTATCCGCCCTGGTATGCAAAACCGACTCCCCCACCTTGCCCCCCGCGCTATGGGCGCTCCTTGGGGATGTGTCCGCCCAGACTCCCGCGGACCTTGTGGCATACGCAGAAGGGCAGCTGTTCTTCCCCCGCTTTCTGGGCGGAGAGAACTGCGTGCGCATCCTCACACCGCCAGACCTCTGTGGGCTTTCTTTTAAGACACTGATCGTCTGTGGCACAGTCAACGGTTTTCTGCCGAGCCGCGATTACTTTGATGGAGCGGTGACGCCACTCGACAAGCAACAGAAGATGCGCATCCGTGACAGACAACAGTTCACACTGCTGGTCGGTGCTGCAACAGAGAACCTGCTCTTTACTTGGTTCAGGAAAACCGATCTCGAAAGCGCGGAACGCCTGAAGCTGAAGATAGCACGTATCCACTTGGAAAAGGGTGAGCGCATCTGTCTGATGACCCCCAGCGAACTACTCGGATCGATCGGTCTGATCTGACGCGACGCAAGGTCACGGCAACAGCAAGTCCATAACAAGCCCCCAGAGGTCGCGGTGTTTGCAGAACAGGGAATCCGCGCCCTCTGGGGGCTTATCCACGTCATCCTGCGCGTAGCGCGTAGCGCGGAGGCGCAGGATCCAGCGGCAGGTTTGCAGGTCAGGGGCGCATGGCTGAGTTCAACCATACGCACGGGAGCCCGTTGTGCATCAGTAAAACACGAACACGGTAAAGCCCAGCGCGTAAAGCACCATACGGAAACAGATGCCGCCTGCAAGGGCGCAGAGCACGCCTACAGCAGCCATGGCGGCAAGGGTTGCGCCCTCCCGCTTGCGTGCGAGGAAGGCAAGTGCCCCGGGCACGAGTGCACCGATGACAAGCGCCCCTGCCCAGAAAAGCCCTGCCTGGTCTCCTGTAAGGAAGCCTGCAAGGGCACCTTGGGGATCAGCCATGACCTTGGTGGGGTGTGTGGGGTCAAAGTAGTTGCCCACAGAGGTGAATGCCGCTGCCTGTGCGGGGATGAAGACGGCATAGGCGACAAGGGCTATAAGCGTGAGTGCCGTACCTGCAAGGGCAACGGTCAAGACCAGGCGTACGCCTGCAGACCCGGCAGCGGAGCCCGCGTCTGTGGGTCTCCTTACCCCTGCAAGCGCGGCACAGACAAGTGCGCCTGATAAAACAGCGTTTGCCAGGTAGTACAGCCACAGAAGCGGCGTGTCCCAGACCGGGCGAGCCTCCATCGTGTAGGAGTTCGCCATGACAACGACCAGTGCCACACTTACGACAA
>JAITOC010000066.1 GCA_031290175.1 Coriobacteriales bacterium | reverse complement strand
CCGAGGTCACCGACATAAATGACTTGGCTGATGATGAGATCTCTGGTGGAGGCGGCTATATAGAGGTAGGAACTGTCTACCGTGACCCGATGACCGGAAAGCTCTATATGCGAGAGGATTTGGGAGAAGGAGAGTGACGGACATGCGTACGCACAAAGGTTTTAACATCGTAATGGCCTTCGTCCTGACAGCGACACTCACTGGCATTGTGCCCTTGCAGGTATTTGCCGATGACGAACCTCCGGAGGCGATAGCCCCGAGTGCGGTTGCAGTTGAGGCGGCGGGAGACGCTGAGGACACCAATGCGCCTGACGCCGGCGAGGGCACCGAGGACACCAATGCGCCTGAACCTGGCGAGAGTGCCGAAGCGGCAGCCGACGCGCCTGAGCCTGGCGAGGTTGCCGCCACCGTGCCTGAAGAAGAACGAGCCGAGGAAGCAACAGATTCAGCTGGTGAAGAAGACCCGGAACTGGATGGCTCGTTTATGACCCTGGAGCATACTGACTGGTATACCCTGGGATCCTCCCCCTATACGCTGGCGAATGCCGAGGATCTTGCGGGTCTGGCGCAGCTTGTCAACGCTGGAACGGACGACTTTTCAGGTGACACCATCATCCTTGGAGGAAACATCCTTGGCGTGAATCTGGCACCGATCGGCACTCTTGAGCATCCCTTCAACGGCGTCTTCAACGGAAACAGCAAATCCATTGTGAGCCTTGAACTCACCACGACGCGTACCACCTATGTTGGCTTGTTCGGCTATGCGGGCGCGACATCCACGATTAAGAACCTGACGCTCTCGGGCGGCACCATCACGGTTGCGGTTGCTGCGGCAAACGGACCACAAATCCGTTATGTCGGTGCCATTGCAGGCTACAGTGCTGGTGCGGTAGAGAACTGCTCCTCAAGCGCTGCGCTGGTCATCTCGAGTCAACGCGCAGCGATTGCTGGTCAAACAGTGAGCAGCCCCACTGAAAAGATTGGTTCCATCCGTGAGGTCGGCGGCCTGGTCGGTCATCTCGACGGCTCCTTGTCTGGCAGCAGCCACACAGGAACAATCACTGTATCCACAGGCACCGTTGCGGTACTCGACGACATGAAGTACCTC
Source organism: Coriobacteriales bacterium (assembly GCA_031290175.1). GTDB lineage: Bacteria > Actinomycetota > Coriobacteriia > Coriobacteriales > UBA8131 > JAITOC01. The sequence continues at coordinate 14,582 of JAITOC010000066.1, read as the reverse complement.
GTGGGTGAAGTGGGGGGGCTTGTTGGAGCGGCTGGTGGCCCTATTGCCGCAACGCCCCTCATAGCAAACAGCTCCAACAGTGGAGCGATTTCATTTACGGTTGCCGGTGCCGGAGGCGTTGATCGTTTCGGGCAGCCGATATACTCTGCATCCTGCGGCATTGGCGGAATCGTTGGTGTAAGCTCTGGCTCTATCAGAGCGTGCACAAACACCGGCAACATCAATACTTCAACAGGCACGCTGGCAAACCCAACTGCGGGCTTCGGCGGTTCCAATACGGGCGGTATCGTTGGTCTGCACAGAGGCAACTCCTTTGACCTGAACGCCACTGACCAAGATATCCATGCGGTAACCTCTGATCCAGGCTTCGCTGCCTGGCAGGATTCGCACCCCGTCTATCCAACCGTTGTGGGCGTCTATGATTGCAAGAACACCGGAACAGTCATCGGACTCAGCGGTGTCGGTGGTATAGCTGGCGGCAATGGCAGCTTCGTCGAGATTGAGGGCTGCAGCAATACGGGCGATGTCAAGGGCTGTCGGTGGAACAAGCCCTTCGTCGGCGGCATCGGTGGCACCATACTCGGCGACATCCGTTACTGCTACAATGCGGGCAATATCTATTCTGTCACCGGAGCCGGTTACTATTGCGCCGGCATCGCCGGAGGGTTCACATCCCGCGTCAATGCTGCCACCCCCGACGAGCTTCGTTACCCAGCCATTGAGATGACCGGTTGCTATGTGTCCGGGCAGGTCATGTTGACGGTAACGGCATTTCGTACCGGTATCCTCGCAGGTGAAAGCAACGGTTACATCCATGACAACGTCTATCATCGTGCCGTGACAGTTGACCATGAGATCGTCGATACTGATTCAGGCACCGTCATCAACAATCTTGAAGTTGAGAACCCGGTGGACATCAAGAACATCACGAGCATCGCTAAGCTCAACAGCTTTGCGGCAACCACGAACGGCTGGAGCGTTTTCTATCTTCCTGATACAGCAAACGCCAATGGTGGCTATCCGGTTCTCAGCAGGGTGTTCAACACCACGGGTACGGACATCAACACCATAGGTGCTGCGGCAACGCTCGCCTCGAATGCCCGTTATTCTGCGGCGCATGATCCCGTGCCAACCATTACCTTGTCCTCCTCGCGGGGCACGCTTATCCAGAATGGCGATTTCCGTGTCATTGCACAGACCGCAACGGCAGGCGCTGCGGCAGGGAGCACAGTTTATCAGGCGACTATCATCGGCATAGGTAACTACAGGGGCACCTTGAGTGCCACGGTGTCCTACCAGATCGGCAAAGGATCCATTGCCGACTGCACGATTGTTGCGCAACCGACGATCTTTAACTGGGAGCAGCAGAAGCCAACAGCTGCAACGGTCAAGGTTCTCGACGCTGCCGGCAATGAGGTCAGTCCCAGTGAATATAACCTTATCGACCTGGCAAACGACGGCAGCAATGCCACGGCGCAGGGCGGCAAGTATTACGACTACAAATATGTCCATGGCGACGTGTATAAATACGACGTCAAGGTGCAGGCAAAGCCATCCAGCCCGAATTACGAAGGCGAGAAGACGCAGGCAGCCTACCGCATCGGCTGGGCAGATATGATGTATGACGGGGTGATTACCGATCCGCCACGCCCGGAGGGTGTCGTCTATGACAAGGTCGTTTTTGGCGGCCAGGAATGGGACTACCTCACGGCGCTGGCTGACACATCAGGCAACACCGTCCAGATTACCTACACGGGCAGCGCCATCCGCCCAAAGGTTGCAAACGTCACCTATCTGGGTCGTCCGATGACCGATGGCACCGGCTTGCCGTATTACAATACTCCTTTGCTGTACGATTATAAGTATGTGTATGGCAATCCCAACCCCGAGGAGGGTAACGACCAGAGCAAAGGCGCGCAGGTAAACGTAACACCGGCAAATCAGCCCGAATGCATGACCGTACGTTTTACTATGGGCGGGAACTTTCACAATTACGTCAACGTCTTCTACCGCATCGTGCCCGCCTCGCTCACCAGCGTGAACGCCGCCCCTATCCCAGAGAAGACGACGACCGGGAGCGCGATTACACCACTGCCCACACTGACCTATAACGGCAAGACGCTTGCAAACGGCGTCGATTACACCCTGAGCTATCGCAACAACACAGCGGCAGGTACGGGCTACGTAACCGTCACAGGCAAAGGAAACTACAGTGGTACGAAGGAGCTGCCGTTTACCATCGTGGCTCCTGCCTTTGACGGCAAGGTAGTCACCTTTACCACAAAGCTGCCGGGTGGGCGGACGATAGACATGCCCGGAAGCTCGCTTTTGGCAGGCACACAGGCAATACTTTGGGATGGCGGGGTCAGCGCCAATCAGCGCTATAGGATCACCTCAACAGGCAACGGCTTCTACAAGATAGAGAACCTCAACTCCGGGCTTTGTCTGGACATCTCAGGGGGTCAGATGAAAAAAAACAGCGCCATCATCCAGTGGCGCTACCTGGGAACCTCCAACCAACAGTGGGCTATCACTGCAAATGCGGATGGTACGTATACCATAAGCTCGGCCAAGGATCAGAGTTTCTGTATGGATGTCTCAGGAGGGGTTGCAAGCAACGGCGCTACGCTCATCCTCTGGGAGAAGGGCGCATCGCAGCAGACCAACCAGAGTTTCAGAATCAATACCATCGTCCCAACCATACCCGAGGGCACCTATATCATCACAACGAAGGCTCCCGGGGGTCGGTCGATAGATGTCACAGGCAGCAGTACGGTGCGTGGGGCTGCGGTCATCCTGTGGGATCTGCACAGAGGCGAGAACCAGCAGTTTGTCCTGAGGTATCAGGCAGCAACCGGCTACTACACCATTACTAACAAGAAGTCCGGCCTGTCGCTTGACGTCACCGGAGGGAGCACGAGCAAGGGCACGCCGGTTATCCAGTGGGATCTGCACGGCGGTCTGAACCAGCAGTGGGCTGTTGTTGATGATGGCAGGGGAGCCTACTACATACAATCTGCGAAATCAGGTGTTTCGATAGATGTCTCTGGGAGCATATCAGGCAATGGCGGCGCGATTATCATCTGGCCGCTTCACGGTGCTGACAACCAGCGCTGGAAGCTTGAATCGCAGGTTTAAGAGGCTTAACCGGGGTTATCCCTTGACATAGATAAGGGCAGCACAACAGGGTGATTTTTAGAAGGGAGGGTTGAAGACAGAGGCGTTTTTGTGGCAATGTCCCCTAGAGGGATTTTGTCTATCGAGGATACAACATGAGGAAAGGAAGGAACTATGCAAACCAAGAAACAAAACAGAGGGGCTCCAACAAGAAAGGGTGGTATTGTGCAGCGCATGCTTGCGATACTCACCGCGCTGGTGCTTGCCGTCGGTCTGAATCCGGTGACTCCGGCGTTTGCTGAGGCTGTGGATCCCACCGTCTTTACCGTCTACACCCAGATCGGGGATGATGAGGGTACGAGGGTTGTTGTTGCCGAGTATACCCAGGCTGAGCTTGACGATCTGGCGGCACCGAATACGACACCGCTTGCCTATGTCGCTGACAGCCATGGCGCATGGAAGGCGTATGTCACCAAGGACTATGTGTTCCTGAATGACCTGTTGACAGAAAATGGTCTGGAGTTCACCTCCGGCGATGTTCTGGTGACCAGTACGACAGACGAGTACGTCTCTGCCAACGATGACTTCACCTGGCAGGTATGGAACAGCAGCAAGTCCTACTATCCGGCGACTACGGCAACGGCGCTCGACACGACAGGTGCAACGGAAGTTGAACCGGTACTCGCTTTGAGCTATGCCTCCACGGCGGCGGCTGAACTACCTGGCACGCATCTTGATACGACGGCAGCCGTCGCAGTTGCAGACATGCTCGCCGATTATGCGGTCGAATCAGCTTATAGTGAGGGCGATATTCCGCGCACCCTGTTTGGTGCTACGGCTGATGCACATGCCTCGAACCGTTTTGCCAAGAACGTTAGCTCCCTGACCCTCGTACGGCCTCCTGCTCTTACGGAGTTTGTCGTCTACGAGCAGTTTGCTACAGGTGATCCGATTGTTGCAAAGACCTTCACGGCAGCAGATTTGGCAGCCCTTGCCCAGACCACGCCGCGTGGCTTTCTGATGTACAAGAACGATGCCTGGGCGGTCTTTGGTACCAAGAGCTACGTCCCCGTCAATACCTTGCTCTCCGAGGCAGGCGTTGGTTTTGCGGCGGGTGACTCGATCATCCCGAAAGCAGGGGACGGATTCTCCCGTACCTTTACCTATGAGGCCTATACGGCTGGTGAATATTTCTATCCGGCAACCACGTTGACCTCGACCGCGCTTGACGATCCTGCTCCTGTTGGTGCAGTTTTGGCGTTGAACTACCAAAGCGGAGATGCCACCCCTACAGCTGGTGCTGCGCTGACCAATATCGTTGCCGGACAGCAACAGAATGAGGCACGCTTCCTCATCGGTGTTTCTGAGGCGGATTATCTTGCCGCGAGTGCTGCCGGTAATCGCTTGGTTACCGCTCCTCTCCAGATAACGGTCGTGCATCCCTATTATGCGCCGAGTGCCTTTGACGGCGAGGTTATCACTATTGCACTTGCGGATACTCCGTATCAGCTCGACATCCCCGGAAGCTCCAAGCTGCCTGCGGTTCAAGCCGCGCTCTACACCGGTCAGCCGACCGCAAACCAGCGCTTCAAGCTCGAAGCTGATGAGGATGGCTATTACACCATCATCAACGTCGGCTCAGGCCTTGCACTCGATGTCAGCGGTGGAAATTCCGCGGCTTCCGGTAGTGCGGTCATCCAATACACACCGCATGATGGCGATAACCAGAAGTGGTCGATCGTCTCAAATGGTGACGGCTCATACACCTTTGTCTCCAAGCTCAGTGAGACGCTTGGGTATGACCTGGTGCTCGATGTCTCTGGCGGAGCAGGCGTATCCGGCAGCAAGCTCATCGCCTATGAGGCGCATGGTGGCGCGAACCAGAAGTTCAGCACAACGGTTCAAGAACCAGCCGCAGGCATTGCCGATGGCAGGTTTACCATTGAGTCTGCAGCATCGAGCGCTGTCGTGCTCGATATCTCGGGCGGTTCATTGAGCGCTGGGGCAGCCCTCATCGTTTACGAGCCGCACGGTGGCACCAATCAGCAGTTCGACATCGCCTACGATCCTGCAACCGGCTATTACACGATCAAGAATGTGAAGTCCGAACTGTCCCTCGACCTCTTTGCCTCCCTCTCGCAGAAGGGTGCACCTATTGTCCAGTGGACAGCGAATGGTGCATTCAACCAGCTGTGGGATATCTCTGCGTCTCCGGATGGTGGCTATATCATCAGCTCGGCACGCACGGGGCAAGTCCTCGACATCTCTGGTGGTGCAGCTACCAACGGCAACAAGGTCATACAGTGGCCTGAGCATGGTGGTCCGAATCAGAGGTGGATCCTCATTCCCTAGATTGGTGCGTCTGGTTAGCACTAGTACCGTTATGTGACGATCTTTGCATCGTCTCAGCAAGAGGGGGCAGCGATTTACCGTCGCTGCCCCCTCTTTGCGGTTTCAGTTCACAGGGTCAGTGGGCTTGCAAAGAAACTCCGCACCTGATGCTCATTCCTAACTGTGATACGATACACCCATGACCCAGCCACGTTACAAGCAACTCTCACCTGAGCTCGTCGCACGCATCGAGTCCGACCGGGCTGTGCATCGCAGCAATCCCTGCTGCGCGACCGATGCCCACGCCATCAGGCGCAGGCAAAAACGCGACAAGCCCTCACTCTGGCGCCCCGCCTATGTACGCGACATCGAGAAGATTCTCCACTCGCCCTGGTACAACCGCTATGCGGACAAGACCCAGGTGTTCAGCCTCTACAAGAATGACGACCTGACCCGGCGTGCGCTCCATGTGCAGATCGTCTCCCGTGTTGCCCGCAACATCGGCGCGGCGCTCGGGCTCAACACCGATCTCATCGAGGCGATCGCCCTCGGGCATGACATCGGCCACACGCCCTTTGGCCACTCCGGTGAGCGCTTCTTAAGCAAGCTGATCCACGAGCGCACAGGGCGCTTCTTCAACCACAACGTGCAGAGCGTGCGTGTGCTCGACACTATTTTCATGCGCAATATCAGCCTCCCTTGTCTCAGCGGTATCCTTTGCCACAACGGGGAGTTTGGGCAACAGGAATACCGCCCCCAGGAGCTTGCAGACTTCAGGGAATACGACAAGCTGGTCGAGAGCTGTTATCTGCATAAGGAGGTAACCGAGCATCTCGTGCCCTCTACGCTTGAAGGGTGCGTCGTGCGCATCTGCGACATGATTGCCTACGTGGGAAAAGACCGCCAGGACGCCGCGCGCATCTGCGATGACCCACTCGATGACGCCTATGAGCAGCGAGCCGTTGGGCAGAGCAACGCGCAGATTATCAACAATATAAGCGTGGACATCATCGAGAACAGCTACGGCAAGGATCACATCCGCTTAAGCAACACCGTCTTCAAAGAGCTTGAGCACATCAAGCGCGAGAACTACGAACTCATCTATGACAACGGCGATGTCAACAAGACGAGTGCTCGGGCACTCGAAGCGATGTTTGCACGCTTATACGAGCGCCTCTACAGCGACCTGACGCGCGGTGATGCGCAGAGCTACATCTATCGCCATCACATCAACAACGTGCGCAAACAACGCAATTATTACGGCGCTGCCACAGATTATGCAGACGAGGAGCCCAACCAGATCGTTGTCGATTACCTGGCAAGCATGACGGATGACTACTTCGTAGACCTGCATGAACACTACTTCCCCGGTGAAGAGCAGATAACCTACATCCCCTATTTCAAAGGGTGAACAACTGTCATTTGCGATTCAAAGGTCTCTTTGCCGGGCTGCTCCCTTAAAGCTTGCCAACAATCTTGGCCACACGCGCCAAGAAGCGCTCCCGCCCTTGTTGGTTATCTTTGAGGCTTGCGTGACCCAGAATGCTGACGCGGGTGGTCTTGATGCCAAACATCCCCATGATGTGCAATTTCATCAGGCGGATGGGAGAATTGGGAATCAAGCGGTTGTACAGCGTCGGTGAATCGCCGGTCATGATGAGGTGGCAGCTACGACCCTTGAGGTGCTTCTCCACAAAAATGCCATGCATATTGTAGGCAAACTTGGGCGCAAAGACGCGATCGATCCAACCTTTGAACAGGCTGGGAAGGCTATGGAACCAAATGGGGTAGATAAAGATGATGTGTTCGGCCCACTTGACCGACTCTTGTGAGTAGCTTATCTCTTCGTCTTCTGGCATCCTGTGCCGGTATCCCATCCGCAACACCGGGTCGAACTTCAGTGTGCCCAGGTCGATGGCACGCACCTCACAGCGCCCCGTATCGATGTTCTCCAACACCGCCTGATAGAGCGCCGAGCAGTAGCTTTCTGCATAAGGATGACCATTGACGACCAGTACCTTCTTCATTGTGTTCCTCCATCGTGTTTCAACCTATTGGTTGTGTTGTGTTTTTCAAAAGAGCAAGGGAATACTGTAGCGGAGAGCTGCGAAGAAGAGCAAGCTGTAATCGGCGGGTTACCGGCAGCAGGCAGTGAGCTTACAAGGAAACTCCGCACGGGCTATAACTCTTCTCATGACTGGTTCATGTGAACATGCTACAATTTTCTCCTATGAAGAAGACACCTCACAAGCAAAAGACCTTCTTCGGGCATCCGCGCGGGCTTTCGTCACTGTTTCTGACGGAGTTTTGTGAGCGCTTCAGCTACTACGGTATGCGCGCCATCCTGACGTACTTTCTCTACTTCAGCGTTGCCTCGGGCGGACTGGGTCTTCAGGAGACCGAGGCGCTGACCATCATGAGCTGCTTCGGATCCCTGGTGTATTTGACCTCGGTCATCGGAGGGTGGGCGGCCGATCGTATCCTTGGTGCCTACCGCGCAACACTGTATGGCGGCATCATAATAGCGGCAGGACATATCATCTTGGCACTCCCGCTTGGCATCGGCGGCATGTTCGTCGCCCTGGGATGCATCATCATCGGCACTGGCTTTTTGAAGCCGAATGTATCAGAGATGGTCGGGGAGCTCTATGCCGAGGGGGACAACCGTCGTGACGCTGGATACTCCATCTACTATATGGGCATCAACCTGGGTTCGTTCCTCTCACCCATCATCGTAGGCTCTGCGCATGCCGCCTTTGGGTTCCACTTTGCCTTCTTTATCCCTGCGGTCATCATGATTGCCGCATTATTCGTATTCGTGTTTCACACCAAAAAGACGATTGGTGTCGTCTCAAAGAAGCCTCTGCGCCCGCTTCAGGCATCTGAGAAGAAAAAGCTCGCCCTTGCCGGAGTTGCTCTTGTGTCTTTAGTCGTAGTGGTTGTGGCAGTCTTGGCGCTCACGGGAAACCTTACCGTCTCTACCGTTGAGTGGATGCTTCCTCTGGTCTGTCTGATAATCGTCGTCTCAATCTTCACAACGATTCTGCGCAACAAGGGCATCCAACCGGTCGAACGTAAGCGTGTCTTTGCCTTCATCCCGCTCTTCGTCTGCGCTGCGGTGTTCTTTGCTATTGCTGAGCAGCAGGCATCGACCATCGCTTTGATTGTCGAAAGCAAAATAGATAGTTCAATTGGCAATTTTACCGTTCCGGCCGCCTGGTACCAGTCGATCAATCCGCTGGTAATCCTGGCGTGCACACCCGTGCTCGCCTTTCTCTGGATGAAACTCAAGGAGAGACAACCGACCATCATCTCAAAGATGGGCATTGGCATCTTCCTCGCTGCCCTGGGATTCTTCACCCTGGCGGCGGGCAATCTCATCACCCCGCAGGGGAGCCTGCTCAACCCTGCCTGGGTAATAGTTTGCATAGTCCTGTTCTCCGTAGGCGAACTGCTCGTGTCACCCATTGGCCTTTCAGCCACCTCAAAACTTGCGCCAAAGTTTGCGAAGTCGCAGATGATGGCACTCTGGATGTTGGCGAACTCGCTCGGGCAGGGGCTGAATGGCTTCCTGGTTCAGTTCTACAGCGAAGCGACCGCCGGAATGTTCTTCATCGCCTACGCCTCGGTTGCCGTTGTTGCCGGTGTCCTGATGTTTGCCGGTAAACGCTTTCTCCTGGCTCTGGCTGACGGCGTGCACTAAAGGATGCCCCTGCCACATCGCCGATCCTTTCAGACATCCCTCAATACCCACTGGCTACGCCCGGGGGCGTGGCGTTTGACACGGCCTATTTGTAGTGCTACTATTCGTCGTCGCGGCTTTTTAAGCCGTGTTGTTTTGTGTGCATAAACGGGTGCAAAGGGCATCCGAACGGTACAAAGGAGAACTGGTTTGCCTACGATCAACCAACTGATCCGCAAGGGCCGTCAGAAGCAGGTTGTCAAGAAGAAAACCCCTGCTCTGAAGGGTAATCCGCAGAAGCGTGGCGTGTGCACTCGCGTGTATACCACCACCCCCAAGAAGCCGAACTCGGCGCTGCGCAAGGTATGCCGCGTGCGTCTTGTCAACGGCATGGAGGTCACTGCCTACATCCCCGGCATCGGCCATAACCTGCAGGAGCACTCGATGGTGCTCATCCGCGGTGGCCGCGTCAAGGACCTCCCGGGTGTGCGCTACAAGGTCATCCGAGCCGCGCTGGACTGCGCCGCTGTCAATGATCGCAAGCAGGCACGCAGCCGTTACGGCACCAAGAAGCCCAAGTAAGTATCCTCGTTATCACAAAAGGCGACGGAACCTCCATCGCCTTTTTGTACGCCTGAGAAGGAGAGAACATGCCTCGTCGTGCAGCAGCAGAACGCAGGGAGATTGCACCAGACGCTATCTTCAACAACCGCCTGGTGACCCAGCTCATCAATAAGATCCTCCTGGATGGAAAGAAGTCCATTGCGGAGACCATCGTCTATGGTGCCTTTACCATCGTCGAGGAGAAGAGCGGGCAGGATCCCCTTTCCGTATTCAAGAAGGCGATGGACAACGTCCGCCCGACGCTGGAGGTTAAGCCCAAGCGCGTCGGTGGCGCTACCTATCAGGTGCCGATGGAGGTCAACACCCGCCGAGCCACGACCCTCGCCATCCGTTGGATGGTCGACTTCTCCCGCAAGCGCAAGGAGAAGACCATGAAAGAACGCCTCTCAGCCGAGATTCTCGATGCCTCAAACGGCGTTGGTGCTTCGGTCAAGAAGCGTGAAGACATCTTCAAGATGGCAGAGGCCAACCGCGCCTTCAGTCATTACCGCTGGTAAACAGGAGTATTACTTACATGTCTAAGACCCCTTTGAAGGACACGCGCAATATCGGCATCATGGCTCACATCGATGCTGGTAAGACCACGACCACGGAGCGCATCCTTTATTACACGGGAAAATCCCATAAAATCGGTGAGGTGCACGATGGTGCCGCCACCATGGACTGGATGGTTCAGGAGCAGGAGCGCGGTATCACCATCACCTCCGCTGCGACAACCTGTTTCTGGAAGGATCATCGCATCCAGATCATCGACACCCCCGGGCACGTTGACTTTACCGCCGAGGTTGAGCGCTCCTTGCGTGTGCTCGATGGTACAGTTGCCGTGTTTTGCGCGGTCGGCGGCGTACAGCCCCAATCTGAGACTGTCTGGCGCCAGGCACATCGCTACGGTGTCCCGCGCATGGCATTCGTCAACAAGATGGATCGCACCGGTGCGGATTACTTCAGTGTGATCGAGCAGATGCGTGAGCGCCTGGATGCCCGCCCCGTCACGCTCCAGCTCCCCATCGGGAGTGAAGACCGCTTCACAGGTATTATCGATCTGCTCACCATGACCTCATGGGATTTCAATGAGGACGAAAAGGGCATGATTTACCCCGAGGAAGGCACCATCCCCGAGGAGTATCAAGCGCGTGCCGAGAAGTACCACGAGCAGCTCGTCGAGATTGCGACTGAGTTTGATGACGACCTCATGATGAAGGTTCTTGAGGGCGAGGCCTACACCCCCGAAGAGGTAAAGAGCGCCATCCGCAAAGGCTGTCTCGTCTGCGAGATCACGCCGGTCATTTGCGGTGCGTCATTCAAGAACAAGGGTATCCAGCAGCTGCTCGATGCCATTATCGATTACCTGCCCTCGCCGCTTGACATCCCCGCCATCCAGGGCATCGATGTGAAGACAGATAAAGAGGTGGAGCGCCACGCAGACGTGAAGGAGCCTTTTGCGGCGTTGGCGTTCAAGGTCATGACCGACCCCTACGTGGGCAAGCTCACTTATTTTCGCGTCTATTCCGGCAGGCTCGACGCCGGTAGCTATGTGCTCAACGCAACCAAGGACAAGAAGGAGCGCATCGGGCGCCTGCTTGAGATGCATTCCAACTCGCGCGAGGATGTTGAGTCCGTCTCAGCCGGTGACATCTGCGCGGCAGTCGGGCTGAAGGACACTTCGACCGGCGATACGCTCTGCTCTGAGCACAGCCCCGTCATCCTTGAGTCCATGACCTTCCCCGATCCGGTTATCGACATCGCCATCGAGCCGAAGACCAAGGCGGAGCAAGACAAACTCAGCGTCGCGCTGCAAAAGCTCGCCGAGGAGGATCCGACCTTCCGCGTCACAACCAATCAGGAGACTGGCCAGACCGTTATCGCGGGTATGGGCGAGCTCCATCTTGAGATCATCGTCGACCGTCTGCTCCGTGAGTTCAAGGTCGAGGCGAATGTCGGCAGGCCGCAGGTCGCTTATCGCGAAACCGCAGGTCAACCGGTCTTGGGTGCCGAGGGCAAGTTCATCCGTCAGTCCGGCGGGCGCGGCCAGTATGGTCATGCCGTTATCAACCTGTACCCGCAGGAGCCCGGTAAGGGCTACGCGTTCGATAACAAGATTGTTGGCGGTGTCATCCCCAAGGAGTACATCACCCCGATCGACAGGGGCATCCAGGAGGCGCTTCGGTCAGGTGTTGTGGCCGGCTTCCCCGTTGTGGATGTGCGTGTCGAGCTTGTTGATGGTTCCTACCACGAGGTTGACTCCTCAGAGGCCGCATTCAAGATCGCCGGCTCCATGGGCGTCAAGGATGCTCTCAGAAAATCCAAGCCCGTGCTGCTTGAGCCCATGATGCAAGTTGAGGTCGAGACGCCGGAGGATTATATGGGTGACGTCATGGGCAATCTGAGCTCGCGTCGCGGCCAGATTCAGGGCATCGACGACCGCGGCAACGCCAAGCTCGTACGTGCACTTGTTCCCCTCTCCGAGATGTTTGGCTACGCAACCGACCTGCGTTCATCCACGCAGGGTCGCGCCGTGTACACCATGCAGTTCAGCTCGTATGAGCCTGTTCCGAAGAACATCGCAGAAGAGATTGTCAGCAAAGCAGGAGGTAACGCCTAATGGCAAGTCAGAAGATCAGGATCCGTCTCAAGGGGTACGATCACGAGATTGTGGATCAGTCCACCAAGCTCATCGTCGATACCGCACAGAAGACCGGTGCAAGGGTGTCTGGGCCCATCCCGCTGCCCACGGAGCGCAATCTGTACTGCGTCATCCGTTCGCCGCACAAGGACAAAGACAGCCGTGAGCAGTTCGAGATGCGCACCCATAAGCGCCTCATCGACATCCTCGAGCCCACAGCAAACACGGTGGACTCACTCATGCGTCTCGACCTCCCTGCTGGCGTGGACATCGAGATTAAGCTTTAGGATTGTTGTGAGCGGTCCGCTGGGGAATGGCACATGGGGTGCCATCAGGTCCCATGACCGAGAAGGATAGGTACTGAGATGTGTAACACGATATTAGGCAAGAAACTGGGGATGACCCAGGTCTGGTCTGAGGACGACCGGTTGATTCCCGTCACGGTCATCCAGGCGGGACCTTGTGTGGTCACGCAGATTAAGACGGCCGAAAAAGAGGGCTACGGCGCCATCCAGATCGGATTCGGCTTTGTCAAGCCCAGCAAGGTCAACAAACCCAAGAGGGGTCATTTTGACAAGGCAGGCGTTGATCCGCTCAAGGTGCTTCGTGAGGTCAGGGTCGAGGATACTGCCGCCTATGAGCTCGGTCAGGAGATCACCGTTGATCTGCTCGCTGAGGTAAAGAAAGTCCATGTCACAGGTATCTCCAAAGGTAAGGGTTTTGCCGGTGTTATCAAGCGTCACAACTTCAGTGGCGGCCCGGGTGGTCATGGTGCACACTTCCACCGTGCTCCTGGCTCCATTGGTCAGTGCGCCACACCGTCCCGCGTGTTCAAGGGCGTCAAGATGCCAGGGCACATGGGTGTGGATCAGGTGACGGTGAAGAACCTCGAGGTCGTGAGGGTGGACGCCGAGCAGAACCTCCTGTTGGTCAAGGGTGCCGTCCCCGGCGGCAAGAATGCCCTCGTGAGCATTCGCACCGCGAAATAAGGAGTAGGGAAGATGGCAACAGAGAAGAAGACAACAGAACAGGCGACGGCTGAGAAGCCCGTCGTTGAGAAGGCCGTAAAGGCCAAAAAGCCAGCCGCCGAGAAGGCCGAGAAGGCTGCAAAGCCTGCTGCTGAGAAGGCTGAGAAGCCCGCCAAAGCCGCGAAGCCCGAGAAGCCTGCTGCCGCCAAGGCTGCCAAGGCCGAAGAGATCGCAGCTGAGAAGCCCGCCGCCAAGAAGACCACTAGGGTCGCGAAGCCCAAGGCGTTCGGCGTCGAAGTTCTGAGCAGCGCCGGCACAAGCATCGGCACGACCGAGCTTGACGAGAACGTGTTCAATATTGCTCCGAATATCCATGTGCTGCATGAGGTCTGCCGCGCTCAGCAGGCGGCGCTCCGTCAGGGAACCTCCAACACAAAGACGCGCGGACAGGTGCGCGGCGGCGGCAAGAAGCCGTATCGCCAGAAGGGCACCGGGCGCGCGCGTCAGGGTACCATCCGAGCCCCGCATTACGCAGGTGGCGGTGTCGTCTTTGGCCCGCATCCCCGCAGCTACGAGTTCAAGGTCAACAAGAAGGAAGTTAAACTTGCCCTGCGCTCGGCACTTTCCGCCAAAAAGGCAGAAGGCGTGCTCTACGTCGTGGATCAGCTGGAGTTCGATGCACCTTCAACCAAGCAGGCCATTAAGGTTCTGGAGGCTTTTGAGATCACGGGACGCGTCACGCTTGTGCTCTCTGATAATGATATCAATGCCTATCTGTCATTCAGGAATATCCCCGGTGTCCGCGTTATTGCGGTTTCTGAGGCAAACACCTATGACTTCATTGACAACAAGGCGCTGCTGTTCACCAAGGCTGCACTTGTACGTATTGAGGAGGTGCTGAAGTAATGAAGGATGTCCGTCAGGTTATCCTGCGCCCCATCATATCTGAGCGCAGCTACGACCTCCTCGAAAGCAATCGCTATACCTTTGAGGTTGCCAAGAAGGCCAACAAGGTCGAAATCGGCCAGGCAGTCGAAGAGATCTTCGATGTCACGGTTCTCAAGGTCAACACTATGAACGTGAGCGGCAAGCCCAAGCGTGTGCGCTATGCAAAGGGTTACACCCGCTCCTGGAAGAAGGCGATCATCACTCTCAAAGAGGGCGATAAGATCGAAGCCTTCGGCGTGTAAGGAGACGCAGTAATGGGTATCAAACAGTACAAGCCGACATCGCCAGG
>JAITOC010000014.1 GCA_031290175.1 Coriobacteriales bacterium | reverse complement strand
GCCCAGCCCCGAGCATGAGGGCGGCGAGCAATGAGCTGGGGATCCTTCCTCATCATCGTCGGGCTCTGCATGCTCACCATATTGGCGAGCCGCGTTATCCCGCTGTTCGTGCTCAAAGGCCGTGAGCTCCCTGAGCGCGTAGCACAGGCGCTCGGCTACATCCCGCCCGCTGCCTTTGCCGCCCTCGTTGCCAACGACCTGTTCAACCTCCAGGGCTTCAGCGCTGACCCGTGGCACGCCCTCATACCCTGCATCGCCGCCCTCCCGGTCATCGTTGTCGCGCTTAAGACGAAGTCGCTCCTCTGGTGCATCGTCGTGGGCGTGGCAGTCTTTGGCGCGTTGCTCCTGGTGCCTCTGGGGATGTAAGCAGGATTCGTGTCGTACTTGGTGTATTATGCTTCGATTACGATTACTTGTTACGGCGAAGCAAGGTATGAGAGACAACCATGGGCGACCAAAACACCGATAACTCTGCAGCTGCTTCCGGTAAGCGCAGG
This sequence comes from Coriobacteriales bacterium, assembly GCA_031290175.1. GTDB lineage: Bacteria > Actinomycetota > Coriobacteriia > Coriobacteriales > UBA8131 > JAITOC01. The sequence goes on along the minus strand of JAITOC010000014.1, from coordinate 11,150 downwards.
CACGCTACGCTCTTTTCCAACCGCTTTGCCTTCATTTTGGCGGCGGCGGCGTCTGCTATCGGGCTTGGCAATCTCTGGCGTTTTCCCTCGTTGGCGGCAAAGTATGGCGGCGGTGCCTTTCTGCTGGTCTATCTTATCCTCGTCGTCACCTTTGGTTTCACACTCATGCTCGCCGAGTTGGCGATTGGTCGAAAGACCGGCAAGTCGGCCATCGATGCCTTTCGCAGTTTTGGCAAGCGCTATGCCATCATCGGTGTGCTCACCGCGCTCGTGCCGGTCATCATCACACCGTATTACTGCGTTATCGGCGGCTGGATCAGCAAGTACCTTGTTGTCTATCTCACGGGTGGAGGCGCGGGGACGGCTGATGGCGGCGGTTTCTTCTCAGGTTTCATCGCTTCAAGCGGAGAGCCGGTGCTCTGGACGGCGCTCTTCATCGTGCTCGTCATGCTGGTGGTGGGTATCGGGCTGGAGAAGGGGATAGAGAAGCTTAACAGCATCGTCATGCCGGTACTGCTGCTGTTCGTTATAGGTATCTCGATCTACGCGCTCACTATCCCTGGAGCGCTCGACGGGCTGGCGTACTACCTTATCCCTCGGCTCGAGGATTTCAGCATCGCCACGGTGGTTGCTGCGATGGGGCAGTTGTTCTTCTCGCTTTCGCTTGCAATGGGCATCATGATTACCTATGGCTCTTACACCTCAAAGGAGACGAATCTTGAGAAGTCTGTGCGGCAGATCGAGATAGGGGACACAGCCCTGGCTCTCCTGTGCGGCCTCATGATCATTCCGGCGGTCTTTGCTTTCTCGGGTGCAGAGGGAGCACAGCAGGCTGGTCCCGGGCTACTGTTCATCACGATGCCGCAAGTCTTTGCAACCCTGCCCTTTTCCACCGCACTGGGAGCAGTCTTCTTCTTCGCAGTCTTCTTCGCGGCGCTGACCTCGGCTATCTCACTTGCGGAGGCAATCGTCTCTTTTGTCATGGATCGCCTGGGCTTCTCGCGACGCAAGGCGGCACTCATGGTTTTTGTCGGCGTGCTCCTGCTGGCGATTCCGCCGACGCTCGGGTTTTCTGATTGGGGCAACGCAACGCTCACCATAGGATCAGCAGATATGACGATACTCGACATCATGGACTTCCTGTCCAACAGCATTCTCATGCCTCTGGTGGCGCTCCTGGTTTGCCTGTTCGTGGGCTACTGGGTGGGTCCTGCGTTTGTAAAAGACGAGGTTGAAGCAACCGGTGGGGTTCACTTCAAGGCGATGACGCTCTTCCGGGTGATGATCCGCTACATCGCTCCCGCCTTCTTGCTGATCATCCTTATCTCATCGGTTCTAAACGCCACGGGCATTATCGCGTTGTAGGGTTAGGGAAGGTGCTATCATAGCGTTATGGATATAGTCGAACTTCTGAAAGCATTACTTATCGGTATCGTCGAAGGTATCACCGAGTGGCTCCCCATCTCGAGCACCGGTCATATGATTCTGTTCGATGAGTTCGTAAAGCTCCAGGTTTCACCGGAGTTCTGGGAGATGTTCCTTGTTGTCATCCAGCTGGGTGCCATTCTGGCGGTTCTCATCCTCTACTTCAAAAAACTCAACCCCTTTTCTTTGCGTAAGACCGAGAAGGAGCGGCGTACGACATTCACGTTGTGGGGTAAGGTGCTCGTCGGCTGTATTCCCGCCGCGATCATCGGCTTCCTCCTCGACGATTGGGTGGAGGAGCATTTCTTCAACGCGGTCATCGTGGCGTGTGCGCTCATAGCCTATGGTCTCGCATTTATCCTCATCGAGCGCATCAAGGGAAAAGAGGAGCTCGCGCGCACCATGCGTCAGGCACGATCCCGCATCACGCCGACCCACAACGAGCGCATGGCGATGGCCTTTCGCAATGCAGAAACCCCTGAAGAGGAACTCGCCTCGCTTTCTTTTGGCCGCGCACTCGCCATAGGCCTCTTTCAGTGTTTGGCGATAATCCCAGGCACCTCGCGCTCCGGCTCGACCATACTCGGCGGCCTGATACTCGGTGTCTCGCGACAGGTCGCCGCGGAATTCTCCTTCTTCCTGGCGATTCCGGTCATGTTTGGCTGGAGTCTGCTCAAGGTGTTCAAGGGCTTTGTGCTTGAAAAACTTGTGCTGACCACGACTGAGTGGAGCGTGCTGGCCGTTGGTATCGTTACGGCTTTCGTCATCTCTATCGTCGCTATCAGATTTCTCATGGGCTACATACGCAACCACAGCTTTGCCGTCTTTGGCTGGTACCGCATCGTCCTCGGCATCCTCGTCCTCGCCTTCTTTGCCATCACAGGCACGCTCTTTACGATCGGGGCGTAGGAAAGCATCGATTACTCAGCGCTTCATATATCCTGAAGCAGCGCTTCGATACGGTGCCAGGGCAGACCGATGACATTCTCCCTGTCGCCGCGGATAGACTCGATATGGGCTGCCCACATGCCTTGGGCTGCGTAGGAACCTGCTTTGTCGAAAGGCGGATCCTCTTCGATAAACCGCTCTATGTCCGCCCGCGTATAGTCGCTGAAGGTGACGGTCGAGACATCGCAGAGTGCCTGCTCGCGGCCGCTCTCTACGTCGACGAGCGCCACGCCGGTGTATACTTGATGACTGGTGGCGCGCAGAAGTTCGAGCATGCGGATGGCGTCTGCCCTATCCTTCGGTTTGCCAAGGATGCCCGTACCCTCCTTGTAGACCAGAGTGTCCGCTCCAAGGACGACACTGCCAGATACAAGCTGCGAAAGACCGGTCAGGGGCAGACAGTTTGAGCAGAATACCTCTCCACTTACGAGGCGAGCCGCAACGTCGCTCGCCTTGAGCAAGGCGAGCCTGACGGCAACCTGTTCTGCCGGCAAAGCCGCATCGTCGACAGAAAGCGTCTCGTCAACGGCGGGCAGTATGATGGTTGGGCTGACACCGTGCGCGCGCAGTATCGCAAGGCGCCGCGGCGAGCCAGAAGCAAGAATCACCTTCTTCAACGGTTGACCAATCCTCTCGATGCACGAGCGTGCCGTGGGAACATTCACCCCCGCGGGAAGTGTATCACGTCAAGGGCGCCATGCGCTGCTACTCATTGGGTCGGTTTCAACAGGGCAACGTAATGGCAAACGCGGGGGTGGAACCAGTGCACGTGGGCGCGGCGATGGTATACTATGGGCTACATAATTCTTGCATGTCGATGCAACTGCTCAGTGGGAGGTTTCATGTTATTGCTTGCTCGTTACGTGCTTCCTATCAGCAGTGTCCATATAGAGAATGGTGCGGTGTTGGTGCAAGACGGCAAGATCGAGGCGGTGGGGGAGGCTGCCGAGCTTACGCGGCTCTATCCCGATGAGGAGATCCGCGATTTTGGGGTCGCGGCGCTCATGCCCGGTTTTGTTGACGCCCACACGCATCTTGAGTACACCATCCTGCGCGGACTCATCAACGACCTCCCCTACGTCGATTGGAAGTTCGCCCTTGTCGAGAAGGAAAAGCTTTTCACACAGGAAGATTGGGAGGATTCCGCCCTCCTGGGAGCACTCGATGCCGGGCGCTCAGGCATCACGACCGTTGCTGACATCACCGAGAGCGGTGCTTCGTTTCGTGCGCTCAAGACCGTGGGGCTGCGTGGGATAGTCTACCGTGAGGTAGGCACCATGGAGCGCAGTGAGGTTGATTCCGTGCTCGATGCCGCCTATGCGGACATTGCGCAGTGGCGCGCTGAGGCAGGCGAGGGATTCCAGAGGATAGGCATTGCCCCGAGCCCCCTGTATAGCTGCCATCCGCTCGTCTTCCAGCACATTGCCGACTTTGCGCAGGACGGAACACCCGTTGCGGTGCATCTTGCGGGGAGTCGGGAGGAATACGAGTTCATCCGCTATGGCTCATCTCCTTTCTCTGTTCCCTCTGTTGAGGAGCGTGGCTATGGGATCGATATGCCGCCCTGGCTCGCTACGGGGGTCAGCCCCGTGCGCTACATCCTTAACTGGGGGGTGCTTGACGCCCCTAATGTGCTTGCCATCCACTGTGTGCATGTCGATGACGATGACATCAGCAAGCTTGTCGACCGCGATGTGGCGATCGCCATATGTTCACGCTGCAACGCCCAGCTCGGGATGGGGGTCGCACCGCTCTCCAAAATGCTCAAGGCAGGCCTTCGTATCGGTCTTGGCACGGACTCGCCTGCTGCAACTGACACGACAGACCCGATTGCCGAGATGCGTCTGGGGCTCCTTATCCAGCGCTCGCTTGGCACGGGAGAAGACTTCCTTTCAGCAGCACAGTTTGTCAGGCTCGCGACGCTCGACGCCGCTGAGGCGCTCGACATCGAGGATTATGTGGGTTCGCTTGAGGTTGGCAAACTCGCCGACATCATCGCCATTGACCTTTCAAGCTCCAACCAGGTACCAACGCTCGACCCCGCATCTGCCATTGTGAACACCACCACAAAGGAGGATGTCATCATGACGATGGTGCAGGGGAAGATCCTCTATGATCGCGGGAAGCATGTGCCTGCTATCGACTGGTCGAGGCTTGCCGCGCGCGCGCACGAGATGCGCCTCAAGTTGTTGGGATAGGGGAGAAGCTCATGGCGCAGAAACCCCAGAAGGCGGCAAGGAGCAAGAAGGCAAGTATCGTGCGAGCGGAACAAGCGACCACGGCACAGCTCAAGAAGGAGCGGGCAGTCGTCACAAAGAGGATTTTCACCATCGTGATATGTGTCGTCGTTGCTCTGGGGCTCATGTTGCCGATAGCCGGTTACGGAGCTATCAGCTGTTCATCTCAGGCATCATCGGCGGATCAGCAGCCTAGTCAGGATAATTCTGGCAATTGAACCTGGGCTCTCGCTGGGTTACTATGTATGTTTGCGCTATTGAGTGTCAATAGCTGCACTTGTTGTATGACAGATGTTCGTGCTTCAAAAAACGAGCCTTTAAGGAGCCCTGTTGTTCGGTTTAGGTGGAGCAGAGATAGCCATCATCCTGCTCTTTGGCTTTCTGATATTTGGTCCTGACAGGCTGCCGCAGATTGCGCGGGTCGCTGGTCGTGCGCTCCGGCAGTTCCGCTCGGCTCAGGAGCAGATGAACAAGGTCATCAAAGCGGAGGTCTACGATCCCCTGAAAGACCTTGAGCCGCTCGCCAACCCCTTCTCAGGTTTTTCGCTCGACCAGGCGCTCGATAAGGTTGCCGACACGAATACCTCCAAGACAGGCTCGAAGCCTGCGGATACCAAGAAACCCTCTGACGCATCCAGCGGCACAGATAAATCAACTGATAAGACAACCGGTAAAACGACTACCAGGACTTTTGACAAGGGTGCTGCAACCAGTGACGATGCAAAGCCCAGGCAGAAACTATCCAGCGATGCTCTGCAGACAGCGATTGCTGCCGAGGCTGCTCAGGCAAAGCAACAGGCGGCTCAGAAAACTGCTGCAAAGGCCGCCGAAAAGACTACCAGCGCCAGTGCAAAGACAGAGAGTTTCGCCGCCCGACGCGAGCGGCTCGAGCGTGAACACGCGGCAAAGAAAGCTGCCGCCTCTGCATCGGCCTCTGCCACCACGTCTGCCACCACCCCCAACCCTGCTGCCGCCTCTGCATCGGCCTCTGCCACCACGTCTGTCTCCGAGCCTGCCGCCCCCGCCGACGGAAAGGAGGATTCGGAGTAGGCGCACAAGCCCGCTTCGAGAACCCCTATGCCTGTCGGACAAGCCCGTATGCCGCTTTTTGACCACATCGGTGAGCTGCGTCGTCGCCTCACGGTTGTTGTCGTTGCCCTGCTCGTTGCTACCTGCATCCTGTATCTCGTATCTGACCAGCTTATCTACTTTCTTGTCAGACCCATTCTCGAATACATCCTGGGCTCGATAGACGCCGCCGAGGCTATCACCAATTCAGTCCAACTCAAAGAGTCTGGCGCACTGAGCGTCCTTGATGTGTTTGGTGCTTTCGCGCTCAGATTCAAGGTTGCACTCGTGTTTGGCATCTTTGTTACCTGCCCCATCTGGGTTTGGCAGTTTCTCGGTTTCTTTATGCCGGCGCTCAATCCCAATGAGCGCAAGTGGGTTATCCCTACCTTCTTTGCAGCTATCGCACTGTTCGTTTTTGGCATGACCTTTTGCTACCTCGTTATCCTCGACCCGGCCTTTGAGTGGATGCTGGGGCAGTCTACTTTTGCGGCTATCTTTCCCGATGCCGTAAAATACATCAACACGATCCTGCTCTTTGAGGTAGGGTTTGGCGTGGCGTTTGAGTTGCCGCTTGTGGTCTTCTACCTCACGGTCTTTAATATCATCCCCTACAAGAAGCTCCGTGCGAGTTGGCGCACCGTCTACATCGTGCTCATGGTTATCTGTGCCATGGTCACGCCGGACGCCAACCCCATCACCATGCTTCTGATGTTTGCGGCAATGGCGGTTCTCTATGAGGGCTCACTCCTCGTATCCCGCCTTGTGCTCAGCCGTCGTCTCGCCAAGGAAAAGAAGGAAACAGGGGACGAGGATGAGGAGGATGAGGATGAGGACGAGGACGATAACGACAGCGGCAACGTTCACAACAAGGGCGATAAGCAAGAAGACGCCGAGAAGTAGTCGTTGTCATGCATGAGTTCAGTCTTATGCAGAGCGTGCTTTCAACGGTGGAGGAGTCTGCGCACCAGGCCGGTGCCGAGCGGGTCACGGTCATCCGCCTGACGATAGGTGAGATGAGCGAGGTTATCCAAGATGCGATGGAGTTCGCTTTTGAGGTACTCGCGCCTGAGACATCTGCTCGTGACGCGGAGCTTGCTTTTACCTGGGTTACACCGCGGTCACGCTGTAGAGCCTGTGGGCACGAATTCACGCATGACCGCTATCATTGGAGTTGTCCTGCCTGTGAGTCGCTTGCAACTGAGCTTGTTGCAGGCAAGGAACTGTACATCGACGCGATAGAAGTGGAGTTTCCCGACTGATGGAGCTTTCTATTGGAAAACCCATCCTTGAACTCAACGAGCGCCTTGCGGCGGATAACCGCGCGCTCCTTGATGAGCATCGGGTGTATGTGCTCGACGTGCTTGCCTCGCCCGGGGCGGGAAAGACCTCGACCATTCTCGCCACCATAGAGCGCCTGCGCGAGCGCTACCGCATCGCGGTTATCGAAGGCGATATCGCCAGCGATGTCGATTCGCAGAAGATAAAGGCTCAGGGCATTCCTGCCGTCCAGATCAACACCGGTGGTGCCTGCCATCTCGAGTCTGCCATGATACAACGGGCGCTTGCGGCACTCGATTTAGAGACCCTCGACCTCATCATCATCGAAAACGTGGGCAACCTCGTCTGCCCGACCGACTTCTATCTTGGCGAGAACGCGAAGATCATGATACTGAGCATACCCGAGGGAGACGATAAGCCGCTCAAGTACCCCGGTATCTTTCAAGCGTCGCGAGCAATAATCCTGAACAAGGTGGATACGGCAGCTGTTTTCGACTTTGATACAGCTGCCTTTTATGAGAGCGTCGAGCGCCTCAACCCAACCGCTCCTATCTTCCCGATCAGCGCCACAACGGGTCAGGGAGTGGACGATTGGGTGGCATGGCTCACCGCTCAAATCGAAAAGGAGTATGGGTGCGCCTCGTCATAACAGAGAAAAACCTTGCTGCGAAGAAGATTGCCGAGCTTCTGGCAACAGGCAACGCAAAGCAGGATAAGGTCTACGATACCGCCGTCTACCGCTTCAACCGCAACGGTGAAGAGTGGGTGAGCATCGGGCTCAAAGGCCATATCCTCGGCGTCGACTTTGTCGAAAACCTGAGCTGGAGCAAGAAGCAGGGCTGGTTCTCTGTGGATGACGACGGCGTCCTGACCAGTGCAGCGCTGCCGGAAGCCCTGCCCAAGCCACCCTTCAAGAAGCGCAAGCCCTTCAGCGAGGATTCGGTGGATCTGCGTGCGTGGAAGGTTGCAGCCCTGCCCTATCTTGTCTACGCGCCGCTCCGGAAGACACCTGCCGAGAAGGGCATCATCCGTTCCGTCAAGAACCTCGCTGCCAAGGCCGAGAGCGTCGTTATCGCAACGGACTTCGACCGCGAGGGTGAGCTCATCGGCTCGGACGCGCTGTCAGTCGTGCGCGAGGTTGCTCCCGAAGTGCCGGCAACGCGTGCGCGCTACTCCGCCATCACCAAGGAAGAGATCACCCATGCCTTTGAGAACCAGACGACGCTTGACGTCGATCTTGCGCAGGCAGGCGAATCACGGCAGTGGATAGACCTCATCTGGGGTGCCGTGCTGACCCGTTACCTCACCATAGCCAAGCGGGTTGGCTTTGGAAACGTGCGCCCCTCAGGGCGCGTGCAGACCCCCACGCTTGCCCTTATCGTCGCGCGTGAAGAAGAGCGTCGCGCCTTTATCCCCGAGGACTATTGGGTTATCAAGGGCACCTTCAACGCACGCTACCCCCTCTCCAGTGCAGCTTTGGCAGCCGCAGCTTCAGCCAATGCGGCAGGGGAGAAGAACGACGACCCCGATGCCTTTGAGTGCACACACGCCACCGAGCGTTTTAAGGTCGAGGCTGAAGCCGTCAAAGCCATGGCAGCTCTGGAGGGCGCGGATACGGGGCGCGTGAGCCTTGTTGAGAAGAAGGAGCGCAAGGTCGCGCCACCGGTGCCCTTCAACACAACCTCCCTGCAGGCAGCCGCTGCCTCCGAGGGGCTTTCACCCGCGCGCACCATGCGCATCGCCGAGTCGCTCTACATGGATGGCTACATCTCCTATCCACGCGTCGATAACACGGTCTACCCGGCGTCGCTTGACCTTGCGGGCACGGTCAAGATGCTCAAAGGTGTGCCCGCCTATGCTCCCTACGCCGATCAGCTGCTCGCACAGGCCAAAACCGGAAAACTCACGGCAACCCGCGGTAAGACAGAGACCACTGACCACCCGCCCATCTATCCCACCGGAGTGGGGGATCCAGGAAAACTCAGACCCGAAGAGTGGAAGCTCTACAACCTGGTGGCGCGGCGGTTCATGGCAACGCTTTCAGGCTTCGCGACCGTCGAGGGCACGAAGGTCACAATCGAGGTTGCGGGCGAACCCTTTGTTGCACGGGGCGACGTGTTGGTTCATCAGGGTTTCCGCGCCATCTATCCCTACGGCCTGAAGCGGGACGAGCAACTGCCCCTCCTTGCCGAGGGGCAGGACATCAGCTTTCTGGGCGCGACTCTGACCCAGAAGCAGACCGAGCCGCCCGCCCGCTACTCGCAGGGTCGTCTCATTCAGGAGATGGAGAAGCTCGGGCTCGGCACCAAATCAACCCGTCACTCCATCATCGAGCGTCTCACTGAGGTCCGCTACATCCAAAACGACCCGGTGGAGCCCACCGCGCTTGGCATAGCGGTCGTGGACGCGCTTGGCCGCTTTGCCCCCCACATCACCACACCGGACATGACCGCGCAGCTCGAAGAAGAGATGAGCTCCATCGCTGCGGGCAAAAGTACCCGCGATGCCGTTATCGGGCACTCGCGCAAGCTGCTCGCAGAAATCATGGAAGAGCTTATCCCCGTCAAGGAAGAGGTGGGGGAGGCGCTTGTCGATGCCATCACCGCTGACGCGCGTGTTGGAGCCTGTCCAACGTGTGGCAAGAGTCTGCTGCTCAAGAACTCGGTCAAGACCCATTCAAACTTCATTGGTTGTTCGGGCTGGCCGGAATGCGACGTTACCTATCCCGTGCCGCAGGGCAGGGTTGAAGCGGTGGAAGAGCTCTGCGCCGTGTGTGGCAGCCCACAGCTCAAGATAACGCCCTTTCGCAGCAAGCCGCACCTGCAGTGCATCGACCCTCAGTGCTCGACAAACCACGAGCCTGATCTCATCGTCGGTTCCTGCCCGGTCTGCGCCGCTGCTGGCAGACAGGGTGACCTCGTGGCGCAGAAGAGCCAGCGTACCCTCAAGCGCTTTATCCGGTGCACGAACTACGAACTCTGCAACGTGAGTTATCCGCTCCCGCAGCGCGGCAAGCTTGTGGCAACCGGCACGGTCTGTGAAGCCTGTGGTGCCCCCAAGGTCATCGTGACGACAGCTCGCGGTCCCTGGGAGCTCTGCCCAAACATCGAGTGCCCCCTCCGCGAAGAGAAGGAGAAGGCAAAAGCCGAGAAGCTCGCAGCCAGATCTGCCGGTGCCAGCACCGGTAAAGCCACAAAGAAGCCCGCTGCCAAGAAGTCAACCGTGAAGAAGTCTGCTGCGAAGAAGACGACCGCAAAAAAGAGCACCGCAAAGAAGCCCGTCGCAAAGAAGACAACCGCCGCAAAGGCGAGTGCCACAAAAAGGTGACCGCCAAGAAGCCCGCGGCGAAGAAGCCCGCCATAAAGAAAGCGACCATCCGTTGAGCAAGGGAGTTATCATGTCCTACCCCAAAGTTACCATAGTCGGTGCCGGAAACGTTGGAGCAAACGCGGCTCTGCTGCTCCTGCTCAAGAACCTCGCGGACGTCGTCCTTATCGACGTGGCGGACGGCGTGGCAAAGGGCAAGGCGCTCGACCTCATGCATATGCGCTCAAACGAGCACTTCGCCCCCACCGTGACCGGCACGGGCGACTACGCGGACACCGCAGGTTCTGACATTGTCGTGGTGACGGCTGGCGTACCCCGCAAGCCCGGTATGACCCGCGAGGATCTTATCGGCATCAACGCAGGCATCGTTGGCGCGGTCATCGAAGCGGCATTGCCCGCCTCCCCTGATGCGCTCTTTCTCTTTGTCACCAATCCGCTTGATGTCATGACCAACCTTGCCTACCGGCTTGCGGGCTTGCCCAAAGAGCGGCTCTTTGGCATGGGCGGTGTGCTCGACACAGCCCGCTTCAAATACGCGATCTCCCAGGAAACAGGCGCAGAGCCTGCGGATATCGAGGCTGTGGTCGTCGGCGCACACGGGGAGGCGATGGTCGCGCTCCCGCGTCTGGCACAGGTAGGAGGACGCCCGCTGCCCGAGCTGGTAGACGCAGCCGCCTTGGAGCGTATCACCACGGCGACAGTGCAAGGTGGTGCCGCAGTTGTCGAGCTGCTCAAGACCGGATCTGCCTTCTATGCGCCCGCATCCTCCATCGTACAGATGGTCGAAGAGTTGCTCAACCCAACGGGCAAGACCCTCTCAGTCTGCGCACGGCTTGAAGGGGAGTACGGCATCGACGGCGTCTA
>JAITOC010000095.1 GCA_031290175.1 Coriobacteriales bacterium | reverse complement strand
CGCAGCCTTGTGAAGCACTGCGACGCAATCGTACTCGGCCCCGGACTCTCGCTGACCGAAGCCAGCATCGCCTTCGTAGTCTCGGTTCTCGACGCTACAGATGCAGAGACCCCCCTGCTCATCGACGCCGACGCCCTGAACGCCCTCGCCGCCGTGGGAGAACGGAAGCCCCCCGTTGTTTCGCACGAGGGCACAGAGCCTGGGGAAGAGTCGATTAATTCCGTCACCCAGGGCTTAACCCGCAATCTCGCTCTTGAAAGTGCAGGTGGATTGCGGGTCAAGCCCGCAATGACGGGGCGGGGAGTGATTAATCGGCGTCTCCCTGGCAGCATCCTCACCCCACATGCAGGCGAACTTGACCGTCTCCTTAAGGCGTTTAACTGCGAGAATGCTGAGGCGCTTACGCAGGAGCTTTGTGCGATTGTCGTCGCCAAGGGACCCGAGACGCGCATCCTGTCGCCCGACGGCAGAACCCTGACCAACAGCAACGGGACGCCTGCCCTTGCCACCGCCGGCACGGGCGACGTGCTCTCGGGCATCATCGGCTCACTGCTCGCCCAGGGGCTTGCCCCCTTTGAAGCGGCGACCCTCGGAGTCGAACTCCACGCACAAGCAGGCAAGCGTGCCGAGCAGGAGCTTGGCACCCGCAGCGTCATCGCAACCGACCTGCTCGCCCAGCTACCCCAAGTGCTCAAGGGTGTGTCAAGTTGACAGAGGTTGACAGAGGTTGGCAGAGGACGTTTCCGGTGTTCAAGGTTGACACCGGAAACGTTCCCTGCCAACCCATGCGCTTGAGCGTTGGATCGACAGCATTGTCTACGCTCCCATCAGTGTCGATCGCCTGCAATTCAGAGCACGCAATCCGCATTGACTATAGGGCACCTCTCATAACCCATTGCACGCCAGCTTGCGGCCAATGTGCCCCAGCTCCGCGTTAGCGCATAACGGCATGAGCCCTGCTAGTCCCGTCATGCGCTGCCCTGACCTGGGGCACATTGACTCACAATCTGACTCGCAATCTGACGCACAAGCGGTTATGAGAGGTGCCCTATAGCTCCGAGTCTATACCTTTGAGCACCATGAAAAAGGCAACTACGACGAGATGAGGGCGCGGCATTCTGTGAGACATCCAGCAGTTTGCCCGGCAAGGAACCGTGGCTTGACCGCCAGAAGGGCAAAAGCGGCACGAATTTACGAAAATGCGAAAAAATATCTGGAAAATAAGGACAATGACCCCAAAAATCCTTCAAAATGGACAAATTTACAGGAAAATCTTCGCATTTTCGTAAATTCGTGCCAGAATCTTCTTTACAGCGGGCATAAATGCATTATCAGCCATAATGCACGGAGATGAACAGCAAAACAATCACTGTGACCAGTAACGATACTTGTGGGGGATGTTAAAACTGCCCAAAACTGCCCAAAGCTGCCCAAAACTGCCCAAAACTGCCCCTAAACCTGCCTTCAAGCAACTGCCTTTCAAGCACCACCAAATCCAGCTTGGATTGTAGTGCAATAACACCATCAGGGTTAGCCGCAAGGTTTGGCCCCTTCGAAGGCGGGAGAAGTCTCTCGCCATTTCTTTGTCGCTTGTGCCGCTATCGAGGACATCTACGCCAAGTGGCGATGATAGTGGCGTAGAAAATGGCGATGATATTGGCGCAGAAACCAATACCGCTAAAGGGCATCGGTCATATGAGAGGTGCCCTTAATCTTGAGCGGCGAACAGGAACTTCATGATGCTGGTAGCGGTGTCGAGGGTCACGCGGTCGATATCTCCATTCTTGAGATAGGCATTCACGTTGCCAGCATTGATCCCCAGGGCTTGGTAGATCTGGGCGTTCGATATCCCTTTCTCCTTTTGAAGACGGACGGTTCGCTCCCAGCGGAGACGCTTCGATTCATTCCTGGTGTCGATTGCATGGTATGCCGCCCTAAAGGAGTCGAGGGCTTTCTTGTAGCGAGGTGGCAGGCTAGCCCGGTGCAGCCCGTCCGGGTTATCCAAGTCGACGGTCTGCAGCGCCCTTTCGACGGCAGCCAGTTCGTCAATCATACGCTCATCGTACAAGAAACTTGCAAGTCTTGCAGATTGTCCCGTCGCGACCGCATAGAGCACCAGCCGTTCACGCAACCTGGGGACTGATCCTTGTGCGAGGTATGCCAGACGGCGCAGGTTGAGAGTCCCTTCTCCCGAGAAGTACTTGAGCTCTCTGCTCGCCCAACCCTTAAAAGCAGGACGTCTCACTACCCTCTCCGTTTCTGGAGTACGCCTGTCATCTCTGCCTTATATCTGAACGTATGGTAGCGCAACAGCAACTCCTGCCATTCATCCTCATCGTCGAAATTGACCCTGAGCTCGGAATCGTCCTCTACAATCGCCTGCAGCTTGTTAAAATCGAGCTCACCGCTGCCTAACAAGGTGTCGAGGTCTGCCTGATCTATGTCCCGGTAGGCATCCAGCTTGACACCCCATCTAAGCCAAAAGCATCCATGAGTTCCTCTTTCTGTTCAACTGATAGTATAGCGAAGCTGAATGACTAGTAAATAAAAAATATAATATAGTAAATAAATTGTTATTTGAAGTTCAACTCGTTATGGACAGAATGGCAGAGAGAATGAGACAGAAAGAAAAGTGACAGACAATAAGAACAGTCCCCGTTGTGTTGCTCCTGTCAACCGCAATACATTCGCTCAACAGAAACCCTTCTCAGTGGTACACTATCAGCACAAGTACACGTACCAGGGGAGCGCAATGACTAACGAAACCAGAGAGCTTTCTGTGACAGACCGCCGCGGGGCATGGCTCGAGATCGACTGCGAGGCTATCCGCTTCAACCTCAAGAAGTTCCGCAAGCACCTCGGGCCGGATCCCCGCATCATGGCGGTCGTCAAGGCTGACGGCTATGGGCACGGGGCAATCGAGGTTGCGCGCGTTGCCCTGGCGACGGGGGCCACGATGCTGGGGGTCTCGAATGTCACCGAGGGTATCGAGCTGCGCCGCGCCGGTATCGCCGCGCCCATCCTTGTTCTCGCACAGCCGCCAGCAACGGCAATCCCTCTCATCCTGAAACATCAGCTCATCGTTACACTTTACGACATGGACTTTGCCCTGGCGCTCGGTGAGACCGCAGACGCGCAGGGCAAGGCAGCGCCCTACCACCTCAAGGTCGATACCGGCATGAATCGCATCGGCGTGCACTACAGCGATGCAGGTGATTTTCTCCATACCGTCAGTTTCCATCGCGGGCTTGAGCTACAGGGAGTGTTCACGCACTTTGCCACGGCGGATGAGCGCGAGATTTTCGAGTTCAAGAAGCAGTATGAGCACTTTGCCCAGGCAATCGAGAATATCCGCTACATGGGCATAAGCCCTGGTATTATCCACGCGGCAAATACAGCCGCCGCCATCCGCTTCAAACAGGTGCATTTTGACATGGTGCGCATTGGCATCGGTATGTACGGGCTGCATCCGAGCGACCTCACGAAGGAGGCCTTTGAGCTGCATCCGGCCATGAGCGTGCATACACGCGTCAACTGCATCAAGGGCGTTCCCGTAGGCGAGGGCGTCAGTTACGGGTACACCTATCGCTCGCCCGGCAGCGTGCTCATCGGCACACTCCCCATCGGTTATGGAGACGGTCTCGCGCGCGTTCTGTCAAACCATATGGAGGTGCTCATCAGGGGTCGCCGCCTGCCGCAGGTGGGACGGATCTGCATGGATATGACGATGTTCGAAATCAATCAGCGCTCGTCAAAGCTTAACCCCAGAGCCGAGGTTGAGCTTGGGGATGAGGCAATCATAATCGGGACGAGCGGCAACCAGACCATCTCGCTCGATGACATGGCACGGGCGCTGGGCACCATTAATTATGAGCTCGCCTGCCGCTTTGCGCTCCGTCTTGAACGGGTGTATCTCGATTAAAACTTTGTCGGAAATAGAACAGGAGCTCACAGGCTGCCGTCGATGTGCCCTCAGTGAGACGCGCACAACGATAGTGTTTGGTGTGGGCAACCCCGACGCAGAGGTCATGTTCATCGGTGAGGCGCCCGGGAAGCAGGAGGACCTGGGAGCAGAGCCCTTCATCGGTGCCGCCGGAAAGTACCTCAACACCCTCCTGGCGCGCGCAGGACTCAAGCGTGAGGAGATTTACATCGCCAATGTGCTCAAATGCCGCCCGCCGGAGAACCGCGACCCGCGTCCTGACGAGGTGGAGGTATGCACGCCGTTTTTGCGCGAGCAGGTGCGCGCCATCAACCCGGAGATACTCGTGACGCTGGGCAACTATGCCACCCGCTTCATCCTCAAGACCGACAGCGGCATCACCAGCCTGCGCGGTCGGGTGCATATCACGGGGCGCTTCTCAGTGCTTCCCATCTTTCACCCCGCCGCCGCTATCTACGACCGCGCCAAAGAGCCCATTATGGAGACGGACTTTGAGCTACTCGGTCGTCTCATCGCCCAGCGCCGCAAAGAGAGAGCAACCCGTGGCGACGTCTGACTTTACCTCAAGCTCGCAACAGCAGACCGAGGATTTTGGTGCCGAGCTGGGCGCCCTGCTCGCCTGCGGCGACATCGTCCTGCTCACGGGTGACCTTGGTGCAGGCAAGACGCACTTTACCAAGGGCATCGCCGCAGCCCTCGGTGTGGAGGATGACGTGACGAGCCCCACCTTCAACCTGATGCACGAGTATGCAGTGGGACAGGGGGACGTTGCGAGTTGGTCGGTAGGAGACGTAGGACACGGGGACGGCTCTGGCGTGGGACAGGGCGTAGGACGCCAGAGCAGACCCCGTGTCCTGCCAACAAAGTTGACGCCAGAAACGTCCCCCTGTCAACCCACCTGTCAACCCACACGTCTCCTGCACTTCGACCTCTATCGCCTTGACTCGTCCGAGCAACTCGACGACATCGACTACTTTGGCTACCTCGAAGGTGGCGACGCGGTCTGCGTGGTGGAGTGGGGCGACAAGTTCCC
>JAITOC010000074.1 GCA_031290175.1 Coriobacteriales bacterium | reverse complement strand
CAAGGCTGCGCCCCTGCGGCCTGTTTCTGAGTGATTTGGGCAGCAGAACGATAGTAGAGTTCCCTGACTGAGTGCGCCTCAGAGTCTGGGAACATGATGGACTGTAATTGCATTGTGACGACACCTCTGGTTAAACTCGTTTTCCGACGCTGCTAGCTCTTTAGCGATTCCCTGTGACAGCCTTTTCGATTATCTGCCTTGCTCTCAAGTTCTTTCCTGACTGCAAAGCCATGAAAAGTCTCTTCTTGCTCGGATGAGCAAGTTTTGACCTGACAAACCCTTCCTTGGAAACATCCATAGATTGAGGGAATTGTGCGAGCAAGAAGTTCTTGAACTCCGTCTCATAAGGGATGAAGAGCCAGGGATTTGCTTCCTTTTCTCCCTCGTCAGTTGCGTCAGTCACAGACCCCTGTTGAGCAGTCAAAGCGCTGCCTTCAACAAAGCCCGTGAGCGTGTCTGCTGTACGCTTGTCCCCGATATGTCCACGCACATCAGAGCCTCTGAAGCCAAGAGAGAAGACCCAGATCAAGGGCTTATCAAGATCGATTAACTCACTCTCAGAAAAGTGCTCTGGTAACCTTTCTGCTAAATCTCGCATGTCGAGAGAAGCGGTGAAGCGATAGTCGGTCATCTTCAGGTTCTCGCGCCCTTTGTCAAGGTGCGTCCCCGTCTTCTCGGTAATGCAGAGAAACTCAAGTGAGACGCTCGCGCGAACTTCATCAAGGTAGAGCACGAGAGGTCTTGGCAGATCACCCGGATGAACGTAGGATCCCTCAAGCTTCAGTACTTCACCTTCCCAATTTGCGCTCAGTACCTCGTACTCATAAAGACCAAAGCGCGACACATCAACAAGCACTTTGGCGCTCCCACCAAAGTCGATATTACGACAGAGCAACTTCCCTTGAACAAGTTCAAACTGAAGGGGATCGCCATCGTGAAAACTCAATTCTTGTATTCTTTTCAAGAACTCTGAATCATGCCCATCGGCCAGGGCTTGCAACATGAGGTAGGCGCGAATGAACAGAGGCCTATGTGCGCACTCTTGATCCCAAACACGAAGCACTGCCTCACGCAGCGTTGCCAGAGCGGGCTCGATCCCTTCACTCTGGTCAGAAAGCAGGTTTTTCAGCGCTTGGTCATACCAGACGTAAAGCGAACAATATAGTTCTTTTCTTGCCGCGACGGGGTTTGCCAGGCGTGTTACCAGCCCCGATAAAAGAGAAATGGCATCAACAGTCATCTCTCGCCCGCGGAGCTGTGCCTTGGTCGATCTGCGCGTAGATTGTTTTCCGTCATCACGGTTGACCCAGTAATAATAGTCATAGTCTGCCGCAGTAGAAACAATGTCTGCCAGAAAGTAGGCCTCATACACGAACATCGTGGTTTCTGAATAACACAGGGGGAAACGAAGCCCGTGTGTTTTCAGCAGTTCGCGTCTGAAAAGCTTCATAGGGGCGCCATCTCTGGTAATGGTCGAACCGTAGATATCGACAGAGGGCGCCGTGCGACTCTCAAACGATCGCGGAGATCTAACGCGGTTGGTTTTTCCGTACTTTACGGTAAGTACGTCTGAATCCCACTCCTTGGCGTGGGTAACCATGCGCTCAAGTGCCTCTCCACCCAGATAGTCGTCAGCGTCATGGAAAAAGATGTATTCGCCCCTTGCTTCCCCAATCCCACGGTTGCGCGGGATTGACGGATTGCCCGAGGCCTCCTGATGTATCACCTTGAACATCGAGTGTCTCTCAGCATACTCATCACAAACCCCACCCGATCCATCCGTAGAGCCGTCATCGATCAGGATGACCTCCATCTTGCTGTGGTCATAGGTTTGCGCCAACAATCCGCTCAGCGCCTCAACCAGACAGGGCAAGGCATTGAACACCGGAACCACAACCGTGATGATGATCTCTGATTGTTCTTCTACCATCTGCAACCACTCGGGTTCAGGTTCAGGGTCGGGTTCGGGTTCGGGTTCTGGTTCTGGTTCGGGGTCAGGCTCAGGGTCAGGGCCAGGGCTGATTTCGGGCACTTGGCTGCTTGCTTCGCCTGCCTTTAGTGCTTCTGGTGCCTCTGGTGTTTGTTCTTGGCTGTTGTCGTCTGGTTCCTGAACGCTGTCGTTTTGTTCCTGGATGTCGTCATCAACAGGAAAACTCACGCTGAGTTGGTCGCTCTCTTGAAGAGGCGGCGTGTCTATCGAGGTCGGCTCCTCAGCTGCTGACACGTCTGTTGTGTCTGTAACAGGCTCCTTGGGCTCCTCGGGCTCCTCGGGCTCATCAGGCTCATCGGGCTCTTCAATCTCCAGGACTTCCTCGAGCTCCTCGGCCTCTGCGATCTCTACGACTCCCAGGGCTTCCTCGGGCTCTTCAATCTCCAGGGCTTCTTCGGGCTCTACGAGCTGCTCGGGCTCAACGGCCTCTTCGGGTAGCTCGGGCAGCTCGGGCTGCTCAGTCTCCAGAGCCTCCTCGGGTAGCTCGGGCTCAACGGCCTCTTCGGGTTGCTCGGGTTGCTCGGGTTCTTCAATCTCCAGGGCTTCCTCAGGTAGCTCGGGCTGCTCGGGCAGCTCAGTCTCCAGAGCCTCCTCCGATAGCTCGATCACGGCAACTTCAGCAGGCTCCTCGGTTGGCTCAACCTCTACAACGCCCGCAGGCTCCTGTACCCCCTCCGGCTCTACAACGCCATCAGCCGCCTGGATCCCGTCCGGCGTTACAGCTCCTTCGATTATCTGCTCAGCTGCCCGCTTCTCGCTTGCCTGCAGAGCCATGAGGAGCACCCAGTTGTCCGGGTTGGCGCGCCCCGACTTGACGAGTCCTTCTTCAGAAATATTCATAGATTGCGGGAACTGTGCAAGACTGAAGTTCTTATACTCCGTCTCATAAGGGATAACCAGCCAGGGGTCGGAGGCTCTCTCCTCTCCCTCCCCAGCCTCTGACTCACGGCTGGCGACAACAGCGCCGCCTTCCATAAAGCCGGAAACCGCATTTAGTGCACACCTAGCTCCGATACGCTTGCGCACGAGGGAACCCTCAAGCCCAAGGAAGAAGAGCCAATCCAGTGGTTCGCTAAGATCAAGCTGCTCGCGCTTTGCGCGTTGCTCCTGTAGCTTCCCCACTAAATCCTGCATGTCAACCGCTGCAGTGAAGCGATACTCCGCCATGTCCAAGTTCGCACGCGCTTTATCAAGATGGCTGCTGAGCCTCTTGGTATCGCAGGAAAACTCAAGCGACAACCCTGTACGGATGTCGTCAAGATAGAGCACAAGGGGAGCCTTCAGATTACCCGGATGCGCATAGGTTCCTTCCAGCTTCAAAGCCTCGTCATCCCAATACGCACTCAATATCTCGTAATCATGAAGATTTAGCCGAGACGCATCAATGACTACCTCGGTATCGCCCCAAAAATCGATGTAGCGGCAGAGCAGCTTTCCGTTATCAAGATTGAAGCGAAAGGACGTGCTGTCTTGGAGCTTTGCCGTCTGCATCCTCAGCAAGAACTGTGAGCCTTGGCCATCGGCTAAGGCCTGCAGCATGAGACATGAGCGCAGACTGTTTGGTTCATGCATGCACTCCTGATCCCAAATACGAAGCACTGCCTCGCGCAACATAGCCAGACTTGGCTCGATTCCCTCGCGCTGGTCAAGCAGCAGCCACTCCAGCGCCCAGTAGTAGCAGGAAAAAAGCGAGCAGTTTAATTCTTTTCTCGAAGCAACAGGATCCGCCAGGCGAGTTATCAGATCGGCCATAAGCGTGACGAGGGTCAAGACTGTTCTCCGCTCATGGATCTGAGGGTTGGCCGAGCGGGTTATCCGCCTGCCGCCATCGCGATAGATGGCGTAATAGTAATCATAGTCAGCTGCAATGGAGATAGTCTTGGCTGACAGATAGGCCTCGTATACAAACAGTATATCCTCGCCACAGCAAAGCTGGAAGCGAATGTCACGCTCAAGCAACAGACTGCGCTTGAAAAGCTTTGTGGGACCGGAGCTCCGGGTAATCGTTGACTCGTAGAGGTTGACGGAGGGCACTGATGTCTTCTCAAATGACCGAACAAATTTGAAGCGATCGGTTTTTCCATACTTTACTATGAGTACGTCTGAATCCCACTCCCTGGCATGGGCAACCATGCGCTCAACTGCTTCTTCACCCAGGTAGTCATCAGCATCATGGAAGAAGATGTACTCCCCTTTTGCTTCCTCGATCCCTCGGTTGCGCGGAACTGACGGGTTGCCCGAGTTTTCCTGGTATATCACCTTGAACATCGGATGCTTACTGACATACTCGTCACAAACCTCGCCCGAGCCATCCGTGGAGCCGTCATCGACTAAGATGACCTCCATCTTGGAGTGGTCATAGGTCTGCGCTACTAATCTGTCAAGCCCCTCAAGCAGATAGGGCAAGGCATTGAATACCGGGATGACGATCGAAATAACGACGCCTGAAGACTCTTCTTCTAAATCACTTTCGTGTAACACGCACTCCACTCCCCTAACCCGAAGTAAGTTACAGCCATTTTTAGTTACCGCCTATGATAAAGCATCTACGCTGAAACAGGAGCGTGATGACGAAAACCAACAATTCTTGACCCCGTGTTGCGCGAATGTGGGGGCAGCGGGTAATTCAATTTGCCGGTGCTCATTAAAGGGCACCTCTAAAGTTTGTCAAGAAGGAGGCTTGCAAGAGCTTTCTTGGAGAGGACGGCGGAGGTTTCAACCCGCTCTGCAGTTACAAAGTGCCAGCGGTTGTGGGTCGAGGCAAAGCCGAGCGTGGGGCTGGAGACATCGTTTGCGACGATAAGGTCTGCGTGTTTGTCGATAAGCTTCTGACGCGCCTGTTCGATGACATCCTGGGTCTCTGCGGCAAAACCAACGATAAAGGGGGTGTGGGTGCCGAAGTCGGCGCCCGGGGCTGGGGCTGTGCTGGAGGCTGGGTTGGAGCCTGCAACCGGGGTTGCGGCTGTGTCAAAGTCCGCGCCCACCCGTGCTGCGAGGGTGGCGAGGATGTCGGGGTTCTGGACGAGGCGCACCTCAGGAGAGGCGGCTTTCTTCTTTACCTTGTGCTGGGCTGTTGCCTCCGGCCTGAAATCCGAGACTGCCGCCGTGAAGATTGCGGCATCGAGGTCTTTGAAGTGGCGCTCGGCAGCGGCAAGCATCTGTTGCGCCGTCTGCACGCGGATAACCGTGCAGCCAAAGGGGTCGGGCAGCTCAACGGGGCCTGAGATGAGTACAACCTCGGCTCCGCGGCGAGCCGCTTCCTCGGCGATGGCGTAGCCGGTGATCCCGCTTGAAGGACTTGATATAAAGCGCACGGGATCTAAGAACTCACGAGTCGGCCCAGCCGTGACGAGGATGCGCTTGCCTTCGAGCGAACGCGCGCGATCAAGCTCGACTATCGTGGCGGCAAAAATCTCCTCAACGGACGCGAGCCTCCCCTCCCCTGTATCTCCGCAGGCAAGATAGCCGGACTCAGGCTCGATGATGATGGCGCCGCGCTCTCTGAGCGCGACAAGGGAGGCCTGGGTTGTCTCATCACGCCACATATGGACGTTCATCGCTGGAGCGATGAGCAGGGGCGCGCCCGTTGCAAGCGCGGTGGTGGTGAGCAGATTATCGCCCACGCCATGAGCCAGCTTGTTTATCGTATTGGCGGTGGCGGGCGCGATGACAAAAACGTCCGCTTCCTGCGCAAGCACGATGTGCTGGATGGCGGCGTTGGGGTCGTCAACCGCCTTGAGCGCTACCGGCTCCTCAGAGAGCGTGCGAAAGGTTGCTGGAGTTACGAACTCCGTGCCCATCGGCGTCATGACCACCTTGACTCGTTTGCCCGCCTTTTTGTAGAGACGCACGAGCTCACAGGCCTTATACGCGGCGATACAACCGGTCACGCCGAGCAGTATGGTTTGCTCATGATCCTGTGCGGGCATGGCGATCAGCTCCGTTTGTAAACGAGTTTTGCTTGCGGGCTCTCCCAGACCGCGACCTCAACCAACTCTATGTGTTCAGGAAGCAGCGCTGCAAGCTGCTCGTAAATCACACGCGCAAGGTGCTCGGCCGTGGCGTTTATCGTGTCAAAGGGGGGTACGTCGTTGAGATACTTGTGGTCGTACTGATCGGTGATGACTTTAAGGTTTGCTTTGATGTCTTTGAAGTCGTAGACGATGCCCACCTCGTCAAGTTTGGTTCCTCGAACGCTGACTTCGATATCCCAGGTGTGTCCATGCAGGTCACGGCATTGGCCGGGGTAACCGACGAGCGCGTGCGCCGCATCAAAATGATCTTTGACGGTGAGGGTATAGCTTCCTTCTGAAATCGTTTTTGTTGTCATGGTTGCTTCTTCACTTTCTTGTATTTTTTGGGTAAACAGATTATGTGCCGCATAGGGCACGGGAGCATCGCCAACCTGCGCGTGAGCATCCATCGCCTGATTGGCAAGCTCATCCGCTGCGGCATTTTCCTCCCGATAAACGTGCTTGATGCTGTGGCTTTTAAAGCCCGTGAGCAGCTGCTTTGCCTCGGCAAACAGCGGTTTTATCCCCTCGTTCTTGACGCGATACTCGCCACGTAGTTGCTTGACGAGCAACTCACTGTCTGCATGAATGTCGATTGCACGCACTGCAAGAGCCTGTGCGTTCTCAAGCCCCCAGATAAGAGCCCGGTATTCGGCAACGTTGTTCGTCGTCTTGCCTATGTAGGCACCGCCCCGACACAGTGTCAGCAGCTCACGGCCGTCATCGACACGCAGCGTGAAACCAATGCCGCTGGGGCCTGGATTGCCACGGCTGCCACCGTCAGTATGCAGTAAGGCGCGCGCTATCGCTGTCATTGAACCACCAGCAATCGATGGCAGTAGGGGCATTCACTTATCTCCGGACCGCTCTTGAGAGCAG
Organism: Coriobacteriales bacterium; assembly: GCA_031290175.1. Classification (GTDB taxonomy): domain Bacteria; phylum Actinomycetota; class Coriobacteriia; order Coriobacteriales; family UBA8131; genus JAITOC01. The sequence continues at coordinate 2,305 of JAITOC010000074.1, read as the reverse complement.
CGAGTTGTCCGTCGGTGAGCTCAACCCGACAGCCGCTGCAATGCGTCAGCTCAAGATGAGCCGCTCCGGTACCGCCCTTTGCTTGGCGCGCCTTCTCGTAGCGTTCGAGCAGCTCGGCGGGCAGGCTCTCGGCAAGCGTCTGACGGAGTTTCTGCGCAACAAACATCTCCTTTTGCAGGGCGCCACCGTCTGCCTGAAAGGATGCGATGAGCTCCTCGTCCTGTTTGTTCAGCTTTGCAAGTGCGGCATGCACCTGCTTCTCAACCTGTGCAATCTTGTCGGAGCGCTCGAGCTGCCTGAGCGTTTCAAACTCGATTTTCTCGATACGCTTGGCAAAGCCTTCGATTTCCTTACTCAGATTGCCGACCTCTTTGTAATTGGATGTCTCATCGACCTTATGCTGAACCTCGTCTGCTTTGGCGCGCAGGCTTGCCTCCTCGTCTTGCAACCGTTTGATGACCTGCTCACAGTCGCTCCGCAGCGCTTCAATCTGAAGCACCTTCTTTTCGACCTCCGCACGCTTGGTGCGCAGGTCGAGCAGCTTCTTGCGCTGCGGCAGCGTGTCGAGCTGCTTCTTCAGCCGAAGCAGCGCGTAATCCGTTGAGGAAAGTTCGAGCAGCGTTCTTGCGTCACTTATCATCAGCTCTGCCTGTCTCCATCGCCGTGCACCTGCCACCATGTGGCACTGGGGTCGAGAATCACGATACCCTCAGGAGAAAACCCACCTGCTACCAGCGTCTTCTCCAATTCAAAACGATACGGCAGCTCCGAGATGTCGTGTCCGAGCTCGATAAGCGCGATACCCTCATCAGCAAGGTAGAGCTCCTCATGGTGCCGCACCTCGCCCGTAACAAAACAGTCTACACCCGCAGCGAGCACATCGGGGATAACTTCTCCCGCTCCCCCTGAACAGACTGCGACCCGCGCGATCTCCTGCGCTGGGTTGCCCCAGACCTTTGCCACGCGCCCAAAGGCGCGCTGATAGTTGCGGGCAAGCTCGTCGAGGGACAGCGGGTTTATGGGGCGGGCTATCTGCCCGAGCAGCGCAGGATCCGTCTTCTGCAAGGTCTCCACGAACTCCAGACCCACTGGAGCCAGAAGCATCGACGCTGCCGAGGGGGCGCTGTCGAGGTTTGTGTGCATAGTAAGAAGCGCCACTCCCCTGCGCGCTGCTGCATACACCACGGCACCATCCGCTGTGGCCGCCGAGGCTGCGGACTCAAAGCTCGTCGGGGCGAGCCAGAAGGCGGGATGATGCGTGACGAGAAGGTTGCAGCCCGCCTGAGCAGCTGCTTCAACCATGGGAACCGTCTGATCAAGAGCCACGGCGATACGCGTGACCCCGGCTGAACGGTCGCCCACGAGCAGACCGATGCGGTCGCCTTCCTGTGCGTCTTCAGCCGGATACGCGGCAAAAAGCATCTGTTCGATAGTGCCGACCGTGAACATCCTTTTGTAGCCCTCTCGCTTTAGGCCCTGCTTTACGTCATTGCATAAGGAGGATTATACAGGACATGCGGTTTTGGGGTGCGTGCAAAGGGAGCACAAGATGCAAAAGGAATGCAGCGCACCAAGGGCGGTTTGTTCCCTTACAATTCTTTAACGAAGCCTTGAGGGGTTATGAGAGGTGCCCTTTAAGGTAGTCCACAAAATCGGGTGAAACGTAAAGCCCCAGCGTGTCATCAAGATAGATGTTAGACCCCCTCAAAGGTCCGTGTTTTGGAAGATCGCTTAATTCGACAATGGCTTGCAGCGATCGGCTGCCGTTATAGTACTTTTCTGCTTTCAAGAAGGCCGTGAGTACGTTGTCTTCGATTTCAATCCTGTCTTTTCCTGATACACTGAACTTTCGTTCCAGCATTTTTCGTAAGAGCGTCGCGCGTCTGAAATAATGCAACATTCCGCCCGGTCTTGTTCCGTCTGGCCCCATCACGTTGATGTATCCTTTTATTCTGCTGACAAAATCGGGATGCTTGCAAGAAATGCTGGCAGCCGCGTCGCGCTCACCATTTTCAAGTAATATTCCTTTTTTGAATTCACCCATTGAAGAACTCGTGCCTCCTGCAAATATAAAGAGCGCACGCCCAGTTTGATGGATATGCCCCTGCTTATCCGTGAACGTGCCATCTTGCATTGGCGTAAGGAAGTATTTAAGCCAACCTAAATCTTCGGTTCCCAGGCGAGAGTCAAACTCATCAAAGAACGCAAAGGGGAGCCTCCCCTTGAGCCCAGAATCACGCACTTTATGCAATGCAGCAACAAGGTCTTCGGGGTTATTCATCTGTGATAAATTGAAGGTAAGCAG
>JAITOC010000073.1 GCA_031290175.1 Coriobacteriales bacterium | reverse complement strand
TCAACATAGACAGGAATCGTCTCGATTCCGTTTTCGATGACAATGTCGTTAAAAGTCACAACTTTCCCAAAACGGTCTTCGGAAAAAACATATCTCATGGCCAGCCTCCTTACAATGGCGAGTATAGAATCCTATCCATTTTACTACTTGGTGAGATTTCTCGCCGTGCCGCAGCCTGACGCTCCAGCCAATCATTGCTATAATCCCGTCTTTGACACTTTTGGAGCGAAACCCCTGCTAAGGTGCCGTTTTTTGTTGAACCAAAGTGAGTACTGCGGCTCAGCGCTTCGTTGAGCGGATGATTTTTTTCATCTGCTTGTTGGTCACCAGCTGATAATCGGTCCGAAACCCGAACGCCGCATGCAGGTCGTCGGTGAATGCTGTGCGCGTATACGCGGGGATGTAGCCTTCGCCTCTGGCCTTCAAAAACTTCATGGCCTCAAGACCGTCTATTATCTGTGCGCAGGTGTACTTGCCTTCCAGCTTGCGCTCAAGTGTGCGGTATACGATCAGCGCGATGAAGCAGGTGGCGAAGTGCGCCTCTATCCGCGCATCGTTTCGCAGATAGACCGGCCGGGCCTTAAACTCGTGCTTCATGATGCGAAAGCACTCCTCTATCTCCCATCTTTTTCGGTTGACCTCGGCGATCTTATGGGCGCTGTCTGTAAGGTTGGTGCATACGCCGTAAAACCCGTCGTATGCCTCCTCTGTTGTAACCTTGCCGCCATCTATCGTGTAGGCCCTGCCCTCAGCGATCTCGCCGTCCGTGGTTGTGGCAACGGTCGCGATCAGGCGCTTGAAGTCGTTTTGGCGCGGCTTGCCGATGGATTTTGGCGCGGAGTCTATCAGTTTTTGAGCCCGCTGTATCTGACGGGAGCGTATGGTGCGCTGGTAGTTTTTGTACTTCAGGGAAAACGTGACGATCAGCCGCTGCTCCAGCCCGCCGTCGTTTATCCAGCGCTCCTTGTAAAACACGGTGTCTTTGTGTTTGTCCTCATCAAGTTCCGTGATGTCGTATGTGCGCCCGCCTTTGGTGGCCTTCCATCCGCTTGGGTCCAGTGCCCATGCCTTGAGGTGCTTTTTTAACTTCTTTATCGACTGGGTGGTGATAAATGAGCGGTCTTGGATGCTGTTAAACCGGCGGTTGGCGCTAGAGGAAAGCCCTGCGTCTGTACATACCACGAACCTTGAGTGCTCAAAGTCTTTGATTATCCGCTCCTCCAAGGGCTTTAATGTCAGCTGCTCGTTGGTGTTGCCCGGATGGATGGAAAACGCCAAGGGAACTCCGTCTGTGTCCATGAAAAGCCCCATCTCCACTATGGGGTTGGGGCGGTTTTCCTTGGATGGCCCGTATTGGCGGATGCCGTCTTCGCATTCGATCTCGAAGTAGTAGTTGGTGCAGTCGTAGTAAAGCACCCCGTCGCTTCTTTTGGAAAACCTCTTCGATGCCTTGTAAAGCTCAGACTGGATGAAGTCGCTTTCTTTTGCTATCACGTCTAACGCCCGGTAAACGTGCTGCAGATCTGCGCAGGGAGGCTCTATGAGTCTTTTGGAGTACTCGAAGGTGGAAAGCTTTGAGGCGGGGTCTAATATCCTGCCGAAGACAAGGCGTGAGAGCACGCCGTCTAAATCGTATGTGAACTTATGCCTTGCAACTATCGCATCGCAGATGGCACCAAGCCCTAAGTCGTGATAGATGCGCTGTAAGAACAGATAGCCGCCCTCGACAAGACGCTTTTGGCCTTTTGTTATGAGCTTGCCGGGCGAATACGCCACCAGCACCTGGCGGCTGTCCTCTCGCTCCTGGCGCGTGAGCTCCCCGGCGCGCTCACGCGCCCACTGCCAGGGGTCACACCCGGGATGGGCGCTGGCTATCTCCTCAAGGTTGCCCAAGCTCTCCACCACCTTGGAGGAGTGCAGACCGTCCTCGAAGGTGGATCTGATGATGGACAGGGAGGTGGAGTTCTTCGATACAGATGCCTTGACCCTCATTGGATGCCCTCTCGCTCGGCGGTTATCAGGTCGATTATAGCATAGTACTCAATAGTACTCAATACTCAATCACCAAGATTTGACACCGAAAAATGAAAAAGCCCCGCTTAGCGGGGCTGCCGGGGCACTGCGGGGGTCAGGGAAGTGTCAAACTACCGTGTCAAACTACCGGGGCAATTAACAATAGCGACATTGATTGCTAGATTAGCGCTTCTGAAGTGTGGAGTTGTGATATACTATAGGATGAATACCATTAGAATATGGCTATAGCAGGGAATAAGCTTGGGCGGTTGCGAAGATAATTGTAGTCAGGCGTTATACTTTGGGGGAAAAATGAACGATATGCTTCATTGACATTGTTATCTTACCCTGAATGACAAGATGCTCTTTGCCAGAGTAATTGCACGTAAAATGGGTTCTTTATTACCTTGTTACTAGTCTTGGGGCCCTCGCTGTCGTTGTCACCTCTCTTACCTGTCAGCATTTTGGGTACATCAAATCAGGCCTTTGGCAGAGGATTGCCAGACTTATCTTGCCAAAGAACCTATTTGAGAGTCAATGTCTTGTGTCCATGCATTAAGGCGGCATCTGTATCTTCCTCCAGTTGGCGTGTCATCAGCTCTTGTTGGTGGATGAGGGCATCTTTCATGGTTGACAGGGTGTATGCTTATGCCTGCCTGAGTAGGCGCGGCTTTAAAATGATCTTGTTGCTCGGGATAAGCACAAGACCGAGATCTTTAAAGAGCCGTTCGGGCAAGTGCTCCATGGCAAGTTCCATGGGCGAGCTGCCGCCGAGAGATGCTCTGGGCATCGAATTGACATGGCTCATCACTAAAGCCATGTCCTCGGCGGTAAGCCCATCAAAGGCTGTCCCTTTAGGTAGGATCCTTCTGATCAGGCGGTGATTGTTTTCGCATTTCGCTTTCTGGTCGGAGCGTCTGGGATCACAATAGAACAGGTAGCAGCGTTTCCCTTTGCCACGGATTGACTTCTCTATGCCTGTTGCATCGGCAAATTCGGTACCCCGGTCGGTCAGTGCGACTTTAGGAAAATCCTCATCAAGGCTTTCTTCAACCCCGTCAAGCGCGGCAACGACTGCGGCAGCGGTATGCGAATCCATGGCTATCATCAACTGAAAGAGCCATGGCCGCCACAGGAGCGTCAGTATCGTCTGTGTGCTCCCTCGCTTGCCGCATACGCAGTCCATCTCAAGTGCAGATGTTTGCAAGTCTGTATCTGCCATCTGGAAGTCCTCGTACCTGCGACCCTCGAGTGCCTCTTCGCTGATATTGGGCCTTGAGGCTGCGTGATGTGATGAGCGAGGTGCATATTTTGAGGCAGCAGGCAGGTCTAACACGCATATCTCGTCGAAGTAGCCCTCATGGATATAGCGGTAGAAGCTGCGCTCGGAGCATGGCAGCAGATCTGAGTTCGCCATCCAGATCTGAGCCGGTGACTGACCGTTTGTAAGCAGTGGATAGGCGATGGCGACGATCTGTGCCATCTCGTCAGGTGTGAGGTCTGGCCCGATGCGCGATGACACCAAAAGGCCATTTGCCCGAGCGTCGGCTGGAGATGCCGCATAGGAAAACCGTATGTGGCCACAGCCTTTCCATTCAGGGCAGCCGTTGCAGATATAGGGACTCCTTTCAAGTATGGGGCAGTTGTCGGGGTTGTATTGCGTGCAGCGTCCGATACAGTTGTATGCGCGGCAGTTTGCACAGCGTTTGTTGCACTCCTTGTTGCCGCATGCATGGCGCAGCTTGCAGCGGCGTTGGTGGACGCAGCCGTTCCAGCATTTGCCGTAGGAGCTGGCTGGCCCTTGCTCGATACGGCTACGCGTGATCTCAAGCGTGATGGCCTGGCGTGAGAAACCGAGGGTCTCGGCTATCTGTGAAGGGGTCTTGCAGATTGAAAGCATGCGCTCAATCTCGATACGGTCGGACAAGGTAAGATGATGAAAAGTCCCGGACATGATGTCCTCCTCTCAGCCCTCATCCGGAACAACGCTTCCTGTCAAGGATAGCCGATAACCTGCTGCGTAAAAAGTGTCGCAGCCCGACCGCTGAAGGCGACAGGGCTGCTTTTTCGGCGGCGCGGATGCGCCACCTCAGTATTGGAGTGCCGGGCTTTGCCCGGCATAAGGACGATGAATGCGGCTTTGCCAGACTTATTTTTCAAAAGGCAAGATAACTTTGTCAATTCAGGAACTTGAAAATATCAAGAAAATGGACTAATAGTAATCGCATTTCTCTACAAAAAACATTACAAAATCATTGCCAATTAAATGGCGACAGGCTCTGCGTTCATTCTCCTGACCCCCTTGGATGGATGTTGGAGCCTGTTCCTATTCCAAGAGAAGCAGTGATGATAGTGGTTTGCTATAACGCCGACGTTGCGCTTCTCGTCCGATCTGAATGATCTGAATGATCTCATTAACGAGCCAACCTGATTGCTGTTAAAAACAGCAATCAACGGTATACTGTTATTTTTGGATTCTTCGTCTGGCTGGGGTAGTCGTGAGTACCGAGGTTACTAACAGGGTATTGACCATACCAAACCTGTTGTCATTCATCCGGCTCCTTCTGGTGCCGGTGTTCTTTGTGCTGTTCGTGCGGTACCACAACGACATTCTTGCCTTCCTTGTTTTCTTTATCGCCGCCTGTACCGACTGGATTGATGGCG
>JAITOC010000060.1 GCA_031290175.1 Coriobacteriales bacterium | reverse complement strand
CATAGTCGATGCCTGCCTCGACAGGGTCGTAGGCGAGGCTGTGCCTGTGCCGCTCCACCAGGGGGTTGGGGCGTGGTATCGCCGAGAGCAGCGCACGGGTATACGGGTGTACCGGCGTGGCGAATATCTCGCTCGTGAGGCCGGACTCGACCAGGTACCCCTTGTGCAACACCCCTATGCGGTCGCTGATGTAGCGCACGATGGAGAGGTCGTGCGAGATGAACAGGTACGAGGTCCCCAGCCGGTCCTGCGTGCTGCGCATGAGGTTCACAATCTGCGCCTGTATGGACACGTCAAGCGCGCTTATCGGCTCGTCGGCTATCACGAGGCTGGGGCTCATGATGAGTGCGCGCGCGATGCCGATGCGCTGCTTCTGCCCACCCGAGAACTGCTGGGAGTAGCGCTCGGCTTGCTCTGCCGAGAGCCCCACCTGCTCCAGCATCTCGATGACCCTGCGGCTGCGCTCCTTTGCGTTGGCGCAGCGCTTGTTGATGTCGAGCCCTGCCGCCACCAAGTCCCCCACCTTGCGCCGCGGGTTGAGTGACGACGACGGATCCTGAAAGATCATCTGCATCCTGGTGCGGAGAAGTGCGAGCTCTTCCTTACCCATCCTGCCCGACACATCCTCACCATCGAACTCGATGCGTCCCGAGCTGGGAGCATACAGCCGTATGACCGTGCGCGCCACGGTGGACTTGCCGCTGCCCGACTCCCCCACCAGCCCAAAGTTCTCGCCACGCTTAATCTCGAACGAGACGTTATTGACGGCATGAACGGTACGCCCCTTTGCCCTGAAGCTCTTGTGCAGATTGCTTACCTTGAGCACGGTATCGCTGACATCAGATGGCATAGCTCCTCCCTTCCTCAAGCATGGTCTGGATGCGGGAGACAAGCTCGGGCGGGGGCGACACCTTGGGGGCGTCCTTGTGCAAAAGCCAGGTCGCGGCGTAGTGGCTCTGGCTGCCAGGCACCCTAAAGAGCGGAGCCTCGAGCCGATGATCGATGTTGAGTGCGTAGAGGTTGCGCGGCGCAAAGGGGTCACCGGTCATCTCGCCCACGATACGCGGAGGTGCGCCGGGGATGGTGTACAGGCTGGCATCGCCCACCTCGTAGTTGGGGATGCTCAGCAGCAGCCCCCACGTATAAGGATGTCGGGGGTCGTAGAAGATGTCCTCGACCGAACCCTTCTCGACGATCCTACCTGCATACATGACGCTCACGTAGTCGGCAATCTTTGCCACCACCCCCAGGTCATGTGTGATGTAGATCACACTGAGTCCCAGCTTCTTTTGTAAGTCGCGGATAAGTTCGAGTATCTTTGCCTGAATGGTCACGTCGAGAGCCGTGGTGGGCTCATCGCAGATGAGCACGTCGGGGAGACAAGAGATGGCAATAGCAATCACCACGCGCTGCCGCATGCCGCCGCTCAGTTGGTGCGGGTAGTTGCGCAGGCGGGTGGGCGGGTCGTCGATGCCCACGAGTTCGAGCAGTTCAAGGGCGCGTTCGCGCGCCTGTTGCTTCGTGAATCTGAGGTGCAGGCGCAGACCCTCGGTTATCTGGTTACCAATGGTCATGGTGGGGTCAAGCGAGGTGAGGGGATCCTGAAACACCATCGCGATGCGCTTGCCGTTGATGCGCTTGCGAAGCTCCTTGTTGGGCAGGCGCAGGAGCTCATCATGACAGCCTTTCTCTCCGAGACGGTAGTTGAAGTGCACCTCTCCGCCCTCGATGTGGCCGTTCTTGTCGAGGATGCCCATGACAGCCTTTGCGGTGACCGACTTACCCGAGCCGCTCTCGCCCACGATGGCCAGCGTTTCTCCACGGTAGAGCTTGAGATCTACGCCGCGCAGGGCGTGCACCTCCTGCTTGTTGGTGGTGAAGCGTATGGCAAGATCCTTTATCTCAAGGACGGTTGTGCGTTTGAGAGCCATGACCGTATCCCCTTCCTACCGGTCACGCGTCTGCGGATCGATGGCATCACGCAGGCCGTCGGCAAAGAGGTTGAAAAAGAGCATGAGCAGCACCATCACAGTCGCGGGGTACACCACCATGTAGGGATGGGTGAGCAGCGAGCTGTAGGCATCGGATATAAGCGAGCCCAGCGATGCCAGCGGCATGGGGATGCCGATACCGATATAGGAGAGAAAGGCCTCAAAGAAGATGGCGCTAGGCACGCTGAACAGCGACATGACGAGCACCTCGCCAAAGATGCTGGGCAGTATCTCCTTGAAGATGAGGTAGAAGTCCCGGGCGCCTAAGGTGCGGGCGGCAAGCACGAACTCCTGCTCCTTGAGCTTGATGACCTGCGCACGGGCAAGCTTACTCATACCCACCCAGCCCGTGAACATCAGCGCGAGGATGATGCTCAGGAGTCCCGGCTTGAAGATGACGATAAACAACGTGATGATAACAAGGTCGGGGATGGAGTAGATGATCTCGATAAAGCGCTGCATGATGTTGTCGAGCCACCCGCCAAAGTAGCCGGAGATAAGACCAAAGGTGAGACCCACCACGATGTCGAGGAATACAGCCATGAGCGCGATGAAGAGCGAGATGCGGGTGCCCTCACACACACGGGTAAAGAGGTCGCGCCCCAGGGAGTCGGTACCAAAGAGGTGATAGACCTGTGCGCCGCCCTCAAGCGCCTGGTACTTGTTGCTGACGATCTCTTTGGTTGAGGCGTGGATGACCTCCGAGCCGTCGAAGATGCCGATATTCTCTAACACAGGGACGCGTGGAGCCATATTCTCTTGTCCCTTGAGCTGCGCATCATACGTATAGCCGCTCAAGACAGGGCCAAACAGGGCCAAAAGGACAAGGACGACGATGCCAAAGAGTGACACCACGCCCGACTTCTTCTTGCAAAAGTTGATGAGGATCTCACGCCAATAGGAGTGGGCGTTGACATCCTCCGCAACGGTGTCTTGCGGCGGGGTGCTCACAGGCTCGAAGTCATTGGGAAGGAAGGTTGTGTCATCGCAGTGCCCGACTGGGAAGTCCCCCGTAACGGTTGCAACCGCTTGGCTGGATTTCCGGGTCAGACCCCAAAATGACAGGACTGCCCCTCCCCTCCCCACGTCAGTCTCCTTCTTTGGCGCCGGCGAGACGCACACGGGGGTCAATGATGCCGTACAGGATATCGACCATAAGCATGAGGGCGATGTAGCCGGCACTGAAGATGAAGGCAAGTGCCGTAGTCACGCTGTAGTCGTTGACCTGCACCGCCTTGGTGAGCAGTTGCCCTACTCCGGGGACGGAGAATATCTGCTCGACCACCAGGCTTCCGGTCATGAGGATGACCACCATAGGCGCAACGATGGTGACAAGGGGGACCAGCGCGTTTCTCAACGCATGCCGCACGATAACCTGGAAGCTGCCCAGGCCCTTGCTTTGGGCAAAGAGGATATAGTCGGAGTTGAGCACCTCCAAAAGCTCGGTACGGGTGAAGCGTGAGACCGTCGCCAGGACAAAGAGTGACAGGGCGATAGCTGGCAGCACCGATGACAGTGCGGGGCTGGCATTGGTGAAGATGAGCGGGAACCAATGCAGCCTGAACCCGAAGATGAACGAGAGACCGATCGCAAAAAGATAGGAAGGAACGCTCACCCCCACGACCGATATAACCGTGCAGGCGGTGTCTATGAGCGTGTTGTG
>JAITOC010000117.1 GCA_031290175.1 Coriobacteriales bacterium | reverse complement strand
CAGGTCTCCATCATGCGGCGCATGTTCAGGAATGGCGAGAGCGAATACTTCATCAACGGCTCACCCTGCCGTCGTATGGACATCATCGACATCCTCTTTGATTCCGGCATCGGTCAGGGTGCCCATTCAATCATCGGCCAGGGCAACCTTACCTCCGTGCTCGAGTCGAGCCCTGAAGACCGCCGGGCGCTTGTTGAGGAAGCTGCCGGTATCCTCAAGCACAAGAAGCGCAAGGAGAAGGCGTCGCGCAAACTCGCCTCCATGGACGCTTCGCTCGAACGCGTGAACGACATCATCCGCGTTGTGGAATCCCAGCTCAAACCCCTTGAGCGACAGGCCGCACGCGCACAACAGTACCACACGATAGCTGAGGAACTCAAAGACCTGGATCTTTCGCTCGCCGTTGACGATCTGCGCCTGCTCCAGTTTGAATGGAACAAGCTCGACCACAAGGAGCGCGAAATCGACGCCGAGGCGGAGCTCGTGCACTTTCGCGTGAACGAGCGCGAGGCGGAGCTTGCCAAGCGCCAGCTTGCCTTGGAAGAGAAGGGACTCTTTGCCGGCGACCTGAATGAGCAGCGCATCCGCTGCCAGTCAATCATTCAGCGTCTCGATGCCGGTATGCTCGTGCTTGCCGAGAAGGGCAGCAACATGGTGTCGCGTCTCTCCGACCTGCGCGCAGCCGTCCATAATTCGCAGACCCGCCTCAAGGCGGCGAACGAGGAGTTCGGTGATGTGAGTGAGCGCCTCAGTGAAGGTGAGGCGCGTCTCTCAGCCCTCTACGGTGAGATGAACGAGTGCTCACACGCTTCTGAGCAGGCGCTCAAGGACAAGAACCGTGCTGAGGAAGCCTACGGCAAGCTCACCTCTGCCCTGCGCAACAACCAGACTGCGCGCGATGCCCTGCAAGTCAGCCTCGCCAAGGCAAAGGACTCCATCGGGTCCCTCGATGTCGAGGAAGGCCTCCTCACAGAAAGCCTTGAACAGATGCAGCAGGAGTTCGCGGGCACGCAGGCTGTGCTTGCCGAGCGTCGCGCCCGGCTCGATACACTTGAGCAGCAGCTCGCGAAGGAGAGATCCGAGTCCACCCTTGCCAAGGCCGAGACCGACAAATGTACCCGTCTGCTCGATGACCGCAAGAGCAAGCTCGACAACAGGCGTGGCGTGCGAGATACCATCCTGGCTGAGTCGCGCGCGCTTGAAGAAGTCGATCGCGCCTTTGAGGCCGCGTCTCCCGCACTCAACTGGATACTCTCACATGAAGAGCAGTTCAAAGGCGTGATCGGGCCGGTTTCCAAGGCGCTCAAGTTGCGTAGGGATATAGACCTGCCCTTTGCGATTGCAACCGAGGAGGCGGAGGTTCTCATCGAACGACTGCTCGGAGCTGACCTCTTCGGGCTCTTCGTTACTGATGCGCAGGCTGGGAACCTCGTGGCAGAGAGCCTGCTTGCCGACAAGAAGCCACACGGTGAGGTCGCTCTCATCCCGCTGGATGGGTCACGCGGCTTGAGTGAACTCTCGATTCGTGGCAAGCGGCTCATTGAGTACCTTGAGTATCCCGAGGGGCATCGTCAGGCAATTGAGGCGCTCATCGGTGACATCTACCTCGTAGAATCTATTGCCGCTGCGCAGAAGTACCATTTGCGGGATCGCTCGGGCGCGCGTTTTGTGACACGTGACGGCGCTGTTGTCTGGCCAAACGGCAAGCTCACCTTGGGGATGCAACTCAACGACGTGGACAGCGTGCTCGCGCGTCGCCGCAAGCTCGATCTGCTTGCAGATGAGCTCGAAAAAGCAACTGCGCTGCTCTCTGATGCAGAGCTTGAGTTCTCTGTTGCCGAGAAGAACCTAGCAGACACCCAACAGGACGGCCTCGAGATCTCCCAGCGCTTGGCAAAGGTGCAAGGCGATAGCGATTCTGTGCGCGAAGACGTGGCGCGGCTCGAGGAATCGTTGACGCAATTGCTCTTTCGTCGCGAAGGGCTTGAAAGCAAACTCAAGGATGTTTCGGCACGACGATCCTCGTCTGAACCGATGGCAAACAAGTATGAAGAGCGCCTTGCCGACCTTGAGGCTGAGGTCGAGAACCTCCAGGAGCAGACCGCGAAAGCGAGCGAGGAACTTGCCAGCGCCTCAGAGAGCAAGAACGCCGTTGCTGAGCGGCTCTCTGAATGCAAGGTGCAACTTGAGGCGACCAAGGGAAGTGCGGGCTATCTGCGCACGCGCCATGATGCCCTCGGCCGTGAGATCAAGGAGCTTGAGAATGTTTGTGCGGTCTCACATCAGACAGAGGCAACACTCGATATCATTCGGCGGCGCGTCGAGCCGCTGCACCGTATCTACGAGCAGATGCACAAAAGCGCTGCGGTCTGGGCGGAGAAGCTGCGTGACCAGGCAGCACTTGAGCAAACCGATTCGAAGAACCTCCGTACTGTCATCCAGGAGGCAAACCAGGCGGTTGAGGAGGCGCGCGGTGAGCTTGAGGGCATCAACGAGCGCCTGACTGAGATACGTGTCGAGAAGGCGAAGCTCGAGACTGATGTGGCACATGCGATCTCCCGCATCACGCAGGATAATGGCATGTTGCTCGAGACCGCGCTTGAAGCTCCCTCTCCCGAGAACCGGCAGGCAACCGAGATGCAGGCCGAACGTCTGCGCAAGAAGCTCACGACCATGGGTGCGGTCAACCACGTTGCTATGGAGGAGTTCGAGATGCTCAGGATGCGCCGTGACTACATGGTGGCGCAGATTGAGGATCTCACCGAGGCGCGCAAGACACTCTCCAAGATATCCGCGGCGCTTGAACGCAAGATGCGCAATCAGTTCCTTGAGACCTTTGAGCAGGTTAATCGCAACTTCCAGGAGATATTTGCGTTGCTGTTCCCCGGTGGCTTTGGGCAACTGTTGCTCACCGAGGGTGACACCCCCGAGCTCAATGGTATCGAGGTCAGCGCTCAACCCAAGGGCAAGAAGATCACGAAGTTGTCACTCATGAGTGGCGGCGAAAAATCGCTTACTGCATTAGCACTTTTGTTTGCCATCTACCGTATCCGTAATGTGCCCTTTTATATCCTCGACGAGGTGGAAGCGGCGCTTGATGACACGAACCTGCGGCGTCTGATTGAGTATTTCGAGCAGATACGCACGCACACCCAGCTCATCCTTGTGTCGCATCAGCGGCGCACGATGGAGGCTGCCGATGTGCTGTACGGCGTGTCCATGCAGGCAGCGGGGGTGTCCAAGCTGGTGAGCCAGCGTCTCGACCAGGCGCTGCGCCATGCGGGCAAGGATCCCGCAGATGAGGATTCTGCAGACAAGGGCTCCGCAGGGGAGCAGGCATGAGTTTCTTCGATCGCATCAGCGAGGGGCTGACACGCACACGTGAGCGCTTCACCGAGCAACTGAATGTCATCTTTGACCGGGGACCTGAGATTGATGCCGATTTCTGGGACAGCCTTGAAGAGACCCTCATCCTCGGCGACTTCGGCGGTCCGGCAACCTTGGACATCATTGAGCAGTTGCAAGATGCCGCCCTGCGTCTTGCCTTGCCGGACGGCTACGCGGTTTTCGACCGCCTTGCCGATACCATAGCAGCCATGTTCAAGCAGACAGATGCCGACCCCTTTGAGCAGCAGCCCGTCTGCGTGCTGTTTGTGGGCATCAATGGCGCAGGCAAGACGACGACTGTGGGCAAACTCGCGAAAGACGGGATGGATCGGGGGCGCAAGGTGCTTCTCGGCAGCGCCGACACCTTCCGCGCAGCCGCTATCGAGCAGCTCGACATCTGGGCTGACCGTGCGCAGGTGCCCGTGGTCAAGCGGGTGCGTGGCGCCGACCCGGCGAGCGTGTCCTTCGAGGTTATCGAGAAGGCGGAAGCCAGTGGCGCAGACCTCGTGCTGATCGACACGGCTGGTCGTCTGCATACCTCAGATGACCTCATGCGCGAACTCGAGAAGGTCGTGAAGGTCACGCGCAAACGCGCCGAGGGCAGCTACCCCGTGCGGGTCGTGCTCGTCTTAGATGCAACGACCGGGCAAAACGGGCTCCAGCAGGCGCGTGAGTTCAACCGGGCGCTCGCGCTTGACGGCGTCATCATCACAAAGCTCGACGGGACTGCCAAAGGTGGCATCGCGGTTGCGGTGTCTCATGAGCTTGAGCTTCCCGTGCTGCGCATAGGGGTAGGGGAGCATATCGAGGATCTCAAGCCCTTTGACCCACAGGACTTTGCCCGCGCTTTGATAGGAGACATCCGTACGCACCGAAACTAAAACCAACACCAGGCGCCTAGGCGCCCATACGCAGAACCAAGGGGTACCAACATGTTCGACAATCTTTCCGATAGATTACAAGATGTATTTGCCGGGTTGCGCTCAAAAGGTCGTCTTTCCGAGACGGACATCGAAGACGCGATGCGTGAGATACGCCTTGCCCTCCTTGAGGCGGACGTCAACTTCAGGGTTGTCAAGAAGTTCGTGACAGCCGTCAAGGAGAAGTCGCTTGAGGCGGACGTCCTCTCATCACTCACGCCCGCCCAAAACGTCGTGAAGATCGTGCTCGATGAACTCACGGCAGTCCTCGGCACAACCGACTCGAAGCTCGCCTTATCCTCGCGTATCCCCAATGTCATCATGCTTGTTGGCCTGCAGGGATCTGGCAAGACGACCGCTGCCTCCAAGCTCGCGTATCGCCTGAAGCGGGAGGGACACAGCCCGCTGCTCGTTGCTGCTGACGTTTACCGTCCTGCTGCCGCTGACCAGCTCGAATCGCTCGGTGGCGACATTGAGGTCAAGGTATTCCGTGGCGATGGGGTCAACCCGGTGGCCATTGCGCAGGCAGCCGTGCGCGAGGCCATCGACACGCTCAAAGACATCGTCATCATCGATACTGCAGGGCGTCTTCACGTTGATGAGGAGATGATGAACGAGGCTGCTGCTATCAAAAAGGCGGTCAAGCCCGAGCAGATACTCATGGTTGTCGATGCGATGACCGGCCAGGACGTCGTCAACGTGGCGGCAGCCTTTGCTGAGCGGGTCGATTTCGATGGCGTGATCATGGCAAAGATGGACGGCGATGCACGTGGAGGCGGCGCGCTTTCCATCCGTGAGGTCACCGGCAAACCCATCAAGTTCATCTCAGAAGGGGAGAAGCCTACTTCGTTTGAGGAGTTCCATCCTGAGCGCATGGCTAAGCGCATACTCGGCATGGGCGATGTTGTCAGCCTTATCGAGAAGGCGCAACAAGCCGCCGATGCAGAGCTTTCCGAGGAGGAAGCCGAGCGCATGGCGCGCGCCGAGCTTACCTTTGATGATTTTCTGACTATCAATAAACAGGTGCGCAAGATAGGCGGAATCGGCAGTCTTTTGAAGGCTTTGCCGGGAGGTGAGAAGGCTTTGGGGGCAGGCCAGGTTGATGAGGGCATCCTCGACAAGATGGAGGTCATCATCTACTCGATGACCAAAATGGAGCGCACCAAGCCTTCTATTATCAACGGCTCACGGCGACAGCGCATCGCACAGGGCGCTGGCGTACAGGTTTTTGATGTCAACCAGCTCATCAAACAGTTTGAAGAGACGCGCAAGATGATGAAGAAGATGCAGCTTGTGACTGGTCAAGGTGGCGGCGGCAAGGGCAAGAAAGGCAAGAAAGGTGGCAAAGGCAGGAAAGGGCGCGGGCTGCGGTCACTTCCGGGGCTCGGCGGCATGTCGCCCACCGACCTCAAAGGGCTCTCCGACCTTTTGAGCGACTAATGGAACTAGAGACCTTTACCGGGAAAGACGATTGTTGTATCATATTCGTTCGCGTGTTCAGCGCGGGTACTTGTGAAAAAGGGAGTTTATCTTGACACCGCTTCTGATATTTGTACTTGTTGTGTGGCTCTTGTCCGGCATAGGTCTGATTATTTTCGTGTTGCTGCACTCAGGTAAAGGCACGGGTCTGTCAGACATCATCGCTGGCTCTGTCTACTCAAATACCACCGGCACGAGTTTGGTGGAGAAGAACCTCGATCGCATCACTATCGTCCTTGCAGTCGTATTCTTCCTCACGCTTCTGGTGCTTATGGCGCTCTACCCCACGGTAGGAACGATAGCTTCTTCGTAAATCCTGACCGGAATCGAGCTCGCGAGAGCAGACTCCCGTCTTTTTGAAAACCTATGTCGGCGTGGCGGAACGGCAGACGCGCTAGCTTGAGGGGCTAGTGTCCGAATGGACGTGAGGGTTCAAATCCCTCCGCCGACACCATGTATGTATTGTAAGACGCTTGTGGAGGGATTTGAACCCGTGAGGGGTTTTTGCGTAAAGAAACGTGCCGGTGGCACGTTTCAGCAAAAACGTCCGAGCGCCTGCGCGAGGTCAACAATTGCGGAGCAATTGTCAAATCCCTCCGCCGACACCATCATCTACGAGGGGTTTTACCTGCATAGCGAGGTAGATGCCCCTTTTTATTTTGCCATAAGTTCCCATAACCTCCCCTATTGATGGCAGAAAATGGCAGACAAAAACTCCCGCCCGAGACGATGCTCAAAAGCCTTGCCCAAGAACTCGCAGACCTCAGCCATCTTCGAGTTCTCCTTCAGGTACCGCGCGCCTGCCTGAGTGATGCCGGGGGATGTGGCGATAATCTGCTGTACGGCAGATGCCTTGTAGGCGCTGATGCTCACGCCTTGTATAAGCCCGTCCTTGAGCAGCGAGCAGATGACTTGGAGCCAGTAGACATCATTGCACCTTGTAAGCTCCTGCGCCTTGTCCATGTTGGGGTAGACACCCTGCTTGAGGCAGGCATAGATGTAGCTGAGCGTCTTATAGACGATTACGTCAAAGTCGTCATAAGCCATGCTATCCTCCTTCCATTCGGGTGCGTACATGATAACAGGGGTGTCACTCGGAGCAAGAAAAAGCCCCCGAGGTGGGGGCTTGGTGTGCGGGATGATGTCGGGTGGTCAGGCGTTGTTGTCTGCGCAGTAACTCTCCCATGCTTTGACAATCTCAGGAGGAGCGTCATCAGTAATGCCGATGACTTCATAGGAATCAGGGTCTTTAAAGATGAGATACCGATCAAACATGGTGTCTCTATCGTCAAACGTTATCGCATTACCGCTCATCATAACCTCCTGACCTTGAATAGCCTGTTCTTGCTGTTTGACTTTTCAATCTCAGTGCGGGCGAAAATATGCGCTCTATCACCGTATCTGGGTTTAAACTTGTCAACAGTTTCCCAGTATAGCTTTTCTACCTCCAGATTGTCACTTG
>JAITOC010000080.1 GCA_031290175.1 Coriobacteriales bacterium | reverse complement strand
CAAGGCTGCGCCCCTGCGGCCTGTTTCTGAGTGATTTGGGCAGCAGAACGATAGTAGAGTTCCCTGACTGAGTGCGCCTCAGAGTCTGGGAACATGATGGACTGTAATTGCATTGTGACCCCTGAATCCACTTTTGCATAAATAACCATTTTAACCGGTACAAATCAACATGATACCTCAGATAGGGTGTCAGTCTTACAGCGTTTTATGGGTTTAGGCAAAGGAGTCTTTTCCAAAAGCAACGAAAACCATAGCCCCGCACCCTCATATATTAGCCCCATAAAATTCAACCGCCTCAGCAATAGGGCCGTCAAAGACCGCCCTGCCCTTATCAAGCACGATACCGCGCTCACAGAACTGCTGTGCTGTTGCTAAGGAGTGAGTCACAAACAAGACCGTCACATGCTTGTCAGAGAGGATCTCCTTGACGCGCGCGAGGCTCTTTTTCTGGAAGTTCTTGTCGCCTACAGAAAGCACCTCATCCAGGATGAGAATATCCGGGTTCAAGGCGGAGGCAAAGGCAAAGCCCAGGCGAGCTTTCATGCCGCTTGAATAGGTGCGGATCGGCTGGTTGATAAAGGCACCAAGCTCAGAGAAGTCGACGATCTGAGGGAGTATCCTGTCAAACTGCTCACGACCTATGCCCCAGATCTGGCTCCTCAAGCGGAGGTTCTCAACGCCGGTAAGGCTACTATCAAATCCCGCCGAGAGGTTCAGAAGGGCGCTGACACGACCGTTGACCTCCACCACCCCCTGCTCTGGGTAGGCTGCACCAGAGATGATCTTGAGTGCCGTGGTCTTGCCGGCGCCGTTATTGCCGATAAAGGCAACGGATTCCCCCCGTTTAATGGTGAAACAGAGGTTGTTGTTGGCGCTGACAACATCGTAGGTAACATTGTTGAAGAATGCTGCCAGCAAACGGGAGCGCTCACTCTTGAAAAGGCGGTACTGCTTGCTAACCCGCCACAGACGCACAGCAACGGGGTTCTGGGCATCGTCTGTAAACTTGAGCCGGGAGCGATTAGAAGACATCAGGAATCTCCTTTCCCAGTCTTTTGTACATCACGAGTGCGACAATAAGCGTAAGAAGGAAGACCCCCACAAACGCAATAAGGGTCTCCGGCTTCTCCCACACCCAGTAATGGTCACAAAGCGCCGCCCTGAAGCCATAGACAAAGAAGGTTATGGGGTTAAACAGCATGACATACTTGAACCAGGAGAACTCGATTACTTCAACATTGAAGATGATTCCAGAAAACCACATAAGAGGCGTTTGCATCGCCTTTATGAGGTTGTGAAAATCCTTGCTCAGAGCCGATACGGGAGACGTCATGATTGAGAAGAAGACGAAGAAGAGGTACATGAGGATGATGAGAAAGGGCATCTGGAGGGCATATATCGTGAAGGGCACCTTTAGGATGAACATCACGATAACAGGCAGCAGCAGGGTGAAAAGGAAGATGATAAGCTGTGCCAGACCATAGAAACTTGAGATAACTGAGAGCGGGAAGCGCATCTTGTCGATGAGGTAGGAGTAGGCTTTATAGACGTTTGAGCCGCTGCCGATCATGCTCGACATGAAGAACCAGCCAATGAGGCCAAGAGAAAGCCAGAGGATGTAGGGATAATCGCCCACAGTCCGTTCTGCCCGCAGCCCGATTTCAAGCGCGAACCAAAGGGTTACGATAAAAATCAGAGGCTTGGCAATAAGCCAGAACCAGCCCAGAACGGTGCCACGTACCTGCTTTTGAATGTCAACTACCGCCAGATGCCATATCTGACCCCGCCACCCCCAGTTGTCTTTTAGTATCTCGCGCAGTGCTGAGAACATGCATTCCACCTTGTTATAGAGATTGAAGTACCCAGTATACCAAAGCAATGAGAAAATACGCTTGTTGAAACTTGCTACATACGATTTGGCAAAGCATCACATCGAAAACGCACGAGGGTTCATGCCGCGCTTACGCATCCATTGAGGCGAGGATGAAGTTGGCTATCTGGCTTGTGATGGGGGTTGTGAAGTCCATAGCTTCGTGGGCAAAGTAGCGCTCGCAGTACTGCCAGAAACCGCTGTGTTGGTAGCGCTCAGCGGCGAGGTCTTGTTCGATGAATGCGGTAAGATCGTGTGGCGTACGAAAGGTGATGGCGGGAAACTCCACCTCGGGGTCGATATTGAGGCCTGGCGAGATGCGGTAGTCATCGATGTCGGGGGTGTAGAAGAGAACCTTCTTCCTGAGCAGCGCGGCGGCAAGTGCTGCGGAGGAGTAGTCGGCAATCACATAATCAGCAAAGCCGAGCAAATCGATGGTCTTTATCTTTGGGATGCAGAGGATGTTTTCCTGCGCATCCCGTGTGTCCTCGTCGGCGTCATTTTGGGTGTCCTGGTCAAAGGGGTGCCGAGAGACGATTATCCTGAATCGAGGAGTGTCTTGCGCATCCACAATGAATTGCTCGTCAAGGGCGCTGCGGAGTTTTTGCAACTCCTCTTGACGTGTTTGTTCTGTTGCGCTTTTCGCGCGGTCAAAGGTGGGTATCCAAAGAAGGGTGAGCACTCCTTCTTCATGCAGCTCAGGGTATTGCGTAAGGAGCAACTCCCTGATCTGCTCACGCCCGCCCCGAGGGTCGTTGTCAAGGAGATAGTCCATCCGCGGCAGTCCAAGGGGCGTGATTCTTTCGAGCGGATAGCCAAAGGCATCGGCGTAGGCAGCCTGTGCGCCAGCTCCACTTGCGATGACCGCCGTGTAGTTGCGATGCATGGCAAATATCTCCGCCTGGGCAGGAGTTCTGCCAGCAGGGGTGCCAACCGACTGCCAACCAAACTTCTTGATGGCACCCAAAGCGTGCCAGAGTTGGATAACGACGAGCTGGGGATCGAGATTGGGCACTGAGACAGCGGGGGAGTAGCCATCGACGATACAGATGCGTGAGCGTGCCACATACCGGAGATGTTTAAGCGTGCCTACAACCCGTTTGAGAAAACTCCCTGAGTCGCGGTAACAGGAGAACAAAATCTGCCAGTCGGGGAAGCGCCCTCTGAGCTCATCTGCGAGTAAGGTAAAGTCGAGTGAGGGTATCGTCGCCTGTCGCGAGAGAAAAACGATGCGGTCTCTTGCGGGTGACAGGTGTATAAGTGCGTAGACACAACGGATAACCCAACAATAGAGCTTATACGTAATCTCCCCAATCGCCCGAATATACACGCAGTGGTTAACTTCCCGCCGCTCAAAGACCGTCGAATACTACCAATCCGACAAGGTTGTGATTATAACAGTTCAAGCCTCTGAAGTTCATGCAGGATGCGGTGGAGGTTCTGGCCGTCATTGAATTCGTTTATGCTTTGGTAGGCAGCTTCATGTTGTTTGGTGCGCAGGAGCTCTCGTTTAATGTGGCCATTTTGGTCGATTGCTTTGGTCAGGAGTTGTTCTAATTCTTCGATCTTGAAGTTCCGATAGCCTATGTACTCGTCGGCCTGGGGGATGAGCGTCCCAACGGCTTTTTCGTAATGCTCGAGGTCAGGCTGGTAAAAGAGTACCGCCCCGCCTTGGTAGAAGCTGCTGTAGCAGACCGATGAATAGTCTGTAATGAGAAGTTTGGTCTCGGCGAGTATTTCGTGTATGGGTTGCGTGCAAAAAGGGATAGGTAGCTCGCTTTCAGAGTCGAGCGAATAGAGCTCCTTGGGGTGAACCACGAGACGTATCCGCTCATTTGGTACATGACGTTGCACCAAGCGCAGCACCTGCTGAAGGGTGGCGTAATTTGTGCTCTGCGAGAAGGCAAGGCTATCATCATAAGGCTTCCAGGTGAACATGATGGTGACGGTGTCGGGCGAGTTCTCCTTGATATGTTCGTATTCCATCTGCGAGAACTGTCCAAGGCCAGTGATCAAAATCTGCTCTTCATCGTAGTGCAGGTCGTGCATGAGAACAGTGCGCTCCTTCCTGCTATCAGCGACGATGTAATCTGCTGCTCCTTCGCGGCCGCGCACGAAAGCCGAGGTCTTCTCCTGGGGCTTGAGATAGGTGATCCCATGCTGGAGGAAGACGAAGGTGCGTGTGTAGAAACAAAGCCTCAGCCAGCGGTTATTGGAACGCAGGAAATGCAGATGAGAGGGAACCTCGGTTCCGACAAAAGCAGACGCACGGTAAATCAACCAGTAATATCGAAAGGAGAACTTAGGTACTACGCCGCTCCCTTTGATGCGCTCGTAGTCTCTACTTTGTTGGTCGATGATGAATGCGAGGGCTGAGTTTTTTCCGCCCGTATGTTTGTCCGCCGCCTCCTGCAGTGCACGTGCCATGGTAAAGAGCTCGTAGGTGCCCTCCTCGGCCTTTGATGCAAATTTCTCATAGAACAGAAGGGTTTTGTGAGGTGATACAGCGCGCACTATGCTTCCCGCACAGTACAGGAGTGCGCCTATAGGCCAACTCTCGATGAAGCGAAACCCGGGCGTCTTCTCCAAAGGTTTCAGGTTGCGCTGCATGATGACAATAACCCCGCTTGCAGAGCGTCTGAGATGGCGACAGAAACCCGTCCGATAGTTCTTGCGTACAGAAAACGGCAGGTAGTACAGCCTGGTATTGCCTGCGTGACGGTCTGCCCGATAGGTCAGGCGTTTGGTCAGTACGGTGGTGCCCAGGCTGATGCTCACGATGATGCGGGTGTTGGTGGCCGACCCTATCTCATTGAGAGGGATTGTGATAATGCGTAACGAAGAAAGAATGCCAACCGTCGTGCGTTTTGCAAACACGGGGATAGAGAGCGTGGTTTCATAGGCACCTACCCGCAGCGTAGCGGTGACACGCCGTGCCGTGCCGTGTTCACCCAGCTCATCGAGCAAAAACAAAGAGATTGGGAGGTAGAGGGTATCCCTGAAGATGAACGGACGAAACCCCTTGTGGAGCAGGCGGGGTGCTGTCTCTGGGGGTAGCTGCGCCTTCGTCTGCCGGGACAAATTCGTTTGCACCTTCTTCGAAACCCCCTGAATCCTGTCATTAATCAAGAATTGCTATGATACCGCAAGATTGCTGCGATGTATGGTTTATCATGGCATAAGAGTGGGGATAAGGCTCAGTTTTTTGTGAGCCAGGGCAAAGTAAGGTGGCAAAGTGCGTTATGGCGGATGAACTTCAAGAACCAAAGACTGGGCAGCAGCCGCGTCGGGTGCTGACTTACGGAACTTTTGATGTGCTCCATTGGGGACACATCAATCTTTTGCTCCGCGCAAAGGAGCTCGCGTTTGGAGGCGAGCTCATAGTTGCTCTTTCGAGCGATGATTTTGACAAGCTCAAAGGCAAGAAGACCTATCATGATTACAAGACGCGCTTCAAGATGGTGTCTTCTATCCGCTTCGTAGACAGGATCATTTCTGAGCGCACCTGGGAGCAGAAGCTTGCTGACGTGCAGGAGCTTGCGGTTGATTGCGTGGTCATGGGCGATGATTGGGCCGATGACCCGCGCTTTGCAGTCCTGCTCGGGCAATGCGACCTCGTGTTTCTGCCACGTACAGAGTCAATATCCTCCACCCGCATCAGGGAGATTATCTTTGCCGAGGAGGCAGGCTCTGCTGCCCCGGATGTCGGTAGGGTGTAGGGCACGATGTCTGATTTGCACAGACGGCTCTATAAGCGATTCCGTAAGCTGATGCTTGCGACTCTGCGCCAGCTCCCTCGCCTGCGGCGCTTTACGCGCCGCTTCTATTACGGGAGACGGCAGCGTCAGTACGAGCGCCGTTGGCGTGGGCTCATGGTGGAGGAGCAGACGGTTTTCTTTGAGGCGTATCTTGGTTCTTCCTATGCCTGTTCACCCAAAGCCCTGTATGAGTCCATGGTGGCTGACGAGCGCTTTGCTGGCTGGCGTTTTATTTGGTCATTCAAGGATGAGGTGATAAAGCGGGCAACCGAGCTGACGCATGAGGGCGGGCCGTTGTGTGGGGCTGAGTTGGTCACGCGTGGTAGTGCCGCGTATTTTGCAGCCTGCGCGACCGCTCGCTACTGGGTCTTGAACAGTAGGATGCCGGAATGGGTGTATCCCAAGCCCGAGCAGGTCTTTGTCCAGTGCTGGCACGGCACCCCCCTGAAGCGCCTTGGGCACGACATCCTGATCGAGACCGCCGCTGCACTCAACACCTCAGCCGAGCTACGCTGGCGCTATGCCATCGACGCCGCAAAGTGGACCTATCTGCTGTCTCCCTCTCCCGTATACAGCAAGCGTATAACCAGCGCCTTTGCACTGGACACACTCAGTACTTGGCCCGAGCGCCCGGTAATCATCGAGGAGGGCTACCCCCGCAACGATGCTCTGGCCTGTGCGCCAGCCCCCTGCCAACCACAACCCCAGCCCCCTGACAATCCCGGTGACGAATGCGAGCGGCTGAAGGCGCGGTTGGGTTTACCGCCGGACAGAAAGGTGTTGCTCTGCGCCTTTACCTGGCGCGACTCGAGTTACCAGGCGAGCGCGGGCTACACGCATGCTGAGGAGAACAGGCTCGACCTGAGCGCGATGCGTGCGGCGATCGGCGGGGAGTGGGTTGTGCTGCTCCGCGACCATTACCTCGTGGGCTCTCGCTCTGATCTGGCTGAACAAGCAGACTTTGCCTTTGAGGCTTCGGACGTCTTTGACATCAATGAGCTCTATCTTGTCTCCGATGCCCTGCTGACCGACTATTCAAGTGTGCTCTTTGACTACGCCAACACCCTGCGCCCAACCATCTACTTCTGGCCGGATTTTCACCATTATGCAACTGAACTACGCGGCTTCTATCAAGATCCCGCCGAGCTCCCCGGCGATGCCTGCACAACAACCACAGAGGTCATCGCCGCGATGACCACCCTCGACACCTGGCAGGAGCGCCACGGCGAGCAACTCCTCCACTTCAAAGAAACCTACTGCCCCCTCGATGACGGACAAGCAACCCACCGCGTTATCAAGCGCATCTTTGGGGCTTAAGCTGGGGTAGTATTGAAGCTATGCTGATTTTGTCATACAATTAGCGAGTATACAAAATAGGAGGTCTTGTGGAAGAAGCGAACGTACATCCCCGCGTGCACCAAAGGCATCCGGAGATAACCGACAATGACGTGTTGGATGCGTGGGTACATTGCATTCTTTCGAGGCCGCGACTCGACAAGGATCCGAATGAGTATTTGGCCGTCGGTGTCGACGCAAACGGGAGACTTATAGAACTAGCAGCTCTACGCGGCGCCGACAATGTTTGGATCATCTTCCATGCAATGACGCCACCGACAAAAAAGACGTTGAAGGAACTTGGGCTTTCAGACAGGAGACAATGATGGACTTCATCGCAGAGAACGGAAAAGTCATTACGGACAAGATGTTCGATCAGATGGCAAAGGAATATGAGGATGAGAGTTGGGATGCCACCAAGCTCGGCAAGGCGACAGCAGGAAGACCGAGCATTGCCGATGAAGAGGTCGTGCCGATTACGTTCAGGCTGCCAGCATCAAAGGTGAAAGCCCTCGATGCCAAAGCATCCGCACACGGGAGCACGCGTTCAAAGGAGTTACGGGAAGCTGTGGGCGAATATCTGGCAAGGGCATAAGAACTCAGGTTGACAGGAGAGAAAGGTGCCGTTCCCCTTTGTCATCCTGCGCGAAGGTACGTACGAAGTCTCCGGCGGAGGATCTGGGGAGATCTCGATTAATCCCGTCATTGCGGGCTTGCCCCGCAATCTTGTTCTTAAAAGTGCAGGTAGATTGCGGGTCAAGCCCGCAATGACGGGAGTGGGGAGCAATTCCTCGGTATTTTCTAAGGCACACATAATTGGGTAGTCTTTGCGGTCAGTCGCAAGACGAAACTTCGTTTTAATCCACAGGAAACAAATAAGCCGTAACGTGAAGAGGGTCATGTCCTTTGCGAAGGCGAGAGCTTGGAGTTTCACGCGTTTTGCGTGCTGCAACAGAGCAACACTATCCAATCAGAGAGGGAGGCAATCGTAATGAGACAGGTAGCTATTTATGGTAAGGGGGGCATCGGAAAGTCCACGACCACGCAGAATCTGACGGCTGGCCTGGGCGAGATGGGCAAGAAGATCATGATTGTGGGCTGTGACCCCAAGGCGGATTCAACCCGTCTGGTGCTGGGAGGACTGGTGCAAAAGACGGTTCTCGACACCCTGCGTGAAGAAGGGGAGGACATCGAGCTCGACATCGTGCTAAAGGTTGGTTACGCGGGCATCAAGGGTGTGGAGTCGGGCGGACCCGAGCCGGGCGTCGGTTGCGCCGGGCGCGGAATCATCACCTCGATTGGGCTGTTGGAGCGGCTCGGTGCGTATGAGTCTGACCTTGATTACGTGTTCTACGACGTCCTGGGCGACGTTGTGTGCGGCGGCTTTGCGATGCCGATACGCGAGGGCAAGGCGCAGGAGATTTACATCGTCTGTTCGGGTGAGATGATGGCGCTCTACGCTGCCAACAACATCTCCAAGGGCATCTCCAAGTATGCCAATCAGGGGGGAGTGCGGCTCGGTGGGCTGATTTGCAACTCGCGCAAGGTCGATGGCGAGGCGGAGTTGGTTCAGGCAGTCGCAAAGGAGATTGGCACCCAGATGATCCACTTCGTGCCCCGTGACAACGCTGTCCAAAAGGCAGAGATCAACAAAAAGACGGTTATCGAGTTCTCGCCCGAAGAACCTCAGGCCGACGAGTACCGGGCACTCGCTCAAAAGATTGACGGCAACGATATGTTCATCATCCCTAAGCCCATGTCCATCGACCGCCTTGAAGAGATACTGATGGAGCATGGCATTCTGGATTAGGAAGACGCCGCTTAATTCCGTCATTGCGGGCTTGACCCGCAATCTCGTTCTTAAAAGTGCAGGAGATTGCGGGTCAAGCCCGCAATGACAGGGTGGAGATTGCGGGTCAAGCCCGCAATGACGGGGTGAAAGTTGCGGGGCAAGCCCGCAATGACGCGAAAAGTAATGGGAGGTTTGATTATGGTACTGGTACGCGCGATTATTCGACCTGAGAAGGTTGGCTTTGTTCTGTCTGAGCTGGCGTCGGCGGGGTTTCCGGCTGTTACGAAGATGGATGTCTTTGGGCGCGGCAAGCAAAAGGGGATCACGGTAGGCGAGATCCATTACGACGAGATTCCCAAAGAGATGCTCATGGTTGTCTGTGAGGACGAGGACAAGGATGACCTCGTGAAGATCATCATCAGCACAGCAAAAGTGGGGTCGGGCACATTTGGTGATGGTCGTATCTTTGTCTCGCCCGTCGAGTCCGCCTACACCATCTCAACGGGTAAAGCGGGACTCTGACCATGTGCTTGAGGTCAGCCAAGCGTCACTGACCTGCAAGTCTGCCGCTGGACACTCTGCTGGATACTTCGTATGCGTCTCCGTGCTACGCACTGCGCGGATGACGTGGGCTTTATCAGGAGGTTGCTATGAAGGAAGTCATGTCTTTTGTTCGTGCTAATAAAGTTAATGGAACCAAACTTGCCCTTGCAGACAACGGGTTTCCGGCCTTTACCTGCCGCACCTGCCTGGGCCGGGGCAAGAAGAGCATCGACGCGGAGTTGCTGAACACCGTGCTTGCGGCGGGGGAGCTGCCTCTGAACGACGTTGGCGAGCATATCACTGAGGCCACACGTCTGATTGCCAAGCGCTTCTTTACCCTGATCGTCGAGGACGCAGACGTGGAGAAGGTCGTTGACCTGATAATCTCCGTGAATCAGACGGGGAATCCCGGCGATGGAAGGATCTTCATCCTGCCAATTCTGGAAGCGTACACCGTGCGCAACGGCGCGTCCACGCTCGGGACAGGAACATAGGGAGACAAGCGGCACAAGCGGCACAAGCGACACAAGCAACACAGAAAACACAGGGGATACAAGGGACGGTTCATCCGTCTCTGCATCCGGGACATAGTAAGGAGGTGCTTCCTATGTACGACAGAGAGAAACTGCTGGAGAAATACTCTGCAAAGGTCTACAAGAACCGCAAAGACCACATCCTGCAGTTGGAGGGTGACGGAGAGAGCGCGTCTATCGCCGCGAATACGCGCGCGATACCAGGGGTCATGACCGCGCGGGGTTGTTGCTATGCGGGTTGCAAAGGCGTGGTGGTCGGACCGCTGAAAGATGTCTGTGTCATCACGCACGGGCCCATCGGCTGCGGATTCTACAGTTGGGGCACGCGGCGCAACAAGGCGCGACCTGATGAGCATACCGAGAAGAACTTCGTGCCCTACTGCTTCTCCACAGA
>JAITOC010000067.1 GCA_031290175.1 Coriobacteriales bacterium | reverse complement strand
GGTACAGAAACTTGAGGAGACAGACCTCAGAATAAAAGTTGGTATCCGGGAGAAGACTGAGGAGAGCCGAGCATGTCCGAGGATCACGAGACAGATGGTGTGGTAGCCAGGGTCAGTATGCCATCGAAGTCTATTGTCATGCCAAAGCAGCGAAGCAACCTATTCCTGCGCATAGTACTCTGGGTGTTTGTGTTGCTTCTGGCCATTGCGGCTGCATTTTTCGCTGCATATATTTTCAGTGGCTCATTCAAATCCTTTCCCGCAATGCTCCAGTGGATTTGGAACAACCTGGTGGGCTAGGCATTTCATGGGTGGGATCAGGTGCGTAAAACGCAAAAAACACAAAAAAAGCGTGAGGAACAAGAGGAAAAAGTAGATTTTGCTTGTACTTATCAAAGGTTTTGCGGTAGTATGTTTGATTGCTGTTTTGACCTCGAAAAGAAGGTAGTGGTTTTTGGGTAAAGAAGACGCCATTGAACTCGAAGGCATCGTTGTTGAGCCGTTGCCCAACGCGATGTTCAAGGTAGAGTTAGAGAATGGCCATGTGATCCTTGCACATATCTCTGGCAAGATGCGCATGCACTACATCAGGATACTCCCGGGCGACAAGGTGACGGTCGAGCTTTCACCGTACGACCTCAATCGCGGGCGTATCACCTACCGTTATAAATGACGGGCTGCTTGAAATGTGTTCTGTACGACAACCCACGCCTGCGGCTGCGGCGCATAGATAGATTGAACAAGAGAAAACTGAAGGGAATATCCTTATGAAAGTCCGTCCTTCGGTCAAGAAGATGTGTGACAAGTGCAAGATCATCCGACGCCATGGCCGCGTACTCGTTATTTGCGAGAACCCACGCCATAAGCAGCGTCAGGGCTAGAAGGGAGTTGCTTTGGCCCGCATTTCTGGTGTCGATCTCCCGCGTGAGAAGCGCGTTGAGATTGGCCTGACTTACATCTACGGTATCGGCTTGACCACCGCTACCAAGATTCTGCAAGAAACCGGCATCAACCCGGATACCCGTGTCAAGGATCTCACAGAAGAGGAGACTGTTCGTCTTCGTGAGTATATTGACAGGAACCTCAAGATCGAGGGTGACCTCCGTCGTGAGGTAAGCCAGAACATCAAGCGTCTTATGGAGATTGGCTCCTATCGTGGCTTGCGACACCGCAAGGGTTTGCCTGTGCGCGGACAGCGTACGCATACCAATGCTCGTACCCGCAAGGGTCCGCGCAAGCAAATAGGAGGTAAGAAGAAGTAATGGCTGCCAAGAAACAGGTGCGCACCCGCATCAAACGTTCAGAACGCAAGAACATCGCAGTGGGTCAAGCGCACATAAAGAGCACGTTCAACAACACGATCATCTCGCTCACGGATCCGCAGGGCAACGTGATTACCTGGCAGAGTGCTGGCACGGTGGGTTTCAAGGGCTCACGTAAGTCCACCCCCTTCGCCGCTCAGATGGCAGCCGAGGCTGCCGCCAAAATAGCCCAGGAGCACGGCCTGCGCAAGGTGTCAGTCTTCGTAAAGGGTCCCGGCTCCGGCCGTGAGACCGCTATCCGCTCGCTCCAGGCCGCTGGCCTTGAGATAGCGAGCATTCAGGACTGCACACCCATCCCGCACAACGGTGTCCGTCAGCGCAAGCGTCGCCGCGTGTAAGCACGGAAAGGACAATCCAATATGGCCAGATATACAGGCGCAGATTGCAGACTCTGCCGCCGAGAAGGAAATAAGCTCTTCCTGAAGGGAGACCGTTGTTACACCGATAAGTGTGCGGTGGAGCGTCGCCCCTATCCGCCGGGTGAAGCCGGCAAAAAGCGTGTGAAGGAAAGCGAGTATCGTATCCAGTTGCGTGAAAAGCAGAAGACCAAGCGTATCTATGGACTGCTTGAGAAGCAATTCCGTGGCTACTACGACCTCGCCAACCGCCAGCAGGGAGTTACGGGTGAGAATCTGCTCCGCATCCTTGAGTCCCGTCTGGACAATGTTGTCTACCGGCTTGGTTTTTCCAAGTCGCGTGATGAGGCGCGTCAACAAGTGCGTCACGGTCATATAACCGTCAACGCCCGTCGTGTCGATATACCGTCCTTCCGCGTGAAGGCCGGCGATCTGATTGCTATCGGCCCCAAGGCGCGTGACCTTCTTGTCATCAAGACCTCGCTCATCTCAAACGAGAAGACAGAAGTCCCCCAATGGCTGGAAGTTGACATCGAGAAACTGCAAGGCTCCGTGCTTGCACTTCCGGTGCGCGAGCAAATCGATCTCGAAATCCGCGAGCAGCTCATCATCGAGCTTTACTCGAAGTAACGAACGCGTAAGGAGCATAGTAGATGACAGAGTTCATGAGACCACAGGTCACGGTCGAGCAGGTCAATAACACGCTTGCCCGGTTCGTCGTCGAGCCCCTTGAGCGTGGTTACGGGCAGACGCTGGGCAACAGCATGCGTCGCGTGCTGCTTTCGTCACTGGATGGTGCGGCTGCGACCGCCATCTTTGTCGAGGGTGTGCAGCACGAGTTTTCATCGGTTGAGGGTGTTATCGAGGACGTCACAGACATCGTGCTGAACGTCAAAGGCCTGGTCTTTTCTTCCCTGGAGGTTGGAGACGAGGCCACTGCAAGCATCAGTGCCGTAGGACCCGCAGTTGTGACGGGCGCTGATTTGAATGTGCCCACCGAGTTCAAGCTCGTCAACCCTGAGCACGTCATCGCCACTTTGGCAGAGGGTGGCAAGCTTGAGATGACGGTGCGCATCGGCGTTGGGCGTGGCTACATCTCCGCCGAGCGCAACAAGCGCTCAGATGACCCCATCGGCATCATCCATGTCGATTCGCTGTTCTCCCCCGTGCGCCGTTGCACGATGGATGTCACCGACACCCGCGTTGGACAGCGCACCGACTACGACAAGCTCGTGCTTGAGGTTGAGACCAACGGCTCCATCGCACCGAGTGACGCCATCGTTCGTGCTGCCAATATCATCACACAGCACATGGATGCCTTCCTGAAGCTATCCGATGAGGAAGTCGTCAGCGATGCACCCAGTATCTTCGCCCCTGAAGGCCCTGGAAAGAACACCGAGTTTGAAAAGCAGGTTGAAGATCTCGATCTCTCCGTGCGTTCGTACAACTGCCTGAAGCGCGCCGGAATACACTCGGTTCGCCAGTTGGTCGAGTTCTCCGAGAACGACCTTTTGAATATCCGGAACTTCGGCGCGAAGTCTATCGAGGAAGTCAAGGACAAGCTTCAATCGATGGACCTTGGTCTGAAGCCGTAGGCCCCTGAACGGGAGAATGCAAAGATGCGACACTACAAGAAAGGCCGGAAGCTGGGAACCGACGCCAGCCACACAAAGGCCATAAAGAAGAACCTTGTCGGAAACCTGTTTTTGAATGACCGTATCAAGACAACGCTTGAGCGCGCCAAGGAGATACGGGGAGATGTCGACCGTATCGTGACGTGGGCAAAGCGTGGAGATGTACACTCTCGCCGTCTGGCAATCGCGTATCTGGGCAACAAAACCCTCGTGTCTGAGATATTCTCGAAGGTCGAGCAGGGTTTGTTCAAGGATCGCCCCGGCGGCTACTCGCGCATCCTGCGCCTGGGCAAACGCCGTGGCGATGACGCGACCATCGTTATCATGGAGCTCGTACAGGAGCCCGTGGTAAAGAAGGTCGTTGAGGACGAGAAGCCCGCTAAGAAGGCTGCCAAGAAGACGGACAAGAAAGCCGATGCAGCTGTGGTTGAAGCCGAGGCAGCTGTTGAGGCTGAAGGGGCAGAGACTCCAGCTGAAGAGGACGTCGCTGCTGAGGAGACCGCCGAGGCTATTGACGCCGAGGAGCCAGCCGCTGAGGAGACCGCCGCTGAGGTGCCCGTAGTCGAGGCCAAAGAAGCCCCTGCTACAGAAGAACCTGCCGCAGAGGTTGTTGCAGAAGACGCCCCCGCA
The DNA here is from genome assembly GCA_031290175.1 of Coriobacteriales bacterium. GTDB lineage: Bacteria > Actinomycetota > Coriobacteriia > Coriobacteriales > UBA8131 > JAITOC01. The sequence continues at coordinate 8,527 of JAITOC010000067.1, read as the reverse complement.
CAAGAGGAAGCACCCACTGAAGAAGAGGCTTAATGGCCACTGCCTTCGATAAAGCATACACCCTGTGCCTTGAGCGCCTTTTGGAGCTCAAGGCACCGGCGCGTCTGGGTATGCGCGACGCGAGCCTGTTTGACGCATACAGTGGCGAGCAGGAAGAAGCGGCGCGCTTTCTCGGATGGGTGGATCTCAGCACCAAGCCACCGCTTTCCGCAAAGGACATTATCCGTATAGCGGAGTCCTTCCAGGCCGAAGGTATTGAGGCTGTCGTGCTCATCGGACAGGGAGGCTCATCACAGGCGGCCATGACCATTACTAAGTTGCATGAGGTCAGCGGAGAGGGTATTGGGGTTGCCTTTCGCACGATGGACAGTCTTTCGCCCGTTTTTGTCAACCACATCCTTGGTTCGTCCGACCCGGCACGAACGGTCTATGTCGTCTCATCCAAGTCGGGTTCAACCCTGGAACCGCTGATGCTCGAGCGCGTGGTTTGGCAGTACGTCCAGGCGCACCTCGGCTCTGCAGAGGCCGCGCAACGCTTTGTCGCCATTACCGATCCTGAAAGCAAACTTGAACACATGGCGCGGGAGAAGGGCTATCGTGCCGTGCTATCCAGCCCTGTTGACGTAGGCGGGCGCTTCTCAGCACTTACGGTGTTCTCGCTCCTGCCCGCTGCGCTTGTCGGCATCGATATCAAAGGAGTTATCGAGAACTCCGCCCTAACGGAACTTGCCTGTCGCTCGGATTCTCCGGTAAACCCCGCACTCAAGCTGGCCTCCTTTTTGTACGCAGGCTATTCGAGCGGGCGGGATAAGTTTTCGCTCGTGCTTCCGCCATCCGGGCAGGTCTTTGGGCTCTGGGTTGAGCAACTGGTTGCCGAATCCTTAGGTAAACAGGGCATCGGTATCCTGCCGAATGTAGAGGTCGATGCCAGCATCTTGAGCGTTCCGCGCTCTGACCGCTGTGTTATAACCTATCAGGTGGGGGAGACCGAGGGCTTCAGTGAGTCAGTCGAGCACATCGATGCGGATATACCCGAGCTGCACTATACGATAGACAATCCCTTTGAGGCATATTCGAATTTCGTGCTCTGGGAGTACGCCATTGCGTTTCTTGGCATCATGCTCGGAGTCAACCCCTTTGACCAACCAGATGTCGAGCACACTAAGACTCTCGTTCGCGAGATGCTGAGCCAGGGATTGACAGAGTTGACAGGGGACGTTTATGTTTTCAACAGAGCTGACAACAGAAACGTCCCCTGTCAAATCGCTGGCGCATCAAGCGCACTCATCGAGTGCGACCAGGAACACTTCTCGCAATTTGATTTTGCAGAAGGCTCCATCAGGGCGTTTCGTATCAGCGAAGCATTGAGGGCTTGTGACGAGAGTGATACGCTGAGTATCGATTACGCCCTCCGGACCTTGCTGGGCTCGCTGAAGCCCGGTGACTACTTCTCGCTGAATGCGTTCTTGCCCTTCAGGGGATATGGGCGACGCGAGGCGCTTGAGCGCATGCGCAATCGTGTGGCGAGCCGTCTTGGTGTAGCGTCCTGCCTTGAGATTGGTCCGCGCTATCTTCACTCGACCGGCCAACTGCATAAAGGGGGCCCGAATACCGGTGTCTTCCTGCTCATATCCGCCGACGAGGACAACGACATCAACATCCCGGGCGAACAATACTCTCTGGGTGCGCTCGCACAAACCATAGCGCTTGGAGACTTCAAAGCGCTCGCTTCTCGCGGACGCCGCGCCCTGCATGTGCATCTTGCTAGCAACGATTCAGAGCTCCTCTCACGCTTTGCCGACAAACTCTGCTCCGCAGTCTCAGCAGTGAAGATTCAGTAGAGCAAAGCTTTCTTGCCGACCTGGAGGGAAGCGGCGGGTTGCCGGAAGACAGAGCTTTGATTGCAGATAGGTAAGCGATTGAGATGATGAGGCGGATATGTCATATCCCGCGGCAGGTTGCCCAGCAATGCGTAGCTTCGTATTCCGACAAGTTCCTTACTGTTGAAACTTTGTCAAGTCAATTACCCGATCTGCTTGTTTGGCCAACTCAAGACTGTGTGTCACCATGATCACAGTCTTTTTATAGTGCCCACAAAGGCTCTGGATGAGTGAGAAGGACTTCTCTGCTGCTGCCTTGTCCAAAGAGCCCGTAGGCTCGTCCGCCAGCACCAGATTCCCTGGTTTTAGCATGGTTCTGGCCAAAGCAGTGCGCTGTTGCTCACCTCCGGACAGCGTGTTCACCTTTGCGTGCTTGAGAGGCGACAGAGCAACCTCGGATAAGATTGTATCTATCTTTGACTGCTTCTCCTTAGCTGGACTGTCGAGAAAGTGCATAGCCAACAACAGATTTTGTGCAATTGTCATATCGTTGATTAAGGCAAACGACTGAAAGAGATAGTTGATGGTATTGCGCCGAATCTTTGTGGCTTTGTGGCTTTCGATTCTGGGGAGCAGTTCTCCAAAAAGGCGAATCTCTCCCAAGTCACAGGTCTCAAGGACTCCAATCATGTTCAAAATGGTGGATTTTCCGCAGCCGGAAGGGCCGATCAAAGCCACGAGCTCTCCTTCTTCCACTTCGAGAGAGACTTGATTCAGGACAATTCTCGACCCATACCGCTTCGTTACCCTTCTCAATTCAACTGCTTGCATCTCAACTCTCCTTCAATGATGACATCAGCTGCTTCAATTCGCCACGAGACATATACCTCCAAAAGATCAGTCCTTGGATTATCGCCACTACGCTCATGAGCAAAAAGTCCAATTTTGATTGCAGTAGGATTGTGCCCATGAGACTTAGCAGGCTCAGCGTTGCCAGCGACAGCAGGGGAGCCCGGTAAAGCTGCCAGAAGCTGAATCCAAGATATTTCTTTACCTGTATCTTTTCCTGATTGGCTATTCGAAAGATCGTCGCCAGAGTTAGTAGCAGTCCAATCAGAATGAGCACCAGCACAAGCAGGGCTCCACCAAACCACGAAAGCGCAAGGAGGATGCCCTTTTGCAGGCCATCTATATAGCCTTGTACCGGCAGGAAGCTTAATTCATTATCGGACAGACCGAAGCGGCTTAATACGTCTGTTTGCGTATGCCTGTCCATGACATCTGTATCTGCGAACTTGAGGTATCCATCAAACCCTATTGCTCTCAGGCTCTCGGTCTCAAAATACCTCATGTTCTCCGGTGTCGCCACATAAATGATTGGAGCCTCCTCCTCCATACTGGTGTCCGAGGTTGTTCCCCAGGTGAAAAAATCCTGATCTGGCCGATAGGTCACAAACTCGAATTTCGGGTCATTGGTGAACTTTGTTTGGATATCGCCGGGGCTCAGGCTTCTTGTGGTATCTTCGCTGATCCATCTTATTATCTGATTGCGCTCCTCTGTAGAAAGCGTGTCCGGCAGAAGATAGAGCCTTGCTCCAGTTCTCGCCTTTTCCAAATCCGCCTGATCTATCTCCATGCCGAGGCTGGCCAGATAGTTTGGTGAGACCGTGAACAGCCAGAAGGGGTCTGTGGGGGTTGTAGAATAGATGCCGTCGCTACGCCAGAGCCCTAAAAGATAATTATCATAGTATTGCGTTTTGATAAGATACACACCATCCTCCTCAGCGATAAAGGAGTACCAGTCATAGATGTCCTGATCCAGTTGCTTGGACTGACCTGTGATGGAATCCGTGTCCTGCCCAACGGCGATGCTGTTCAATACTTGGTAGCCAGAGACAGCCCGCCAATGCCGGGACAGCTTTGCGTTCTCTGACAATGCCTGTCCTGGCCCATCTACGTAGTAACCGCACAACACCGACCCTGCGCTGACAAACAGATAGGCAAAGACACCGAAGGCGTAGAGTGCTTTTTTGGGAATGCGGCCATGGATGGCATCGAGTGGTCGGATCAACATGATGACAACAGCTGCCAAAGTCGCCTCAGCCGCGGTCAGCAAGAGGTTCATCAAGGCGCTTAAGATAAAGAAGCTAAACACGGTTGTCAAGATGCCGTCCCACCCGGCAAGCAGCCAGCCCCCGACACCCGTAAAGGGAGCTACGACGAGTGCCGTGAGGAGGAATGGGCCGAGGATCTCTTTCGCGAAAGCCCCACGCGACCAACCCAACAGAGTCAGCTTTCCCTGTTTTTCGAGGCTTCGCACAGCTATTACCAGGAAGGATACGATGTTTAAGAAAACCAATGCACCAGTAAAGACAAACAGAATGTCTCTTCTGAAATCAGTGTCTTGGAAGCTGCCACTGGTCTCCCGTAGCAATTCTTCTCCCGAAAGCCCGGTTGCGAGGGAAAGTCCCTCTAGAAATCCTGCCGCTTCTGCCTCCGTACTCAGCCCTATTATATGATATGCACCATCGACGGCATCGCTGTCGCTGATCAGCTGGGGGAGTTGCATGACTACTGTTTGTTCAAACAGGCGAAAGTATGGTAGAGCCTCAAGACTGTCAACACTTCCCCTATCAACGCCCAAGGTGCTTCTTTGATTCTCGGAGGCAAGCAATCTTTTTAGATTGTCCTCATCCAATATCGTCTGTCCCATGAAACTCAGTCCCACCTCGTTGTCTGCAACATTCCCATAGACACCGATCCTGAACCCACTGAATGATCCATCGTTTTTCAGATTCGAGTCCCGACGAACGAGGAACAAGCCTTGTCCCTCTGCGGCAGCGAACAGATACTGCTGCACTTCGACTTTCTTATCATTTGGGATGTTTTTGAGATATACTGTTGGAGCCTGTCCTTCGGCGGGGTATGTTTGCCATGCTTCCAGATATGCCTGATTCAGAAAGAACATCATCAGCAGGGTCAGCAAAATGCCTTGTATAACAACGAAGACATTTCCCACATAGCGGGTCTTGCCAACAAGTGACGGCTTTCTTATTTTTCTCACCCTCCCACTAGAATATATCTGGCTTGCCAAAGAGCCTACGCTCCTGCATCAAACAAGAATCAAACGAGACACATGACCAGCGTGCCAAGGGAATATTCCCTTGGCACGCTCTGACTCAGACCGCCCAGAGAACTGCAGACATTTAACACTTATCTGCAGTTCCAATATGCGGTGGCCGCCGTGACTCCAACAAGCTGTTGTGCGTGAGCTTGAACCCCCGGACTTTTCCATCCAGAAAATGTTGTGTTGGCTGTGGCCGAATGCTCATACCCGCTGGTCTGCACATCAGAAAAGCTATAGACTGCAGCTGTTCTGCCGTGATCCCATGACACTGCGGAACCATTATAATAAACGGTCTCCGCAAATGCGGGAGCTGCGAACGCAAACATTAAAACCACCGCCAATGCCACTACCATGCCTTTAATTCGCCTTTTCATTATCTTGTTCCCTTCTCAGAACCTAGAATACCTTTGATTTGCCTGTAATAACACACTAATTACCTGCTTTAATAATAGTGTGTTCGCAGAGCCTTCACACCGTGCAAAGGTTGAACGGCAGCTCCTTTCTGAACGCAACGATAGTGCGAAAACAGGAGACCATACGAGTTGAACTGTAGATGGGATAGAAAGTTGAGCGCTGTACAGCGACTTCAGTGTAACACGTTCTTGGGCAATCCTTGATAGGGAAATGAGATTTCTTGCCAGCCCACTGACCCTCTGAACAGAAACAGACTGGTTGGTTGAAAACCTAAACGCAACACTGGGGGTGCACCTTGGAATTCAATCGACCCTATTTAGATGTACCTCCATGTTAGCTACTGAAATAAACCCCGACGCTCTCGGCGATGGAGCCGGAAAGACCAGCTGGGGCTATACCCCCTCTGTTTAGTAATCTGAAAGCTTTCTTGCCGATACGGCAAAAGTTGCAGACACTCTGTCATGCGGATACGCTTATACTTGGGCAATGCAAAAAAGGGGGTTTCGGCTGAATTGGGTGAAGCCTGGGAAGAGTTCGATACTGATAAAAGGGAGAGGGTACCTATGTTGTGCAGTGCTTGTGGGGCGTCGGTTGTCGAAGGCGCTAAGTTTTGCCCTGTCTGTGGGGCTGCGGTTCATGATGAGCCTGCGGTTTATGGTGGAGCTGTTGTCTCATCGCCCATCGCCTCGCCGCCTGTTGGCGGGGAGCCTTTGAGCGGGGCTTTGACCCCATCGGGATATCCTCCTCCCAGCCCTCCGGCGCCTTCGTATAGTTCTCAATCGTATACGGGGCCGACGTACACGACCCCGTATGGCTCTCCCATCATCGAGCAACAAAAAAAGAGCAGCAAGGCACCTCTTATCATTGTTTTGGTGCTCCTCGTGGCTCTGGCGGTTGCCGCCGTAATCCTGGTTCCACGGTTTCTGGGTGCTGATGGTTTTGGTGGTTGGTTGCAAGGTGGGTCGCAGGGCGATCAGGTTCTGTTTCCCATGCAAGAGACCTCGACCAAGAAATGGGGCTATATCGATACCAGCGACGACTGGGTGATTGAACCGCAGTTCGATGACGCCTGGGGTTTTACCGACGGTCTCGCCGCTGTGATAGACTCAAAAACTGGTAACTACGGTTTTATCGACAAGACCGGGGCATGGGCAATCCAACCGCAGTTTGGCGATGTTGCGGATTTCAAAGAAGACCTCGCTCTTGCCCAGGACCCAAAAACCGATTTAGTGGGTTTTATCGACAAGACAGGAGCGTGGGTGATCTCGCCAGAGTTCGAATACGCCCTGAGCTTCTCTGAGGGACTTGCTGTTGTGCTGGATTCAGAAACCGAAGCATATGGCTTTATCGACAAAACTGGAACCTGGGTGATTGAACCGCAGTTCGATGAAGTTTGGGGCTTCTCCGATGGCCTTGCCGTTGTGCTGGATTCAGAAACCGAAGCATATGGCTTTATCGACAAAACTGGAACCTGGGTGATTGAACCGCAGTTCGATGATGCTTGGGACTTCTCCGAGGGGCTTGCTGCTGTATGGGAAGAAGAGTCTGAAACGTATGGTTTCATCGATAAGACCGGATCCTTGCTGATTAAGCTGCAGTTTGATTCCGCGGGGGACTTCTCCGAGGGGCTTGCCTTTGCGCTGGATCCAAAAACTGACACCTTTGGCTTCATCGATAAAACCGGAGCCTGGGCGATTGAACCGCAGTTCAAAGATGCTTGGACGTTCTCTGATGGCCTCGCCCTCGCGCAAGACTCGAGCACTGACAAATTCGGCTATATCGACAAGACCGGAGCCTGGGCAATCCAGCCGCAGTTCAGTGATGCCAATGCAGTCTTTTACGAGGGCTATGCCTTTGCGCAGGATCCGAAGACCAAAAAATGGGGCTATATCGACAAGACCGGAGCCTGGGCAATAAAGCCGCAGTTCGATGCAGTAGAAGCAAACTGACCTTTATCTCCCCGTAATCTGTTCCTCGGTGGAAGGGAAAGGTACAATATTTCTTTACCGTTTTACTGGTGTGGTGTCGCAGGGTCAAAGGAGAAGGATGTACCTGTCCGAGAAGGATGTGCGAGGGATCGCGACATATGCCCGCATCGGCTTGACCGATGAGGAGCTGGAGCGGATGACGGTCGATCTCAATAACATCATTGAGAGTCTGAAGCCTATCACCGAGTACGACCTTACGGGTGTCGAGCCAACCTTCCATCCTATCGCCGGGCTTGCAAACGTCATGCGCGAGGATGTGGAGCTGCCCGGGCTGACTCCTGAGGTCGCGCTGGCAAATGCGCCTGCGCAGCAAGATGGACAGTATCGCATTCCTCCAATCCTCGGAGACGGGGGCGGCGACCGATGAAGGAGTACACCTGTCTCTCCGTGGCCGACATCCGCTCAGCGCTCAGCGCCCGGGAGCTCTCCGCGCGTGAGTTGGCAGATGCAGCGTTTGCAGCTATCGAGCGCATCGATGCTCAGGTGCACGCCTTTCTTGAATTGACCCCTGAACTCGCTTATGCGGCGGCAGACCAGCTTGACGCCGCACTTGCTGCGGGAGTGGCGATAGAGACGCTCGGTCCGCTTGCCGGTGTGCCCATCGGCTTTAAGGACAACATGAACCAGACGGGAACGCATACGACCTGCGCCTCCCGTATGCTTGAGGCGTACGTCTCGCCCTATACGGCAACCTGCGTGGCAAAGGCCTGTGTGGCAGGGGCGCTACCGCTCGGCAAGCTCAACATGGACGAGTTCGCGTTTGGCTCTTCAACGGAGACCTCCGCTTTTGGGCGCACCTACAACCCCTGGGACCTCGAGCGCGTGCCGGGTGGCTCGTCAGGGGGCAGCGCCGCCGCAGTTGCCTCCGGCATGGCGACCGTCGCCCTCGGGTCAGACACGGGTGGCAGCATCCGTCAGCCCGCGGCCTTCTGCGGCGTCGTCGGCTTCAAGCCCACCTACGGCGCGGTCTCGCGCTACGGTGTTGTGGCATTTGGCTCCTCCCTCGACCAGGTCGGACCCTTTGGGCGCTCGGTGGCGGATGTCGCCGCAACGTTGGACGCCATCGCAGGGCGCGATCTGCACGATTGCACCTCACAGCAGACAAATACGCTCTTCTCCGCGCATCTCGACGCAGGCGTGCAAGGCGCGCGCATCGGCTACGTGCCCGCCTTTCTTGA
>JAITOC010000099.1 GCA_031290175.1 Coriobacteriales bacterium | reverse complement strand
GGGGGTCAAGGGGTCGCAGGTTCAAATCCTGTCAACCCGACCATTCAGGTCAGGTACCTTAACGAGGTGCCTGACCTGAATGCTTTGGAGGTTGACAGGATTTGAAGCCTGACAAGGGGAGAAGCCTCAGAATTTCCAATACAAGAGGGGGCAGGCGCACCAACGTTCGTAACGGACTATCTCGATTCATTATGAAAAGCGACGAGCACAGCATCATCGATAAAAGCTGCGTTCCGGCGGTAAGGCCGAGGAGATCCCTTCAGAAATTGCATCAATTGTGGCATCACCTACGACGGAGCAATCGAGCGCCGCTGATGTTAGAATAGACTCTAAAGCAATACTTTGGGAGGAGAGAAACGGCCAATTCACAGGGTAGTGCGGCAATCGTAAGACTCAGAAATCTGCTGATACGGCTATTACCCTACTTTCTGGGCTTAGCATGTCTCCAGATTTGGACACATACTCTGTTTTCTGGTGGTTTTGCCGTGCAGCTACCTGATGAATTCTTGCCAATTCCTACTATTCACTTACTTGATTCATTGGGAGCAGGTCTCTTTGCCTTGATTCTTGCGTTACTTGCCAGGCGTTTAACTACGGCAAAGGTGTGTTTAAGTATCTCCCTTGTCTTTGGAGTTTTGGGTGCTTTGAGTACGTGTGGACTGCTCTTTGAGATGCAGGGCGTGCTTGACTATAAGTGGAATATAGCTCTTAACATGGCAGTGACTGTCTGTAGCGTTTGGTTCACGGTAGCTTGGTTAGACTTGCTCGCAACTCAGGGAGTTAAAGGTGCTGCCTGCTGCTTCATCGTGGCGACGGCTCTTGGTGGTCTATGCGGTTCTGCGTTGCAGGCCATGCCCTTCTTTCCTTCGTTTTTTGTCCTTGTGCTCATGCCTATAATGACTGCGCTTGGTTTGAGGATGACCAAGGATGTTAGTCTCTCGAGATTTTCACGAGCCAAACATCCACATCTGCGCTCGTTGTTTGCAGACACTCCCTTTAGTCTGCTGCTGGTGGTCGGGTTGGTTTGCTTTTCGCAGGGCGTGCTGTTCAATATCGACATAACCAGCGCGGTGTTGCAGAGTGGTTCATGGGTCATCGAACCCATATTTGATTCTTTGGTCATGATAGCGGCAGTTTTACTCGCCTTCTTTTCTGTTCGCTCCAATGTCAGGTTGGCCTTTTATACGGCCATACCGTGTGTCCTGATAGCGTCACTCTTGCTGGCGATTGGCGTTGATGAGCCTCGCTGGATTTTGGTGTCCTTGGTCAGATTAGGAGCAGAGACCATCCGCTTTTTGGTTATCTTTCTGCTGGTGAAAACCATGCTCGAGAAGCGCATTCCCGCTTTACCTTTATTTGCATTGTTAACGTGTTGCCAGTTTTTAGGTACCATGTTGGGGCAGCTGGTATCCATAGTCTTTACCAACAATCACATGATGATTGCGCTGTTCTTGCTATCGGATCTCGTGATTGCCGCCCTGGTCATCCTTTTTGCCCATACGGCACTGGGCGCTATGGGTCAGACCAGGCAGACTGGCGGGGCATCCGAAGCCTCTCTTCAAAGTCTATCTAAGCAATCTGCGCTAACGCCGCGTGAGTGTGAGGTTTTAGGCTATTGGATCAGTGGTCACAACAGCTCTTTCATCGAAGAGAGACTCAACATTTCAAAGCATACCGTGAAGACGCATATCAATCATATCTACGAAAAGACCAACACACGCAACAAAGAGGAGTTGATACGTCTCTACGAGCAGTTTCAACAAAAAGCAAGGCGCTTTTAGGGGTCTGTATCCCACTACAAGTGGGATGGCCAGAAAGCAAAATCCACTTTCAGAAGCGATTTATCAGGATAGGGACTCTCCGATACTTCAAGCGTACTCACAAGAGTATCCAGCTTGAGACGGAGGAGAAAGCCATGAGGAAAGAAATGTCCGACAGCAATTTTGGTTCAGACAGTATTAACCGGCGTGCGTTTCTCAAAGGAGCTGCACTCACTGGCATAGGTGTTGCTGTAGGGGGAACTCTAGGTGCCTGCACGCCAGCGGCTCCATCGACCCCATCCGGAGCCGACGACGGTCAGGCGGGCGACCAGGGCACGACACCCAGTGGCAACGGGGTTCCTGGCTACATCTGTGGGGAGGATTGGCTCGGCTCCGCTCCCATCATCGACAGTAAAGACATTGTTGAAACCCTTGATTTTGATGTTGTCATCCTCGGTGGCGGACACGCAGGAACTCAAGCTGCATTGGCGGCCGCTCAAGAGGGAGCACGTGTAGCGGTAGTTGAAGCTCAACCAGCAGACGCCTATGTTTGGTTTGGCGATGACTGCGCAACATACAACTCACAGTTTCTTATCAACAAGGGCTTTGGACCGTATGATCTTGGTGAGATTACCGCAGAGTTCGTGCGTCGCAGCGCAGGGCGAGCGCGCCCGGATATCGTAAAGCTCTTTGTTGAAAACTCTGGAGAGATGCTCGACAACCTTGTCTCAATCGTCCCTGAGACAAGCAATGTCTTTGATTTTGACAACAATCAGAGCATAGTGCAAATCGCTTACAACAAACCCACTGGCGCCGACTACCCCCTGGAGAAGTCTGGATTTAAGGCCTGGGCGTCGTCGATCCAGACGATGAGCTCCCGCAATCCCACTCCCGTTGATGGTCGAGAGGACATCTCTCGTCTGAGTGAACTTGAGATTTACACCAAGCTTGCCGCCGAGAAGTTGGGTGCCCAGTGGTTCAACGAGCATACAGCTGCTGTTCTAGTTCAGGCCGATAACGGTGACATTACGGGAGCTCTTGCCAGTAACGCCGACGGTGCCTATGTTCAATTCAATGCAGCTAAAGGCGTATTGCTCACAACCGGAGACTTCTCCAGTAATCCTGACATGGTTTACAACCTCTTTGACGATGGTAACGAGTGGGGCATCCGCGTTGGACAGGAACGCGACCGTATGGGTGCTTTTGGTCGAGATGGAGTTGGACACAAGCTCGGGTGTTGGGCTGGCGGTGGCATTGAGCCGCATCCGCGTCCGGCTATGAGCACTGCCAAGGGCGTTCCCGGACCATTCGGCACCGTTCCTGCCCTGTTTCTCAACGGCGAGGGAAAGCGATTCATGAATGAATCCATGGCTCAATACGCAGGTGTGACGATACTGCGCCAGCCATTGCTGTTTACTGCGGTAATCATGGATGCAAACTACCTGGATGTCATGAAAAGCGCCGGGTTGGATCACGGCGCGCCCAACTGGGGTCATCCTGCGCAAATAGCTCAACTAGAGGAGGACATGAAAAACATCCCGCTTGACAACCCTGAAGGTGGTGAAGTTACTCAGGTGGAGATCGTAAATGTGGACGTCGCCTCAGCTGGCACCAAACCCGTTCTTGCCTCTAACACGCTGGATGGTCTGCTCAAATTGCTGGGCTATGAGGGAGACGCGCTGCAAACGGCATTGGCTTCGATTGAGCGCTACAACGAGATTTGTGCTGGCGGAAAGGACAGCGACTTTGGCAAGGACGAGGAGTGTCTCATTCCGGTTAAGACGCCACCGTTTTACGGCATTAGTGAAGAAGTAAACGGCACCACCAAAGCAACATTGGTAACTCTGGCGGGTTTGCTTACAGATGAGACCCTCAATGTTCAGAAGTTGGATCGCAGCGGGGGTATCAAGGGCCTCTATGCGGCAGGTAATTGTCTCGGTCAACGCTACGGCATTGGCTATGCTACTCCTACTGCGGGCAATTCTATCGGCATGGCAATGACACATGGTCGCGTGGCGGGCAAGATTATCGCCAAGCTCTAAAGCTCTAAAGCTCGAATGAAACGCCCGCCTCCGGTTTTTGGGACGGGCGTTTTTTTGTGGCAAAAGCGGAGTATATAAGTGAGCAACTGCCCGGTGGTCGCGAGACAAGCGACCACCGGGCAGTTGATAATCGAGCGTCTAAAACAAAGCCGCAAAAGCCCAGAGTCCGAAGAAGAAGGCTACGAGTACTCCGACAGTGATAACTATTGCGAAGAAAATTATCAGGAGGACCCTGACCACGAGGTAGGGGATGCGGCGTTGTTGGACTATGCCAATGATGGCAGTCGTCACCATGCCGACGCCCATCAGACATACGAACGCCTCGGGCAACAGGGGAGAGTCGTAAGAGAACAGGGACGACACGGCGCCTATGCAGGCAAAACCAAAGAGCAATACGCTCAGCGAGCCGAGCAGCAAGAGTCTTTTGACCACGGGATCCTTGATGGCCGTAGCGCCAGTCAGTCCACCGACTGCCAAGACGCTGGCTCCGGCACCAAGGGCGGCAACGGCTACGACAAGCAGCATCACAACAACAAGAACTGCCAGTAGAACGAAAAACAGAAGCATAATGGAGAAACCGCCCATGAAGAGCCCCTTTCTTCTCTGCAGGTAGACCCATGATAACAGGTGTTTTGCCTTCTCCGAATCAAAACAAGAGAATGTTTCGTTGTAGGGTCAGCATTGGTGACGGATGCGCATCAAAGGTGTGACGGTTTGTCGTGCGGTCTGTTGGTTCAGACGACGATACTCCCGGGGTGGGGGAGCGGCTGGCTGACTTCATTATCAAGAATGAGATCCACGGTTGCCTGATTCAGTCGATGTTCTTCGTCCCGGGAACGCCGGTCTACGAGCAATACCAAGATCGTCTGTTGCATCACAACTGGGACGACTTCAATGGTAATGTTGTGCACCGCCCTCTCAACATGACCCCCGCGCAACTGCAGGGAGAACTTATCGCCGCCAGTGCCAAGGTATATTCACCACGACGTCTGCTGCATGCGCTGCTGCATTCCAAAGGGCTGTTCAAGGCGCTGTTCATAGGCGAGTTCTTCTGGCACTCCCCTATGCGTCGCGAATGGCGCAAGGTGGCAAGAGAGCTGCGAAGGTACGATACGGCTCAGGAGATCCAGCTCATCTCGCCAGCGGTGATAACCCAGGCGCCGTCCTCCCTTGTCAGCTCGTAGAGCATCCCGTTGCCGGCGAGACCCCCGGCAGTTATCCCCACCTCAACGGTGGCATGCTCAGCATCGAGAAGGGTCAGTGGAGAGAGATAGATGAAGAACCCTTCGTCCCAATACCAGAGATAATCGTTCTCGAAATATCCCCGTTCCACGAGAAAATTGAAATCCGCGACCATGAGCGTTGCGCCCCTGAGCTCGCAATGCTCTTCGAGCAACGCGAGCAGGAGGTCAGTATCCACGTCTTGCAGAGAATTGAAGCTCACCGAGATGTAAGACGCAGCATAGCCAGAGCTTGCCTGAAAGCCTGCGAGATACGCCTGTTCAGGGGTTCCCTTATGCTCGGCAAGCAAGGTCGCCTCCCCCTCAGATTGAGGGAAGGAGATGAGTCCTGCCCCCTTGCGTGCATACAGGAAGTAGTTCCTCCCATAGGGGAGGGCGAGGTAGTCCTTTGAGCTGAACCCCTCGATTGAGTAGTACTCCGTCCCCGCAGGGATCGTTCCAACGAGAGTCGTGTTCTCGGGGCGGGAATAGGGGTCGAACGTGACTGCATATTTTGTAGTGCCCAGTTTCTCGTTGATAAGCCTTGGCGGCACAACGATGCACTCATTCGTGAAACTGCGAGTTCCTACCCATAGTTTTTCATTCGATGCTGTCTTGTCTGGGCTCTCGCCGCTTCCGCCGTTCCCGTTGCCGCCGTTCCCGGTGAACGAGCACCCTGCCACAAGCACTACGACAAGTGCCGCGCAAAACAGTCTCCCGATAAATGAAAATCTCCTGCCCATCATCAACGCCCCTCTCCCAATGTTCTGACACCCACTGCTTCTCTAAGGAAATCCGTCGAAAGGGGCAAAAGGTTACAGCGCTGTTCCCTACTTAGGACGCTAGACCTGACCCCGTGTCCCAAACTACGCACAAGAGGGTTTTAGAGATGTCCTATAATGTGACAATGCCTGAGAACAGACAAGCTGTGCTAGCGGACGCTCATGACGCTCATGACGCCTATGATGTGGTGGTCATCGGGGCTGGGCTGTTGGGCTGTTTTACGGCGCGTGAACTCAGTCGTTATCGGCTGCGGGTGGCTCTTGTCGAAGCTCGGGAGGATGTCTGTACGGGCATCAGTCGTGCCAACACTGCCATCGTCTACAGCGGCTATGACAACAAGCCCAGTACCCTAAAGGCGCAGATGTGTGTGGCCGCCAACCGCGACTTTGCACGGCTTTGTGCGGAGCTGGGCGTGCCGATCAAAGCATGTGGCTCGTTGATGGTGGCTTTTGGCCCCAACGGCGAGGCGGTGCTGCAACGCAAGCTCCGGCAGGGCGCCGCTAATGGCGTGGAAGCCCTGCGCCTGCTCACTGCGGCAGAGGTCATCCGCGCAGAGCCGAACATCAATCCAGCGGTACGCGCCGCGTTATTCTCTCCAAACACCGCTACGGTGAATCCCTGGGAGCTTTGTATCGCTGCGGCTGAGAATGCCATCAGCAATGGTGTGGAGCTTCGGCTTGCCAGTCGTGTTGTGGGTATTAAGGGC
>JAITOC010000020.1 GCA_031290175.1 Coriobacteriales bacterium | reverse complement strand
ATTTTTAGATGGTGAGACACAGCAGGTCGCGATAGATGAGTCCTTTCTGTTATTTTACCCACACGCATCCCTTCGCATTTGCCATCCGCGAGCGCAGCGATGATGCACTGCCGAGTCTCATCGCCGATTGCTGTCAGCAGTCCTCGTACTTCGGAGAACTTGGCGAGCAGCTCGTCTGTTTGTTTTTGGTTTCCCATAGAGAACCTCTCATCGTCTAACTATTTAAACCATTAAACCATATCAAGCATTGAGCTTCAGCATTGAGAAAGCAAATCAAGACGAAAGATCAGCAGATGACCTGGGGCAAATTGACTCGCAATCTGACGCACAAGCGGTTATGAGAGGTACCCTTGACGCAATACGCAATGAGAGTTCACAGGGGTTGTGCCTTCTGGGTTCCATGGAGCAGCTTGTTGCCGTAGCCACCGTCCCTCTCGCTCATAAAACAGGCGCCTTGCAGCGGTGCACATATTTGCCGAACCCAGCGTTTATAGCCTTCTTGTATGAGGGGCTACTAGGGTTTTGGGGAGCCATCACACCGCAAGTCCTATGGCAGCTTTCGGGCATCTCGTTATCATGTGACTCATCGAAGAAGATCAGAGAGCGCGTGGTAAGGGGTCTGTATGAGGATCAAGGACAAGACGGTACTGCAAAACCTGGGTTCCTGCGGCTTTGGTGGTGGCTCGAATGTGGCATGTGTCGATGTGCTCGATGGGCGTGTTGCACGCATCCGACCGCTGCATTTTGACGATTACTACACGCCGGAGAGTCTCAATGAATGGCGCTTTGACGTGCGAGGAAAGACCTTTCGCCCCGGGTTCAAAACCCTGCTCCCGCCGATAGCGCTCGCTTACAAGAAGCGCGCCTACTCGCCCAACCGCGTGCCCTATCCGCTCAAGCGTGTGGACTGGGATCCACACGGTGAGCGCAACCCGCAAAACCGTGGCATCAGCGGCTACGAGCGTATCAGCTGGGATGACGCCTGCGAGATAATCGCCGCAGAGCTCGTGCGTATCCACGACACCTACGGCAACCGTGCCATTCTCGTCCAGGGGGAGGGGCATGGCGAGACGAAGATCATCAGCGGCGCGCATGGCTGTCAGTCGGTGCTGCTCGATAACATCGGGCCCGAGCCGGGCGAATACACCATCCAGGCGCGTCAGCCGGACAGCTGGGAGGGCTGGTATTGGGGCGCCAAGCATGTCTGGGGCTGCGAGTCGCACGGTCAACAGAATCCGCAGGATAACGTCCTCTGGGACATCTCAAAGAACTCCGACGCCGTGCTGTTCTGGGGCGCCGACCCCGAGACCACGCCCTGGGGTTGGGGCGGGTTGCAACCCAGCCGTCTCTGCTTCTGGTTCACCGAGATAGGGGTCAAGCAGATACACATCGCACCCGATGTGAACTACACCAACGCCGTGCATGCCGACAAGTGGATCCCCGTGCTGCCCAACACCGACGCGGCGCTGCAACTCGCCATCGCCTACGTGTGGATGACCGAGGGGACCTACGACAAAGAGTACGTCGCCACGCATGTTGAGGGCTTCGACTGGTTTGAATACTACGTGCTTGGCAACGAGGACGGCGTGCCCAAGACCCCCGCGTGGGCGGCAAAGAAGTGCGGCGTGCCCTCCTACCGCATCAAGGCGCTCGCGCGCTACTGGGGCAAGCATCTCATCTCCATCGCGCACTGCAACGGCGGCGGCTACATCCGCTCCTGCTACTCACACGAGCCGGCGCGCCTTGAGGTCTACCTGCTCGGTATGCAGGGGCTGGGCAAGGCCGGCGTCAACCAGCTCAAGTTCATCGAGTGGGTGCTCCAAGGTCTCAACCCCTTGCCAAACTCCAAGATAGACCCGGTGCTCTACGGCAGCTACCATGGGTGGATCATGAGCCCACCTAAGTATTTCATCCCCAAAACCATGACGCCTGAGGCGATTCTGGGGCAGGACAAATCCATCAGCTGGTACGGTCATGTTCTCTGCTCGATGAACCGCACTGACCAGTTCCTCGGCTTCGAGTACCCGGGCGACGGGCCGCGTATCCACATGATCTGGAGCGACACCCCCTGTTGGGAGACCTGCTGGAACGGCGGCAACCTCTACCAGGAGGCGGTGCGTCACGAGAGCATCGAGTTCTTCGTCGTCCAACACCCGTGGATGGAAAACGACACCCTCATGGCAGACATCATCCTGCCCATCTCGACACTCTTCGAGCTTGCCGACATATCGGCTGACATTTACAACGGTCAGTGGTGCATGGTCGCCTACGAGGAACAGGCGGTCGAGCCCATCGTCGAGAGCCTGGGCGATTACGCGGCAGTGGGTGAGGTCGCAAAGAAACTTGAGCAGTACGGCGGCATCTACGAGGGAATCTACGAACGCTACACCAAAGGGCGCAGCTTTGATGACGACGTACGCATCGCCTACGAGATGGCTGAGATCCCCCTGGATGAATACCCACTGGAGAAGTTCATCGAGCAGAAGTACCTTCTGTTTCCCACGATGGAAGGCTGGGAGGATAAGCCCGTGGGCTTTGAGCTCTTCAACCGTGACCCGGTAGCCAATCCGCTCAAGACCCCGACCGGCAAACTTGAGTTCTACTCGACCGGTATTGCGGAGAACTTCCCGGATGACAAGGTGCGCGGCCCGGTGGCGCATTGGATCGAAGAGGGCGACGGGCATCAGGAGCGCATCGGTTCCGAGCGCGCCAGCCGGTATCCTCACCTGTTTGTCAGCAATCATCCGCGTTGGCGCGTGCATGCCCAGCACGACGATATCCCCTGGACTCGTGAGATAGGAACCTGCAAGGTCAGGGGGTCAGACGGCTACCTCTACGAACCTATATGGGTGCATCCGAGCGACGCGGCACAGTATGGCCTGAAAGACGGTGATGTTGCCGAGCTGTACAACGAGCGCGGCAGCGTACTTGGCGGCGTTATCGTTACCGAGCGCATCATGCCCACCGTGCTCTATCAGGATCATGGTGCTCGTACCGACATTCTGAAATACGGCACGAAGGGTCTTGACCGCGGTGGCGCGAACAATCTCATCTGCCCGTCGGCAACCTCGTCAAAGAATGCCGCCGGTGAGGTGACCAATGGCTTTCTGGTCGGCATACGAAAGGCGGATGTCACCGCGCTCGCCGCTCAGTATCCCGAGGCGTTCGCGCGTGAGTACGACCCGGATGTCGGGCAGATCGCCCGTGCCCGAATCGTGAAGGGAGACCTAAGATGAGCAAGGTGTACCTTGTCGACCTCTCGCATTGCAATGGCTGCTACAACTGCCAGATCGTCTGCAAGGACGAGCACTGTGGAGCAGACTGGCGCCCCTACGCCGCACCCCAGCCAGAGACGGGTCAGTTCTGGATGCACATCGATGAGAAGGTGCGTGGGCAGGTGCCCTGGGTGCGCGTCTCATACATCCCCATCTTCTGCGCCCATTGCGCCGACGCCCCTTGCGCCGCAGCCTGTGACGCAGGTGCCTTCGAGCGGCGCAGCGATGGACTGCTGCTGCTCAATCCCAGCCTCTGTACCGGTTGCGCTGCCTGCGTTTCTGCCTGCCCTCAGGGCTCAATCTTCTTCAACGACGAGCTCAAGATAGCCCAGAAGTGTACGGGCTGTGCACACCTGCTCGATAACGGGTGGGAGATGCCCCGTTGCGCCGATGCCTGCGCACACGATGCCATCCAGTATAAAGAGAGGGAAGAGTTTG
This sequence comes from Coriobacteriales bacterium, assembly GCA_031290175.1. Lineage (GTDB taxonomy): Bacteria > Actinomycetota > Coriobacteriia > Coriobacteriales > UBA8131 > JAITOC01. The sequence continues at coordinate 3,071 of JAITOC010000020.1, read as the reverse complement.
GCGCATTGCTTGCCGAGGCAGAGGTGCTTGAGCCGGTTTCTGGCTTCGGGCCCAAAGTCTATTATCTCCATCTGCCCAAGCGCTTCGTTGCGGGCACGGCTGTCGATTTTGCTGCCGATGAGGTTGTCATCGGTGCATCGGTGACCCTTACGGGTGCGTCGGGCTTTGTGGCAAATCAGAGCACCGATGAGTTTGGCGATTTCAAGTTTGACCAGATCCCCCCTGATGACTATCAGGTGCTGATAGCTGCAGAGGGCTATGTGCCCCTTGAGACGCGGGCAGACCTCCGCGAGATCGACCTGAGCCTGGGCGACCTCGCCCTAACTCGATGAGCAGGGAATGAAGCAGAGTTATTCCAAGCAAGCGAGATGAATAGAAGGGAAGTACGCACCATGGGTTCTGACTACAAGAGGGTTTTCGAGCCACTGACCATCAAGGGTGTCGAGTTCAAGAATCGCATTATCTGTACGCCAAACGTCTGCGGCTGGGGGAGCCGGGAGGGCGTGCTCACCGCAGAGCAGTCCGCTTACTATGAGCGCATCGCCTCCGGGGGAGCGGCGGCGGTGACCCTCGGCAACTGCTCGGTCAACATGAAGGAGACGAGCGACGAGATACATCAGCTCGATATGTCGAGCGATAAGGTCATCTTCGGTCTCAACAACCTGCGCGAGCGCGTCGCATCCTACAACGGCATCCTCTCTGCGCAGCTCAACTACTGTGGACGCAACGGCTGGAATGAGGGGTCCGTCTACTATGCGCCCTCAGCGATCCCCTCGCCCGGTGCCCTCGAGCGTGCCGAGCTTACGGGCATCCCGCCTCAGGAGGTTTTTGAGATGTCGCCCGGCAAGATACAGGAGCTCATCGACCTGTATGCCAATGCAGCCCTGCGCCTGAAACGCGCTGGCTTTAAGATGTTGCAGGTACACTGCGCGCACAACAACCTTATCGGGCAGTTCTTCAGTCCCATCTCGAACTTCCGCACCGACCAGTATGGCAACCGCAGCCTTGAGGATCGTGCGCGCTTTGGCATTGAAGTGCTCAAGGCGATTCGCGCCAAGGTGGGGGAGGGTATGCTCATTGACATCCGTTTCAGCGGCGAGGATGTCATGCCCGGGGGTCTGCAACAAGACGAGGCCGTCGCCATAGGCAAGCTGCTTGAGCCTCACGTGGATCTCTTCACCATCTCCTGCGCCTTCCATGCGCATCCATCCTATATTGCCGACAAGACTACGCTTTCGTACCTTTTGCCGCAGCTCACGCTGGAAGAGTACACCAAGCCCTTCCGCAAAGCACTCAAGCGCTCCAAGCTCGTTTTTACCACTAATGTGGTCAATCTCGATAATGCCGAGCATATTCTGAGTGAGGGTATCGCGGATTTCGTGGGCATGTTCAGGCCATTCCTCGCAGATACCGACATCATCAAGAAGTACGCGCGCAATCAGGTGGAGGACGTCAGGCAGTGCATCCGCTGCGAATATCACTGGACCTTCATGGACTTCATGCCCATAACCTGTGCCGTCAACCCCCTCTGTGGGCGTGAGGTCGAGTTCCCCCAGGGTAAGGTGCCCAGAACCGACACCCCCAGGAAGGTCCTCGTCGTGGGCTCAGGTCCGGCAGGCTTGCAAGCCACGCTGACTGCTGCTGAGCGTGGTCATACCGTCACGCTTGTCGAGCAGGACGATCACCTGGGTGGCAACCTCATCAAGGCTGCCGATGTGTCATTCAAATCCGAGTTCAAGAAGTACGTGAACTGGATTATCCCTCGTGTGGAGAAGAGCGGCGCACGTATCCTGCTGAACACCGAGGCGACGGCTGCCTTCGTTGAGCAGGAGGTTCCCGATGCCCTTATCCTCGCTGTTGGTTCTGAAGACATCGTCCCGCCGATTCCGGGCGTTGATAAGCCACTGGTGCACTTCAGCTGGCAGGCAGACAACGGTTCGGTCGAGGTTGGGAAGAACGTCGTCATCATCGGTGCTGGTCTGGTCGGCATGGAGTCTGCGCTCGCGCTTGCACGCGACGGTCATGCTGTCACCGTCGTTGAGATGCTGCCAGAGGGTTCTGCGACGGGCAACCTTGGCATATTCGCCGCTCCACTCAAAGCGCAGAACAAAGAAGCGGGTACAACGGTGCTTTATGACACCCAGGTCACCGAAATCAAAGACGTGAGCGTCCTGCTTAAGGGCGCAGTGGGCGGGGTTGGCTCGACAGGCGCGGCTGGTGCGGCGAGCGCAGCAGGCGCAGGGGGCGCGGCGGGTGTGACAGGCACAACAGAGCTGAAAGCCGATACCGTCCTTCTGGCGGCAGGCTTGCGTCCGCGGCGCTCGACGGTGGAGGCGCTCCGCCACACAATCGCCGAGGGTGATGTTTACCAGGTAGGCGACCTCACGGGAGGTGGCACCATCGGTCACGCAACCAACTCAGCCTTCTTCGTTGCCGCACACCTGTAGGAGCAACATTCACGTCACCCTGCGCACAGGATGACGTGAATAATTGGCGCTTCCTTAGGAGCAGCAGCTCTTCTTGTCCGCACGGCAAACGTGTAGAATGTGAGTGTCATCCACTTCTGGGGCGGTCAGCCGAGGCCTCTGCTCCTTGGCTCGCTCTCCAACGCTGCCGGTAGTGGGTTGGCATACGTTTCCATACAGCAACAGGAGGCTTACCGCTATGCCTGATTACGAACATTCACTCGCCGTATTCATCGACTACGAGAACTTGGCGCTCGGCGCGACTCCCAAAGGTGGCGGCAAACGCAGCCCTGCCATCAAGCCCGACATTGGAAAGGTGCTGGAGCGTCTGGTAGAGAAGGGAAAGCTCGTCGCAAAACGCGCCTACTCAGACTGGCAACGCTTTTCTGATGCCGTCGGCGACCTCCATGCCCTTGGCATCGACCTGACCGAGATCCCCGATCGCGGGCGCACCGGTAAGAACTCCGCCGACATCCGCCTTGCGGTGGATGCCATCGAGCTTTGCCACACGAAGGACTACATCGACACCTTCGTCATCGTCTCAGGGGACAGCGACTTCACCCCGCTCGTCTCCAAACTCAAGGAGAACGGCAAGACCGTCATCGG
>JAITOC010000120.1 GCA_031290175.1 Coriobacteriales bacterium | reverse complement strand
ACCAGCGTATCGATCAATTCGAAGATTTCTTGAGCGCAGGGGCTTTGAGCATCGTCAGTACTCAGGCTATTTTTCAATCAGCCCAATGGAAGCAGCCGAGATTATCAATATCCTTGAAGACATGAGCATTGCATTCCCGTGGATGAAAAGCTGCTTGCAACAAATCGACATCACGAATATTGATCGCTTTACAGATGCAAAGTATATTTTCGAAGAAGATATACTGGTGCCTCAGCTGCCTTCTTCGGTCTGACCGTGTTCTGCGGCGTTGAGTCGCGAGTGTTGAGTGATTGCAAGTGTTAATCGGTACCTCCCTCATTCGTGTCATGTGACCGTATCTCTTGACACGCGCAACTCCGTGTACTTGGTCAAGTGCACGGAGTTGTAGCTTCTTCACACACCCCATCGGCAACACTCAGCATTTCTCAGCGCGTCCTCAGACCTTGCGGCTGTGCGCCCTCAGTGTGAGGGGGATGAAAACGAGCAGGATGACGGCGGTGCCGAGAAGGCCCCACCAGAAATCTGCTCCGACGGTTCCCAGGTCCAGTATCTCCCGCACCGCGCCGATAATGTGGGATATCGGATTGATCTTGCAAAACACCTGGAGCCAACCGGGCAAAGTCTCGACAGGCACAAACGCGTTTGAGAGGAATATCAAGGGGAGCATAATCACCAGCCCCGACATCGTTGCCGTTGAGGTGGAACGAACCGAGAGACTCACAAAGGCGAAGAGCCAGCTGAGGCACCAGGCAACCAGCATCAAAAAGACGATGGAAGCGAGCACGGCGAGGATGCCCGCTGCCGGCCTGAGCCCGAGGATGTAGCCTATGACGAACACGATGACCCCGCCGCCCGCGTAGCGGATAAAGTCGTTGATCAACGGCCCTGCCAACGGTGCGATACGCGAGATGGGCATGGAGTCAAAGCGGGCGACAATCCCCTTGTCCATATCCTCGCGCAGCGCGGCGCCGGAGCTGGAGCAGCTCGTAAGCCCGGTCATTACCAGGATGCCGGGGATGAGGGTGTTCAGATAGGTCCCCATGTCGCCCGCAACAGCCCCGCCGAAGATAAAGGCGAACATAAGGGTGAATATGATGGGCATGACGAAGATCTCGACGAAGGTCACGGGGCTGTGCAGCATCTTGAGAAGCGCGCGGTGTGCCATGGTGAACGAGTTTTTCAGAGCCATGCTAAAGCTGACGTGATTCTTGAGCTTGCGCTCCGAGACGGGGACGAGGTCGTCTTCCGTTATCGCTGCCGTATTGAGTGAAGTGGTCATGACCGTTCTCCTTTCACGCGCTTATCTGCATGGGCTACCTTGGACACTTCGGCTGCATGAGCCGCAGTGCGCGGTTTGCCCATGCCGCCCCAGCTGCCCGCTCCGCTCGCGCTACCCGGTTTGCCCGCGCCACCCGCGCTGTCTCCGTTGTCTCCCTCAGCCCTCTCCCCCTCGGGAGCCTTGCCGGTCAAGGCAAAGAACACCTCGTCCAGGGTTGGCTTCTGCACGTTTATCTCCGCTATGGGGATGCCCGCCTCGCCCAATGCCAGCAGCGCGTCGATGACCTTGTGGGTTCCGGGCGTCGATGCCCGCAGGGTGGACGCGTCCACAGTCATGACCTGTACCGCCAACACGCGCTCAAGGATCTGGGCGGCGGCGGCAAAGTCGCTTGCGGCTTCAAGCGAGAGCTGCACCGAAGCGCTGCCGACCGATGCCTTGAGTTCGTCGGGCGTACCGTCGGCGACCACTTTGCCACGATCGAGAACCATGACCTTGTCCGCAAGGTGATCCGCCTCGTCGAGGTATTGCGTGGTGAGAAGGACGGTCGCCCCTTTGCTCACGAGCCTTTCGATGGTCTCCCACATTTGTATCCGGGTGCGCGGGTCAAGCCCCGTCGTCGGCTCGTCGAGGAAGATGAGCGGCGGTTGTGAGATGAGACTGACCGCAAGGTCGAGACGCCTGCGCATGCCGCCGGAGAACTTTGCAATCGGGCGCTTTGCAACGGTAGTGAGCGCAAATTCCTCGAGCAGGTCTGCGGCTCGCTTTTTTGCCTCTGCGGCTGAAAGCCCGAGCAGCCGCCCAAACAGCATGAGGTTCTCCTGCGCTGAGAGCGACTCGTCTATCGACGCAAATTGCCCCGTGAGTCCGATGAGCTGGCGGACGATATGTGCCTGCGTCTGCGTGTCGTAGCCAAACACTTTGGCGCAGCCCGCTGTTGGCTTTGAGATAGTGGCAAGCATGTTGATGGTGGTCGTCTTGCCTGAGCCGTTTGGCCCCAACACCCCATAGATGCTGCCGGTCGGGACGCTGAAGTCGATGCCATCGACGGCGCGAAACCCGTCGAAATCCTTGACCAGCCCCCGCGCTTCTATTGCCAAGGGCTCAGGGTACCTGCGTGTGTCGTGATGCTCCATGAATGTCTCCTTCTCTGTCGTGCTGTCTCTCTTTAACACTGTTAAATTGAGTACCTGCACAACTTAACACTGTTAAAGTCAGGAGTCAACTGCTATAATCAAAAAATTATGGAAACCATTTTGAGCACGCGCCAACGGGAGATCATCGAAGCCGCCATCGGGCTGTTGAGCGAGAAGGGGCTCAACGAGGTGTCCATGCGCGACATCGCCAAGAAGCTCGGCGTGCAGGCACCGGCTATCTACTGGCACTTCAAGAACAAAGCGGCGCTTATCGACTACATGGCCGAATACATCCTGCAACAGGAGTTTGCCCAGCTCCAACTGCGTCCGGAGCAGGAGCCGTGGGAGGCGTGGTTCATCGCCCAGGGCGTGCGCCTGCGCAAGGCGATGCTCGCGTATCCCGACGGCGGACGCGTGGTGGCTGGTGCGCACCTGTTCCCCGCTGTGACGCTGGGCAGGTTTATGGAAAACGCGCTTATCTCCCTTGAGAGCGCGGGCGTCGACCTGAAGGTCGCCACCCATATCCTCATAACCGCGACACGCTACACCTTTGGATACGTCATCGAGGAACAGGCGGACCAGAATGCAGGAGCCATGCCGCTTGATCCTCCCGATCATCCCCGCGAGGTCGAGCCCTTCCCCTACCTGCTTAAAGCGCTGGGTAGTCTCATGGCTATGAACAGCGACGAGCGCTTCATCATCGG
>JAITOC010000108.1 GCA_031290175.1 Coriobacteriales bacterium | reverse complement strand
TTGTCGCCCGTGATCTCAATGTTTGTCGTTCTGGGAAAGCCATATGACAGTCGGACTCCCGTCGCGCTTCCCGCCGGATGCGTGATGCTGTTCTTCAGGATGATTCTGACCGTTGCTGGGTCGCGCCAGGCTGTCACAAAACCTGCCCAGTCGGTGACCTCTACGTCGCCAACATCTAAGGTGCTGAAGCCGCCCGCGAGGGATTCGTCTCCGTCAAAGGTGGTGATGGGGGCTGCATCGTCCGTGGGGTTGACAGCTGCATCCCCGGAAGTTCCACTAGGAGCCCCGCTGGAGCCTCCACTGGACGCAGAAGGCTGCTCTATCGTCACAGCCTGCCCGGATGAGTCACCAGCGGCGCTGCCTGAGGAGCCTGAGCCGCCCGAGGGGTCGCTCGCTGTGTCACCGGACACAGCACCTGCTGTGCTACCCGATGACCCTGGATCCACATAGACCACGTCACCTGCGCTTGGCGCGGCAACATAGTCGTCTCCCGCACCCCCCGCCGAATTATCTGCGAAGATGGTGGCCGGCAATGCGAACATCAACGCCATGTTGATCGCCAGAACGACAGACAGAAGCTTGGAGAAGAAGTTCCTCTTCTTTCGATGGTTCATCCTCTGCGCCTTGGTCGCATGCGAAGCCCCGCCTGCTCCCACCTGTTTTCCCCCGGAACCCTTGCTGTCCACCACGAAACTCACCCTCTTCCCACTTATCCGAGTACTCGGATAACCAGACGAGAACCACCTGCACATAAGCAGATAGCCCAACGACCGTCCCAAAAGAACGGCATCCCAAACACATATATTTCTACTGTGGGTAGCTAAAGAGAAAGGTTTTACTCCGTACTTCCTGTACGTTTCATGCGATTATACCCTGCCCCCTGCTTCCCCCCTTTCTGACACTCTCACATAATGGCGGTTATCCTCTTTAATTACAATAGGATTTACGCCAATTTTATCAAAATCCGTATCTCACACGCTCAACAGCGTCTCCCTCTCTCCCTCACGTCACAAGTGGCACGAAGGCGCATACGAAGTATCCTGTGGAGAGCCTCGTGATAAACCGCCGGGGCAACACATCGTGGGCAAAGAGCACTCTGGTCGCCTCTCCCCTAGCAAAATTCACGAAATTACCTATTTCCGCTGGCAACCCGCGCGTAGCCACAGCGCTGAGCTACAGGCCGATGTAATCGGCATAAACGGACAGAGCGGCCTCGCCGCTGGCGACACCCTTGATCATGGCACGACCATCCTTGAATAACTTGAAGCGCAGGTTGCCGTCATCAAACGTCAGGATAAAAGGACTGACGGTCACAGCACCCTGCGAGCGTAGGCGTGTGGCTGCGGCATTCAGATCGATTGTCGTCGCGCTGCCTGGTCGCACCTGAAACTCGTCACGTCCGCAAAGCTCGCTGCTGATGGTGGACACAGGCTTATCCAAAAACTCATACTCCTGTTGCACGCAGGTCTTGCAGCCCGGATCCTGTGCAATGAGCACACCGTCAGTCTCGTGACTCCACACATCCAATGAAAAATACTGTGTGGAGAGCGGGGCGGGGCTCTCATTGCAGTTGTGCGCTCCGTTGCCAGACGTAGTGCCAGGGCTGAGCGCTCCGCTTTCTTCCAGCGCAAGCAGTAGCTTCAGGGCTTCGATTGCCTGATACGTGGCAACCAGAGCCGTTGCGGCTCCTATCACGCCACTGCTGGCGCAGGTGGGATACGAGCCGGGCGGCGGCGGACTTGGCGCAAAGCAGCGCAGGCAAGGTCCACTGGGCTGTATGGTCATCAGGGCACCGGACGTGCCCAGAACCGCACCATGAATCCAGGGCTTGCGCAACTTGTGGCAAGCGTCGTTGAGCAGGTAGCGCGCTTCAAAGTTATCGGTGCCATCGATGACCAGATCGACATCAGCAATCAGCCCTTCGATAGTTGCGGCATTGACGTCGATAACGCGTGGGTCAATGACCGCATCGGAGATGAACTCCGCCAGATGGTCGGCAGCGGCAAGGGCTTTGGGTTTGCTCTGCAGGGCATCGTCTTCGTTGAAAAGCGCACTGCGCGGCAGGTTATCAAGACTGACATAATCACGATCCACCAGACGCAGAAAACCCACACCGGCGCGCGCCAGCAACTCAGCGCTCACGGTGCCCAGCGAGCCCGTGCCGATGATGGCAACGCGGGATTCAGCCAAGCGCCGCTGCCCCGCAACGCCAACTTCTGCCAAAGCAATCTGTCTTGCGAAACGATTCATCATGCGCAATCCATTCAGGGAGCCGGTTGGGGTGCTCCTACTTTCCGTAGACGCCTACGAATGCTTGAGCCACTTGCTGTTTGCGACAATCCGGGCAGAGGTGCTCCGGTGGGGCATCGCGGAGGGTTGCTGCATAGGCGACTGCTTCTGTGGTGTCGAGAATCACTCCGCAACGGTCACATGCCAGCAGGGTAAAGGTACGACCCCAAATGCTGCGCTCCTGAGCATCCTGCTTGACGACGATACTGCCGGTGGGGCAGACCTGCGCACAACTGGCACAACCTATGCAGGTCGCAGATGGCTGGTCATAGGGCGTCGCGATCTTCTTTTCTATGCCCCGGTTGACCGCCGCTATCGCGCCTGTGCCCAGCTGCGCGCAGGCCTTGACGCAAAGCCCACACAGTATACAGGTGTCGTCGTCTGCCCGCGCCTCCAACCGTGGCAACTCCGGGGCACCGTAGGCTTTGCACATCCCGGCAATCAAGCTACTGGCTGGTGCCAGCTTCTGTAGCAGGGCAAGTGTCATGCCACGAAGCGCCTTGACCTTCTCGCTGTTTGTCAGCACTTCGATCGCGCGCTCCACGGGATAGACGCAGGAGACGACTATTTGGCTCCGCTCCCCAGAGACGATCTCCACGATGCAGACACGGCAACAACCCTGCTCCGACAGGCTTTCATGGGCACAGAGCGTGGGGATGTAAAAGCCGTTGCGCCGGGCGACTTCCAGTAAGAACTCGCCGCTCTCGCAGGTACAGGTTTTGCCATCGATGCTGATATTCAGGCTCATGTGTGCAACTTCCTCTCAGCCCTCACGGCATCGAAGCGGCAGACCTCCCGGCAACTACCGCAGGCGATACAACCGCTTGCCGCGATTCTATACGGTGCCCCCTTGCTGCCGCTGATGATGCCCGCCGGACAGGCTTTGACGCAGGCTCCGCAACTGGTGCAGACAGCCGCGTCGATGGAAAACGCCGTAAGCGCCGGGCAAACCCCCGCCGGGCAGGTCTTGTCATGGATGTGCGCCTGATATTCATCGCGGAAGAAGCGCAGGGTTGAAAGCACGGGGTTGGGAGCGGATTTACCCAGAGCGCACAGCGAGTTTTCTCGCATCGTCGTGCCCATCTGCTCCAGCAGCTCGAGGTCGCCTGCCTGCCCACGCCCCTCGGTGATGTCAGTGAGGATGCGCAGCATGTGACGCAGACCTTCACGACAGGGCGTACATTTGCCGCAGCTTTCTTCAGCCAGGAAGTTCGTGTAGTATCGGGCGACCTCCACCATACAGTCGTGGTCATCCATGACAATCATGCCACCGCTGCCCATCATCGCGCCGTTGGCGGTGAGGGTATCAAAGTCCACGGACAGATCAAGCAGATTCTCCGGTATGCAACCGCCGCTGGGACCACCGGTCTGTACGGCCTTGAAAGGGCGCGAGCCCTTGATGCCGCCCCCGATGTCAAAGATCAGGTGCCGGAGCGTGCTGCCCATCGGCACCTCGACCAGACCGCTCCGCTTTATCTTGCCTACCAGCGAGAATACCTTGGCGCCACTGCTGCCCTCTGTTCCCGTTGCGGCAAAAGCTGCGCCGCCGTGCAGGATGATCCAGGGTATGTTGGCGAGTGTCTCCACATTGTTCAGGACCGTTGACTGATCCCAAAGCCCGCGTTGCACGGAGCGCACATATTTGGCGCGCGGCTCGCCCAGGCGACCTTCAATAGAAGCCATCAGAGCCGTGGACTCACCACAGACGAAGGCACCGCCGCCACGAACAACCTCAAGATGCAGCTTTCTACCGCTGCCCATGATGTCATCACCCAGCAAACCGGCGGCCTCAGTCTGGGCTATGGCCTTGGTGATATTCTGCTGAGCCAACCGGTATTCATCGCGGATATACAAAAATCCGCGCTCGGCACCGATTGCCACTGCTGCAATCGCCAGACCCTCCAGGATGCCATGCGGGTCGCCCTCCAAAAGCGAGCGATCCATGAAGGCACCCGGGTCGCCCTCGTCACCGTTACAGACCACATAGCTGCACGCAGTCTCAAAGCCAACAGCCGTGCGCCACTTGCGCCCTGTGGGAAACCCCGCTCCGCCCCGCCCGCGCAGACCCGAGGCCTCGACCTCGGAGATAAGGGCGTCGGCGCTGAGACTCAGAGCCTTCTCCAAAGCCTGATACCCGTCCCTTGCCCGGTAATCCTCAAGGCTCTCCGGGTCAATAGTGCCGATGTGTCTTAAGGCTATGCGTTGTTGCGGCGCGTAGAAGGGATTTTCCAGGTGCCGGAGCACCCGCTTGCCGTCGTCTGCCCGATACAGCAGGCGCTGTACCGGCTCCCCCTGCAAACTAGCAACGATGGCGTCGGCATCCTTGGGCTTGACCTTGTAATAGGAGATGTCATCCGGCATAACTTTGACGATGGGCCCGTTCTCACAAAAGCCGTTGCATCCGGTACGCTTGATACCCGTCTTTACAAGGGCATCGAAACCGGATAGAGCCAGCTGCTCCGCCAGAGCATCGGCAACCGCAGCAGCATTGGTGGCAAGACAACCGCTGCCACAGCAAACCAGCAAAGTACGCTGCTCAACAGCTGCCTGCTCTCCAGAACGCTTTGACCCTTGGGGAGAAGGGTGCGTGGGAGCGCTCATGCTTGTTCCTTGGGGAGAAGTGCGGGCAGGAGTGCTCATGCGACAACCTCGGTTTCGCAGGAAGCAGCCGTGTCTTCGCAGGAAGCGCGGCGATGCTCGGCAATGATTGCGGGAAGGCTTTCCATCGTCACCTTGCCATAATAGGTTTCATTGATCACCATCACGGGCGCCAGAGCACAGGAGCCCACACAGTTCACCAGTTCCAGAGAGAACAGACCGTCGGCACTGCTCTCGCCGGGCTCTATGTCCAGTGCGGCTCTGATGCCCTTGGACAAGTTGCTGGCACCGCGCATATGACAGGCCGTGCCATCGCAGAGCTTGATGACGTTTTGACCTTTGGGTTTCAGGCTCAGAGCTTTATAAAAAGTAGCCAGCGCATAGAGGTGGGCAACGGGCGTACCGATGTGCCTGTGGATCACCTCAAAAACAGGCTGGGGTAGGTAGCTGAACTCCCGCTGGACGTCCTGCATGATCGCCAGGGCAAAGCGCTTCTCCGCAGGATACTTCCGGGCGATAGCCTCGATGTCCTGTACAGTCACATTCTTCTCAGGCTCCGGCATTGATGAACCTCTCCTGTCCAAGGGGGCACCGATTACTTGCTCCCCACCCCGTCATTGCGCATTTTCTCAACCGCCGGCAACAACCGGGAACACTGCCACGGTATCGCCTTCCTGCAAAGGAGCATCCAGCACTCCCAGATGCAGGATGTTGCGCCCGTTTATCAGGATGATGGCTTCTGGCCCCAAGTCATCCCCCGCCCCCGAAAGCAGCATCCGACGCATCTCATCCCCGTATTCCTCGGCAAAAGCACGCAGCAAGTCGCCCACTGTGGCGGGCGCACAAACCTCACGGACTGTACACCCCGTCAGGTGCCGATACGTTGCAAAGAACTTCACCTTCATCGTTTACCTGTCATGAAGCACGCTTGCTTACTGTAGCCTCCCTAGAGACTGAGCGCTGTCAGTTTGTCCTTGGTGGGCTCGCCTTGCTCGTCCCAACCCCGTTCTGCATAATACTCTTCAAGCAGGTCATCCAGCTCGCAAACCTTGCCTTTGGCTGGACCGGATGGCAGTTCTTCACGCAGGAGACGGGGTGGCAGAGTGTCCTTCTCCACCCCCGCGGCAACGTTGTATTGCTTCTCAAGATTCCAGATGCGCTCGCCTTTAAGCAGGATTTCCTCGTCACTCTCGTCACTGCCAACGACGGCTCGGTATTGCTCTGCCACCTCCGGAAGCCCAATGCCAAAGGTGATGAACAGGCACATGCCGGAACTGTCGATCAGTGCCGTGAGATCCTGGAAGAGCTTACACAGAGCGCCTTTGCCCTTGGTAACCAGAGGATCGGTTTTCAGGGGGATACCCAGAATCTCGGGCGAGGTGAGGTAGCCGCGCACATGGCAGCCGCCGCGGTTGGAGGTTGCATATTCCAGCCCCATGCCCTGAATGGCGCGCCCGTCATAGGCCGGCATCTCCTGCTTTTTGACGCTCATGGAAAGCTCAGGGTGCCCATACAGCTCGCCCAGGCGATACGAGCCCAGTGCCAGCTTCTCGCCAAATCCCTCGACTTTGCCGGTGAGTTCGGTGAGCGTGACGATGGCGTCCGCGTCACCAAAACGCAGCTTGAAGCCGATGTCCTCTTCCGGGATGGCACCAAGCTCCGCCAGCTCCATGGCGCAGGCGATGGTCGCGCCCATGGTGATGGGATCGAGACCATACTCGTTGCAGAGGAAGTTCGCCTTGCAGATGGCAGCCAGATTATCAACGCCGGACGACGCGCCAAAGGACCAACCGGCCTCGTATTCCGGCCCCTCGCCAAAGGAGGCATACGGGCCTTCGCTGACACGGGTCACGCGCCCGCAGGCGATGGTGCACCCAAAGCAGGCGCGATTCTTGACCAGGAAGGTATCCGCCAGAGTTTCACCTGAGAAGCGGTCGGCCGTCTCCATGTAGGAACCATCGCGCCAGTTGTTCAACGGCAAAGCGCCGCTCTCGTTGATGATGTTCACCAGCACCTCGGTGCCATAGGCAGCCAGACCACCACCGGCTACTGGATGGGCAAGGAGCATGTCGCGCGCCTTCTTGGCATCGCGCCTGAACTCCTGCGGGCGGGCGACGTTGACCGAGCCGGTGCCGCGAATGGCAACGGCCTTCAACTTCTTGCCCCCCATCACCGCACCCATCCCGCCGCGTCCAGCCGCACGGTTCCTGTCATTGTTGATGCAGGCAAAAAGGCTGCCGCGCTCGCCAGCCGGACCGATGGCGGCAACGGCAAACTGCTCGCCCAGCTGTTCTTCCAACCGGTCGGTGGTCTTATGGATATTCAAGCCCCAGAGCTCCGTGGCATCCCTGAGCTCTGCCACGTCATCATAGATGTAGAGATAGACCGGCGTTTCACTGACGTCTTCAAAGATGATACCGTCATAGCCGGCGTACTTGATCTCAGGACCGAACTTCCCTCCCGAGTTTGCCGCGCCGATGGTGCCGGTAAGCGGTGCCTTGGCAACCACCTCATAGCGACCAGCGCTGGTTGCCAGCGTGCCCGTAAGAGGACCGGTCATGAAGATCAGCTTGTTCTCGGCACTGAGCGCATCGATGCTCGGGGAGCATTCCTCAACGTAGTATTTGGTGCCCAAGCCTCGGGCACCCACAAAGTCGTTTGCCCATTGCCTGTTCAACGGCTCCTTACTGATTGTGCCGGTCTTGAGGTTGACGCGCAGGATTGTACCTTTCCAGCCATTCATTATGCTACTTCCTCTCCCAAAAGTTCCTTGAAGCTCTCTGCCACGGCTTTCTTGCGGCTGAAATCATCCACTGGCTCCATGAACTGAATCGCCTGCGTGGGACACCAGAAAGCGCATTGAGGGTCACCGCCGCAGAGGTCGCATTTGAAGACTTTTTTGGTGAGTGGCGAGTAACTGATATTGCCCATCGGGCAGGCCTGCACGCAGAGCTTACACACCAGGCACTTGGCTTTGTCATAGACGACAACACCATCGGCGCGGCGCGACAAGGCGTTGACCGGACAGACCTTAACGCAGGCGGCTTCGTCACATTGCAGGCACATCACGGGTACCGATACGACCTCTTGGATAAAGTCATAGACCGTCACCGCAGACAGCGTTGGGTTGAAAACGTCATTGTGCTGGAAAGAGCAGATCAGCTCGCAGGTGCGGCAGTCCACACATTTCTCCGGTCGTATCACTAGTTGTTTTGTCATAGTCTTCCATGCACAAAGCGTGCATGGCACCTCCTATCTGGCTTCGCGGGTGCAGAGTGAGAGCGCTGCGTTTATCCTAGACCGCTGACGATTCGCTCGCAAGAGTTCGGAGCAGGTCGTTTGGCATATGCTTGCTTTTGGTACTGTTTTGTATTGTTTGTCAATACTGAGCGAAAATGTCATTCAATTAACCTGCCTTCTTCAGGCGCTTCAACATCATCTGATAGCTCACCTCCTTCCAAGGATGATCCTTCAGTGGGATGTATACCCTCCCCT
>JAITOC010000109.1 GCA_031290175.1 Coriobacteriales bacterium | reverse complement strand
GCCGCAACGATAGTATCAGCAAGCTCCCCGACACGGTCTCCGATGCCGGCAAGACGTCCGCCGCAGTGTACAAGGTGTAGGAGCGCCGGAGCGCCGCCCGCCTTAACCTTGAGGGCAGTGACCGTTTCGCCGGCCGACCTGATGAGGGTATCCACATCGCCCTGCATCTGGATGACTGCCGTATTGACGGCGAGGTTCGCACCGATATTCATCGAGTAATCGTCGTTGCCGTTCATCGGATGGCGAATGGCGATCAACTCGCCGAGGCGATCCTTGACGCCAAGCGGTGCCGTGATCGTTGCCACGAGCAGGTTGCCGCCAAAGAGGTCATCCGGGTCTGCGCCCGCCCATTGTGCGTATTTCTTGAGCGCTGGCACGCCGTCTATCTCGACAAGCACGCGGTTATCCCTGACCTTCGTGATGATACCGACATTCGCACTCTCCTCATAGGCGCCCGTAAAGACGTTGGCAAAGGAGCTGTTTGTGTAGAAGAAGGCGACAGCCACACCATCGGCGGTCAGGAGCTGATCCGTGAAGAGCAGCCACTCGCCCGCAATGGCATTGTCTGCCGCGCTGCCACCGAATACAGGAACGCGTCCGATGACCTCCTCGATACCCTTGAGGTAGAACTCTTCCTCACCGGGAGGGGCAACCATATAGAAGTAATCTGGCGCTTCAATCCTGCCGCTCTGGGGCCTACCCGCTGCCGCAAGCGCGGCGAGCGCGACCTGTTTACCGGTGGCACGGGCATCGCCTGCCTTGGCCGCTCCCGCCACACCGACGGTCACATCCTCGCCAGACAGAGCCGTAACGCCTACAAAGCCGTCAGCGCCCGTGATAAAGCCTTCGGGTGTGATGACACCAGTAAAAGAGCTGTTTCCGATAAGTGGTACGCCGGGAAGTTCAGATGCTACTGCGTCGAGCAGCTCCTTCTGGTCATATTGCACGCCAGTGTACACAAAAGCCAGCTTGATGGCGTCGAGTCCGACTTTCGCCTGCGCTGCCGCTTCTTTGCCTGCCCGTGCCGCATCTGCTACGACAGATGCACCTGTGTTTGCTTTCATCAGGACAACCTCCCTTTCGTAGAAGAACATACCATACCGTTATTATAGAACCCTGCACACTGATGTACACAGGGGTTTCTGCTCTTTCTTTTTGTTTTCGGTAGATTGGGTTGTTAGGACACGGGGGCGGTTCTGGCCCCTACTCCGTTGGGTTGTCTAGTGCACGGACAGGGCGAATGAAATATACGGGTATCGAGAGCGCCACCATGAGGATGCCGCTGATGAGAAACCAGGTTGCAATGCCGGTGTATTCGGCGATGACGCCTCCCAGGATGAGCCCTATCGGTGCTGCCAGCGAGATGATAGAGCCGAACAGACCCATGACACGCCCCAGCTTCTCCTCAGGGGAATGCCGTTGGATGATGGTCATCAGCGGCGCGTTGTAGAAGGAGCAAAACGCTGACATGACTCCGCTCAGCACGACGAACAGCCAGAACTGATCGGGGGCGAGCAGCCCGCAGAGCAGGATCGATATGCCCACCCCCAACCCGCTGTTGAGCACGACGAGTGTATGCCGCTTACCTCCACCCCATGCGATGAGTACGAGTGTGCCTACGAGCATCACTCCACCAAAGACTGCCTCGACAAGCGACGCCATGTATCCAAGGGTGTCCTTATCATAGCCAAACGCGACACCGAAGTGGTTATTGGTCATAAGGGGAAACAGCGAACCGATAGGCATGAACAGGATCATCGCCACCGCGATGAAGACCACCAGGATGAACAGCCCGCGATTTCTGAAAATGACGTGCATGCCATCAGCCATATTGCGAAAGATGTGCTGCCCCTCCATGCTTTCATCGCGTATGGTGGGGATCTTCACAAAGAGCAGTCCCAAACAGGCGATTACCGCTCCCAGCGCGTCAAGGAACATGGCGGCATGAAAGCCGATGGTGGTATAGAGGAGGATGCCCAGTGCTGGAGCGCCGATTCCCGCTGCGCTCCAGACCATCTGCGAAAGCGAGTTGATCCGCACGAGATGTCGCTCCGGAACGAGCAAGGGCATTGCTGCGGTCATGGCGGGCGTATGAAAGGCCTGACCGACAGCCCTCACAAAGATGACCACCAGTATGATGGGCAGCAGTTGCTGCTCGGTTCCCTGCCAGAAGAGGATGATCAGCGCCAGCACCAGAGAGGAGAAACCAACGGCAGAATCGGCAATAAGCATGATGGAGCGCCGGTTGAAGCGATCCGCAAGCACGCCACCAAAGGGGCTCAGAATACCCGTTGGCAGGAGGGCAACAATGGACGCCAGGGCAAGCATGAGCGGAGAGCCGAAGGTCGAGGTAATAAACCAGATGGCTGCGTATCCAGCGGCATAGCTCGTAATGATGGAGAAGGTCTGCCCACTCCAGATGAAGGCTATGGTCTGTTTCCAGTTTGTCGCGATGGGGCGTCCGGCAGCGCTGAGCTCAACAGAGTGCTCAGGAGGCTGGGGGCTTCCCAGTGTGCCCTGGGTGCCCTGGGTGCCCTGGGTGCCAGGCGTATTCTGTTCGGCAAGGGCATCAGCCCCCTTTGTTTCTTTCAATTCAGACACTCTTTTTCCCATCAAACCCGTTATATTGTATCCTGACTACACAGTTTTTCAGATAAGGAGCCTAGCATGCCCAACATCAGAAGTCTATCGCTTTATGACAGATTCCATGAAATCAATTCCGTGGATCCCGAGCTCTACAAACAGTACCAGGTGAAACGCGGGTTGCGCAATGATGATGGAACCGGGGTCGTTGCAGGGGTCACCAATATCAGCAACGTACACGGCTACGTGGTCTCAGACTGGCAGAAGATGCCGGATGCGGGACGTCTCACCTTCCGGGGCTATGATGTCGAGGATCTTCTGGTCGGTACCGGTAGCACCGACCGCTTCTGTTTCGAGCAGGTTTGTTATCTCCTGCTCAACGGCGAGCTCCCCACACAGAGCAAGCTTGATCGGTTCATCTTCGCCATCGATGCCCAGCGCGAATTGCCCGACGGCTTTACCGCCCACTTTATCATGAATCCTCCAACACCCGATATCATGAACTGCCTCGCCCGCTCGGTGCTGCTGCTCTATGCAAACGACGCGCAGGCAGAAACCCGTTCTCCTGAGCACGAGATCGGTACGGCAATCTCCCTGCTTTCCCGCCTCCCCCGCATCAGTGTGCTTGCCTACTTTGCACAACGGGTCGCCTTCCACAATGAGTCCATGATCATGCATCGCTTCATCCCCGGACAGTCAACCGCAGAGACAATCCTGTCCATGCTCCGTCTCGATCGCAACTTCACTCCCGAAGAGGCACATATGCTCGACATCCTGCTCAGTCTGCATACCGAGCACGGTGGAGGCAACAACTCGACCTTCACCGCACGTGTGCTTACCTCTGCCGACACCGACCCCTACTCAACCTACGCCGCAGCAATCAGTTCCCTCAAGGGGAACCGTCATGGCGGCGCGAACGCCAAGGTGCTCGCCATGCAGGCCGACCTCAAGAGCGAGGTCTCGAACTGGGAGAATGACGATGAAGTCGCCGCCTACCTTACTCGTATCCTGAAAAAGGAGGCCTTTGACAGAAGCGGGCTTATCTACGGCATGGGTCACGCCGTCTATACGCTCTCAGACCCACGCACGATTATCTGCCGCGACTTTGCGACGCAGCTTGCCGCAGGTACAGAGCACGAGGCTGAACTCAAGCTCCTCAAGAGCATCGAGCGCCTGACGCCTGCGGTTATCGCCGATGTAAAGGGCTCCGGCAAGTTGATGTGCGCGAACGTGGATATGTACTCTGGCTTCGTATACTCGATGCTCGGCATCCCCGAAGAGCTCATCACGCCCCTGTTTGCCTGCGCACGCATGAGCGGCTGGGCAGCGCACCGCTTCGAGGAGACCATCTCCGGCGGTCGGATCATCCGCCCCGCCTACAAATCGGCCTGCAAAGCACGCACCTACGTGCCCATCGACCAACGAGGATAAGAGCAGGGTTAGGGTGGAGGGCTCTTAGAAATGTTGGACGCTTTGTCTGGCGCCAAGAGTGCGATGTGAGAAGATTGACGGGTAATCCGTATCGCCTGTTTTGGGCAGGCTTCTAAGCAGGTGCCACAACGAGTGCAATCGGCCAAAATGCTTGACGCAGCCGCGTCGTGGAGGTCGATGGTTTCAGGGCAGACCTTTGCACAGACACGGCAGGTGGCAGACCCCGTGTACTGTATACAGGTACTGGTATCGACGATTGGCCTGAAGCGTGTGGCAAAGCGCGCGAAAATGCCAAGGAAAGCTGCAATCGGGCAAAGGTTCATGCACCACTTTCGATACACAAGCAACTCGAGTATCAAGCAGGCAGGAAACACCAGGACAGAAACGGTGACCTCCTTGAAAACGAAGAGCCTCCAGAGAGAGACTACCGTACCAAAGGTCAGGCCGATGGGGCACACTAGGCAAAACACGGGAAACCCGATGACAGCGCTGGCAACGAGCACTCCTGCCAGAACCATCAACCTTCTGTCACTTTTGGCTGCCTTGAGTATCCGCTCCAGAAGGGGCGCCTCCCTTGTCCTGCTCACATGGGCTTGCTGGGCAGCGATTGCTGAGGCAGCATCCTTTGGCCCCAAAGGGGATTGCGCATCGTCTGCGTCGTGACTGGCGACAGCCTTGCCCTTGCCCGTGAACAATGACCGAACGACGGGCGCCGGGCAACCCCAGGCACACCAGGCTCGTCCGACCGTCAGGGTCAACACCACCACAACGCCCATAGACAACAGTGCGACAGGAAGAAGGGTTCTGCTGGCAATCATAGCCTCAAGGCCGCCAAGGGGGCACAGCAGGAAGAACTCCCCTATCCCAAGAGCCGAGGGCGTACCGATGCCGCTGTCAAAGGCCAGGCTGGCAAGCACCGCGACAAGAACGAGGCTGAGCGTCAGGGTTCTGAGCAGTCGTATGCGCCTATTCTGCATCGCTGCTCGCCCAGACTTCCTGATACCTGCGCTCGGTTACTACCTCGATACCGCGCGTGCGGTTGCCGTTGAAAGCTCGTAGCACATGAGCCGGACAGATTGCTTCGCACTCGCCGCAACCGTTGCAAAGACCTGCGTCAACTACGGGGCGATTGAATGTGTCAAGGCTGATTGCCTCATACGGGCATCTTTGTGCGCAGATGCCACAGCTCCCATCTATAAATGCCAGACAGTTCTCCCGTATCACTACGGCAACCCCAATGCGTCCTTGGGCAGTGTCGTTGGGGTCGCTTGGGCCGATACAACCCGTTGGGCAAACCTGGCGGCAGAGGTCGCAATACGTACAGGAAGCTTCACTGAAGTCCAAAGTTGGGCTGCGCGCCTGCAGCACCCCCTCTTCCAAGTGCATCGGCACCAATACGTCGGTGGGGCAGGCGCTGATACAGCGATAGCAGTGGATGCAGCGAGCAAAAAACTCAGGTTCCGCCAACGCGCCCGGTGGCCGCAGCACATCAGCTTGCGCGCTGTGGGGCGCTACCACAAACCCCGTTGCGGCCGTCGCGGCAACGACTGTGCACGTTGCCATGAAGCTTCGTCGGGTGATCTCCCTGCCTGAACTCATGGGAAGCTCTTAGACAACGGTCGTTTTGATAGGCCTGGGTACCGCAGCAGTCACAGAAACCCCTCCCTCATTGCTCTGTGCCCCCAGCTCCTCCAGATACGCAATATCCTGGCGAAGATAGCCTTCGACAATCAGAAGCATGCCAGGATAAAAGGCACTCTGAGCATAGCGTGCTGCGGCGTCTCGCAACGCGGGAATCCAGTTAAGCAGATGGGCAGTGATAAAGCTGGTCTGCCGCTTGGCCAGGTCATTGAAGGCCTTGCTGTCGCCGCTCTCAAACCTGTCGATGGATTGCAGGCTCAAGGCCGCTAGGTATTCCAGCTCAAATGCCAGATGATCCTCCGGCTCATGCAACGAGCGATTCACCATGAACCCATCGCGCAAGAAGATACGATAGACGTCGTCGCGCGCTTCCTGCATCATCAGGTGCTCAGGGCTGGTGAACACCGACTCATAGGGAGCCGCCACCAGGCGCTTCTGGGTATAGACGCCGGCAGAGAGAAAAATGCGGGCGTATTCTACTGCCAGTTGCGTACGTATATCGCTCTCACAAAAGGCGAAGAACCGTCTGAGCATCGCATAGCCCTGACCCAGTTGCTCGTTGCAGCCTTTGGGCTGCCGCCAGTCCGATTGCTCAAGGGTCGCGAGAGCCTCGGCAGACAGCTCCCTCAAAAACACCTGCGAGAAAAACGTGTACATCTGCGCGCGTTCGTTAAAGAGTTCTCGGATGGACGTCGTGGTATCCATTGTCTGTTCCTGTTCTCGTTGAGAGAGGGAGCAGGGCCGCACCTGATGTGGTGCGGCTCGGTACTCCACAATCAGAGTTGGTCGAAGAAGTTCAGGATGCCGATCCCTGTTATCCACATCACCGCGCGCAGAGCCACGGCACCCACAATGCCGGTAGCGGCCGCGCAGGCCGACAATGCAGCCAGGGCGGGGCTTTTAACCGTATCACGCAAACACAGCACCGAACAGATACCGTCGATGACCAGCGCCGCAAAAAGAACAACCACCCAGCCGGTTCCGTCGTTTTGGGCAGCAGAGAGCGCAGATCCGGCACCCAGATAATAGACCAGCGCCAGCACTATTCCCAAAGCGGCCAATGCCAATGCCAGGATGGCGGCAAAGCGGATAGAGGCAGGCTCCCGTTTTAGCACGGCTTTGAGAAAAAGATTCAAGGCACCACCGGCAGCCGCGGCTGTTCCCAGGTAGGCAAGGGGCAAAGCGATCGAGTCCCATGCCGGACGAGCGGCCATCATATACGACGAGCCACAGGCAAAGGAGAATATCACGCCCAGCACCAGGCCGATGCCTGCAAGTACCCTGCGGGCACTGAGCGAGGCACTGCGAGCTGTTATCAGCAGATAGATAAGCACAGTCAGCCCCAACACACCGATAAGCGCCGCCTCGATGAAGATGCCGGAGGTTGGACGGTTAAGCGCCTCCAGGATACGGTCGGGATGCGAGAGGTGTGCCACAGAGAGCAAGCCGCCAGCAAGCAGGAGGAGCAGCGCGACAACCGATTCAACAACCGGTGCTTTCTCCGGCTTCTTGAGGATGTCGTCGCATGCCGTTGTAGCAAATAACCAGGCACCAGTACCGCTCACAGCGGTAAATAACAGTAGTGTCCACTGGATTTCCATCAGTTATCACTCCCCTCGGTCCCCGCGTATTTGCGGGAACGTGGACGGATGTCCCCATCATTCCATTTGGCATACTTTGGGGAGAGGATGTAGACCGTCTGCGGGTTGTTGCTCACATTGGGCAGATAATGCCGCGCCTCCTCAGGAGCAGTGGCGATCGCTACCGAGACATCGGAGGTCGGATCGTCAAGATCCCCATAGAAGCGAGCCTGTCCGCAGCAGTTCTTCACACAGGCCGGCAGACCGCCTGCTGCGGTGAGATGGTTACAAAGCGTGCACTTCTCCACAACCTCCTGTTCTTCGTTCCAACTGCGCACCCCATAGGGGCAGGCCATCATGCAGTACTTGCAGCCGATACACTTTTGCTTGTCGATAAGAACGATGTTGTTCTGCTCATCACGAAAGGATGCGCCGGTAGGACACACGGCCACACAAGGGGCGTCGGCGCACTGCTGGCACATCGTTGGCAGCCAGTAGGAGCTGACTTTGGGAAACTCCCCAAACGGCTCAATCTGCACCACCTTGTTCCATATGCTTCCCAGGGCGACATCGTTTTCCAGCTTGCAGGCCACCTCGCAGCCATAACAGCCGATGCAGCGGTCGAGGTTGACCACGATTGCGTTATGCGACATAGACGGCATTACCTCCTCCTGTATTCTCCGAGACCTCGGGCAGCCACGGCGTGAAGTCTTTGGGCTCTGTCC
>JAITOC010000106.1 GCA_031290175.1 Coriobacteriales bacterium | reverse complement strand
GACCTCCTTGAGGTCATGTGTGCCGTTGCCCTGGGCGACGTGAACGCCTGTACGCTTGAGTGGGATGACGGCTGGGCGGTCAGCGTCGTGCTCGCAAGCGGTGGCTATCCCGGCGATTATGAGAAGGGGAAGCTCATCAGTGGCATTGAGGCCGCAGAGGCGCTGGAGGGCGTGAGGGTCTACCATGCAGGCACGAAGCGTGAAGACGATGGCTCACTCGTGACCAGCGGAGGACGCGTGCTCAATGTCACCGCACTGGGTGCCAGCTTCGAGGAGGCACAGCAGCGTGCCTACCAGGCTGTAGACTGCATCGATTTCGAGGGCAAGCAGTTCAGGCGTGACATCGGTGCCCGTGCGCTCCGCGGCAGAAGCGCCTGGGCATGAGAGGTGCTCAGGGAGGTGCCGATTAATTCCGTCATTGTGGGCTTGACCCGCAATGACGGAATTAAAAGTGCGGGTAGATTGCGGGTCAAGCCCGCAATGACGGGATGGGAAGCGATTAACCGGTGCTTCCCTAAGCGCTGGCGATGGAGCAGATTATCTCGACAGCTTGGTCAATGCCAAAATAGGAGCTTGAGAGCGCGAGGTGGTAGTTGTCTGTCTCGCCCCAGCTCCGGTCGGTATGGCTCTCGTAGAACGCTGCGCGCTTGCGGTCGATCTTCTTGATGCGCGCGATAGCGGCTGTCTTATCGAGGTCGTTGCGCTGCATGACCCGCGTGACGCGGGAATCCCAGTCAGCATGGATGAAGACGCTGAGAAGATCCGGATGATCCGCGAGGAAGTAATCTGCGCTGTGGCCGATGACAACACAGGGTCCTTCGTCAGCGACCTGCCGGATTGCACGCATCTGCGCCAGGAAGACGCGGTCGGCAAGAGGCAGGCTGTCCTCGTCTTTACTCGCAGCGCTATTGGCGAAGGAGAACAGTGTTGAGACCCTTCCAAAGAAGCCCTCGCTCATCCGGTCGACCAGCTCCAGGTCGAAGCCTTCGTTTTCAGCGATCCGTCGGATGAGTTCACGATCGAAATACCGGTAACCGAGTGTTTTGGCAATCCTCTCGCCAATCTCGCGTCCGCCACTGCCATATTGCCTGCTCAACGTGATGATCTGTTTTGCCATCTCACCCATCCAGTCGGGATCCGTCCCCTCGAACTCTACGTGCGAGCAGGCGGTTCCGTAACAATTCCAACACGATAATCCTTTCATACTGTACCATATCTTTCGAGAAAACGCCGATTAATCCACGGCACCCTGTGCGTAGGCGCAGGATGACGTGGTAAGCTGGCAGCTCATGGAGCGCAGAGTTCAATCTTACGACAGGACGCTTTAATCGGTGCCTCTTTGGCGATTGGAGTTTTTTGCTAACGCAAGACGACAAGAATGATCTGACACGACGTGGCTTCCTGGCGGGTGCTGTGGGAGTTGGCGTTGCGGCGGTTGCGGTTGGAGCTGTGGCTTTAAGCGGCTGCTCTTCTGATGAGGAAGACGAGCTCTCGACGGTGGTTGCGGAGGAGGCAGGCGACGCAGATATCGAGACCTTGCATGTGGCTACAAGCCAGATCATAGAGGGCAACGATTTTGATGAGGTGCTCGTCGGTGAATATCTTATGCACCTCGGAACCTGGACCTTTCCCCTGGGTACGCTTGTCTATCAGGCGACGAACGACACAGCGCTTCTCCTCTTGCCCGTGGATAAGGGTGATGCTCTGCGCACGCTTGCGCTCCTCGATCTGAACACGGGAGACAGCACTGCTCTGTTGACGAGCACGGTGAGCGAGAATCCCAGCGAGGTGCTGTATGAGGCGCGGGCAAGCGCGACCTCCCTCATCTGGGTGGAGTGCAGTCTTGCCGATCAATCCTGGAAGGTCTACACGGCGCGCCTTGATGCGCTCATGCAGTTCACGAGTGGCGTGTGGTACGCCGCTGCGGGCGCTGAGAGCGTTGAGGGGGCAGAGGGTGCCGAGACTGCAACAGCGGTTGAGCCACCTCCGCTGGCTGAAATTGCGCAACTCGTTGACGAGGGCAACGGTGATTATGACCCCCCTCTGCTGGCAATCAGCGGCGACAAAGCGTATTGGACGGTTATGCCAAACCCCGACGGCCCGGCAAACCAGGAAGACTCCTACCTCAAAACAGCGCGTGTTTCCCTGTCGGGGATGTATAAGCCATCCATTGTCCACACCTCGCATGGGCGTATGATAACCAATCCGCTTATAAGCGACGGTATTGTCACCATCGTACCCCGTGTATCCACGACAAACGTCTACTATCAGCTCACTGCGATTTCAGTGGAGACCGATAAGACGCTCTCAGTAAGCATCCTTCCGCAGTCCTTGCGCGTGAACGACGCCATCTTCAGCGATGGCCGCTTTGCATTTGGGATTGAGGGCAACTATGATTATGCCGAGGGGCTCAACATTTTTGGCACCTATTTTGACATTGGAGATGACAGCTGGCTGCACGTCAGTCGTATGCCTGTGAGTGCACCACTTTTCTGGAACGGCTGTCTCATTGTCAAATCAACGGTGAACATCATCGGATTCGACACGGTGAACAGGCGTTTCTTCGTCATCGACACGGTTGCGGACTGTGCAGATTACGGCGATGTCCTTGTCGGCTGGGGCGCGCAGGATAAGATTGTCAGCTACACGATGATTCCAGCGCGGCAAGGTTCGCGCGGTGGTTCGACCGTGCTTCGTGTCTTCGGCCGTTTGCCGGCGCCCGAATCGTCTGATGATGAGGCGACAGATGTCGAGTAGACAGACGCCGTTCCCGAATCCGAATAGTTGAATACGTAGATTTTGTGCGCAGTGTTCTACCGTTATGCGCTATGATGGAAAAAACGCAATTCAGGAGGGTGAGGTTAAACATGCGTGGCGATGCCCACAAGATATTATTGATCGAAGACGATGCGAGTGTTTGCGAGGTCGTTGTTGCCTATTTTGAGAGCGACGAATACAAAATCACCATTGCCGGTGATGGCGAAGTAGCGCTCGATGCCTTTGCGCAGGACAAGTACGATCTTGTTCTGCTTGATCTTATGTTGCCAAAAGTCTCTGGGGAACGGGTCTGCAAAGCCATACGGGACGCTTCCGATGTTCCCATCATCATGCTCAGCGGAAAAAGCGACGTCGAGGATCGGATTGCCGGACTTGAGCTCGGTGCCGATGACTATATGTCCAAGCCCTTCTCTCCCCGCGAGTTGCTTGCGCGTGCTCGGGCGCTCCTGCGTCGTGCACACGCTCCGACTGGAGCACCACATGAGAAGCTGGAGTTTGGTGATCTCTCCATCGACCTGCCTGGACACAAGGTCATGCTCTCGGGCAAAGAAATCGACCTCACGGCGTCTGAGTTTCGGCTCCTTGTCACGCTATCACGCTATCCTGGGCGCGTCTATTCTCGCATGGAGCTTGTGGAGAAGGTGCTCGGCTATGATTACGATGGTTATGAGCGCACCATAGACAGCCACGTCAAGAATCTCCGCTCCAAGCTCGGAGACAAACCCCGGAGCCCCCGCTGGCTTTACACCGTCCACGGAGCAGGCTACCGCTTCGAGGGCTACAGCCCCCGCACTTAGCTGCGGCACAAAGAAGAGGGAGATGCTATGATCGCACCGGAACCAGACGCGCGGGGCAAAGTGCGCGATTTGTATGACCTTGGTGACCGCCTGCTCTTTGTTGCATCCGACCGTATCTCCGCCTTTGATTACATCCTCCCGGACACGATACCCTGCAAGGGGGAGGTGCTGACTCGACTCTCACTCTTCTGGTTTGAGCTTTTGGCAGAGAGCACCCCGAACCATCTCATAAGTGCCGACCTGCCCGACCTGCCCGAGCGCTTCCAACCCTATGCAAGCGAGCTGGCCGGGCGCTTCATGCTCGTGCATAAGGCTCAGATGTTTCCGGTCGAGTGCATCGTGCGTGGCTATCTGGCCGGTAGTGGGCTCGCTGAATACCAACAGCAGGGCACCGTCTGCGGCATCCCTCTGCCTGCGGGACTCGTTGATTCAAGCCGTCTGGAGCAGGCGATCTACACGCCTTCGACCAAGGCGGAGCTTGGCGATCATGACGAGAATGTGAGCTTTGAGGCAACGGTGACGTTGTTGGGCGAGCGTGATGCGGCAGAACTGAGGGAAAAAGCATGTACCATCTACACGGTGGCACGGGAGTATGCTGCAGCGCGCGGTATTATCATCGCCGATACGAAGTTCGAGTTCGGGCGGATAGACGGGCAGATCGTGCTTGCTGACGAGGTTCTGACCCCCGATTCTTCGCGCTTTTGGCCAGCGGAGCTGTATCAGGCAGGACGGAGCCAAACGAGCTTTGACAAGCAGTTCGTGCGCGATTGGCTCAAGGCAAACTGGGACTTCACCGGTGAGCCCCCACGCCTCCCCGCCGAGATCATAGAAGCAACCTCGGAAAAGTACATCCAGGCCTACGAACTCATAACCGGAAGAAAGTTTTCATCCTAAGGGAGCGTTTCTGCTCAGCTTCTGGTCATTTCTGCTTATATCGCTCTTTAGCGACACTGACCCTGTGAACTGTTTACCCTTGTCTTGTTCCTTATTCCGGCAAAATCTCAATTGTCAATACTGAGCGAAAATGTCATTCAATTAACCTGCCTTCTTCAGGCGCTTCAACATCATCTGATAGCTCACCTCCTTCCAAGGATGATCCTTCAGTGGGATGTATACCCTCCCCT
>JAITOC010000090.1 GCA_031290175.1 Coriobacteriales bacterium | reverse complement strand
GCTGTGCCGTTGCGCTCCAACAGCACCACCTTGGCGCCCTCTTTGACAGCGCCATAGCCGGCAAGTTCGCCAGCAACCGCAGTACCGATGACCACGACATCGGCCTCGATGGTTTCGGTACAGTCCTCAGGTGTAACGTCTGGTGGGGTGCCCAGCCAGTCAATCGGGTTCCTGCTGTCAGCCAGCGCTGGGTACTTGGCAGTATCCAACGGCTTGTTGCTCGCTGGGGCTTCGCCACCACTACCGTCACCACCACCGCTTTCGGCTGCCGGTGTGCAGGCCGCAAGACCCGCTGCCGCGAGACTCGCCGCACCAATCGCCGCCCCGCTGAGGAACGCGCGCCGTGAGAAGCCGCCCTCTGATTCCATTGCCTTCTCAGTTGATTCTGGTTCTTTCCCTGGTTCTTTCATGTCTTTCTCCCTTCAGAACGTCAATTCTTCCTGGTTCCCCCACGGAGGGGGTTTCCTCAAAACATGTGAACAGAGTAAGTATATACCGAGGGTTCAATGATTACCATTTTGAGCAGTTAGGAGTAATAACGCATTTGAGCAACAATCATATCCGCAGAGGCATCAGGCGAGCCAATCGCGTCGATTTGACGGGGGGGGGGCTTTCAATGCTAAGATTTTAAAATCTGGTGGGGGTGTTGACCCTCTGTACCTGCAGGTGAGTTGTGCATAGATATGGTCTTGTTGCTTGAGTAACGGGGAGAACTGTGCGCTACACCTTTGTGAAACAGCACGACATTACGGACTGTGCCGCCGCATGTCTAGCGATGGTCTGTTTGCATTACAAGAAAGAAACAACCATCACAAAGCTCAGAGACATGATGGGGACCGACATCAAGGGAACAAACCTTATCGGTCTGTCCAAATGTGCCGATGAGCTTGGATTTGTCTCTCAGGCAGTCAAGGTAGACAGGAGGGGCTTTCTTAGCGAGTACACACGCCCCTGTATCGCAAATATCGTTACCCGAGAAGGACTGAGCCACTTTGTCGTGGTATTCAAGGTAAGCAAGACCCATGTTATTATCGGGGATCCCGCAAAAGACCTCGAACGTACAACGGTTGATGAGTTCTACAAGACCTTTGCTGGCAATCTTCTGATCCTGAAACCCGATAACAGGTTTCAGAAGGGGCGCGTTAAAGGCGAAAAGGTCTTCAACAGGTTTGTGAAGCTATTGCTTCCACAAAAGAAGTTATTTGTCTTCTCCATCCTTACCTCGCTCATCATGACAGTGTTAGGCATTGCATCGTCTTTGTTCAACAAGATAGTGATGGATGAAGTTTTGCCCTACAAGCTGAAAACCCTGCTTTTAGGCGTGCTTCTCATATTCGCGGCGGTTGCCTTTACGCAGGTGCTCATACAGTTTTTACGAAGTTGGATGATGCTGTTCTTGTCGCAGCGGATAGACATCCCGCTCATGCTCGGATACTTCGAGCATATCTACAAGTTGCCTATGAGGTTTTTTGCCACGAGGAAGACAGGAGACATCATCACGCGTTTCTCCGATGCCTTCACCATCAAGGATATTTTCACAAATATCGCGCTTACGCTGATTATGGACATATCCATGGCGCTTATTACTGGCGTGATATTGTTTCGGATGAATATCACGCTGTTCGCTGTCATCGCCTTGATTACTGTCGTCAGCATCATTTTGGTTCTGTGTTTCAAGCAGCCCTACAAGAAGATCAACTTGGAGCAAATGCAGCAGGCATCCATCCTCAACTCAGAGATTATCGAGGGACTCAACGGCGTCGAAACCATCAAGGGGAATGCCAATGAGGAGGTCGAGCTTGAGAATATTGAGCGGGAATACATCAAGTCTTTACGCATAGCCTTCAAAGAGGGCATGCTCACGAACGTACAGGGAACACTATCGGGAGCTGTCGGTACAATAGGCAATCTGGTGCTCATGTATTTTGGCGTACTCCAGGTAATCGATAATGAGATAACACTGGGAACATTGATGGCCTTCATGACCCTTGCGGGGTTCTTCATGGATCCCGTGCAGCGCTTGGTTGGCTTGCAACTGCAGATACAGGAAGCGAATATCTCCATGAAACGTGTCGCAGAGATATTAGACTATGAGCAGGAGCAGGAAGATGCTGAGCGTTATCAGCCTTTTGAGGGAGTCGCTGGCGACGTCACCTTTAAGGATGTGACCTTTCGCTACGGCAACCGCAAGCCCGTGCTGCACAAGGTATCCTTCAGCATACCGAGGGGCAAGAAGGTCGCTTTGGTTGGCGCAAGCGGCAGTGGCAAGTCAACCATCGCAAAGCTACTCTTGAAATACTATGAGCCGGAGGCAGGCTCTATCACCATTGATGGTGTGGACATCGACGAGTACAGCAACGACACGCTGCGCAGAGGGATATCCTACGTACCCCAGCGCATAGAGCTGTTCTCCAAGAGCATCTACGACAATATCCGCGTGACGAAGATGAGCTCGACCTTGGAAGAGGTGAAGGACGCGGCGAAGGCCGCTGATGCTCATGACTTCATACGGAAACTGCCTTTACAGTATCAGACCTTCTTGGAGGAATCCGGCAGCGGGCTATCGGGCGGAGAACAGCAGCGTATAGCAATTGCCCGTGCCTTCCTCAAGACAAACGGCCTCTACGTTCTTGACGAAAGTACAAGTAATCTGGATTTTGGGACGGAACGAATTATCTTCGATATGATCTTCAACAAATTCAAAGCCAAGACCATGCTTATCATTGCCCACAGACTTTCCACGATAAAGCAATGTGATGAAATCATCGTATTGGACAACGGCGAGGTAATCGAACAAGGACGTCATGAGGAATTGCTGCTGAAAGAAGGGCTATATTACCGGCTTTGGGAGATGCAGCAGGGTAACTTCGTCATACGGGACGACCACCCTGGCAAGTGCACCGAGGAACCCGAAGGCGACACCATAAGCTATGCGTAAGACACTGTCATCGTGCGAAGAGCACTGAGAGATATAGCGGTTCAGGGAGGAGGATAAGAGCGAGAGCAATAAAGTTCGCAGTGGTGATAGGGCAGTCACAAATGTTTGCTAGCGGCATTATTGTGGCTGGTTGTTCGGTAATGATGTTGTTTGTGAAAAGATGATGGGAATCATCGGAGAAGGAGTGTATCATGGCGTACGACGGAGTAATGGTCATGCCGCAGCATTGCGTGGCAATGACAACGGACGAGATGACGTATGTGGAGGGCGGGATATCTATACCAAATTGGCTTGTCGGCGGTGCAATTAATTGGGGGATTTCCTTTATAGCTGGAGGTATCGGCGGAGTAGGAGTGAGGTTTTTTGCCAAGCAGGCTGCTAGCTATGGAAAGCAAAGAGCGGGGGTTATGTTTTCACAACAATTGAAGAACAAGCTACTAGCCTATGGGATTGCCAGCGGCATCGTATCTGGAGTTTGTGGCTTGATGACAGCTGCATTCGAAATACTGATGTGGGCTACTGATCCGGGCGGCAAGCTGGTGGGCTTCATTGACGCTCGTGACAGACGGGCGAATAACGGTTGGATTGATTTCTAATACTTTGTTGTACCAGATGGAGTCGGCAATGCTCTGCTGGCTCCATCTGGTGAGTTTTACTGCACTCAAGAAACTAGGACAGTTTTTGGGAAGGGGATGTGTAAACAGAATGATGTATGTTAATGATATTAGTTTCATATTGCTTCCCATATTCTTTATCGTAGCTAGGTACACCTGTTTCATAAAGTCTACAATACAACGAAGGGGAGTATTGTGGCGCGTGAATTGTTGCGTTGCACTGTTCTCTGCGGTAACAGCTGTAATTTTCTACCTTAATAATTTTGGACTTGCTTGGGTATTCCTTTGGCTCCTTGCTTTCAATGGCGACATCGTTGGGACGCTGTTGCTCTATAGAAAGGACAGATACTCAGGCAGGCGCAAATTGAACAAAATGGAGATACTTTTTTGGTGTATCTCAATCGCTGCAGGCTGCCTGCTCGTTGTCCTTCCTTGGCTTTTCATGACGCTTGACTTGGTCTATGTGAATGTCGGCACATCCATTCCAGATCGTCTCTTGTCAGCCAAGTTGACTATAAGTGGCGTACTCTATACAGTATTGGGAATCGAACTTATCTTGCTGAACCCCTATACGTTGAGCAGTCTTAGAAAACTAAAAGAAGATTTGAATCGTGATCAATAACAAATGAGCGCGATTCGATATATTAATGACTGCACAGTGGAGTGCAACAACTTAAAACAAGGGACTCATGAAAGAATGAAGGAGAGCAAAATGAGCTTTAGCCACACGGAAGACAACCTATCAGCGAAGAGGAAGTCGAGGTTGCCGGTCGCTGTCATTGTCATACTGGCGGTTGTCGGTGTCGCTGTGGCTGCAACCATCCTTTTTGCTGTCGCACTCCCTGCCATTGCAGGATCCTTATTCCTGTTTGGCGAGACATTCGAGACCCGTTTTCTTGCGGATTACGGTCTGTATGAAGGGCACATCGAAGAAGAGGATGCACTTTTCGAGCAGAACAGCCAGTTGTTGGTTTTCCCGGAAGAGCTGTCCGCTGACATGCAGGTCAATGATTACTACTATGCCTGCTCAACAAAAGGGCTCGATAACTCATACCAGCTGTTGCTGGACTACCAGTTGCCGCCTGAGAAGTTCAGACAGGAGGTCAGGCGCCTAGAAGCACTCAGCGTCAACTACAACGGGCAGACCAAGCGCGTCATCTATGATACGGAGAGTTTCGAGTACCCTGCCTATGTGACGGTCTACACGACACATGGCGATTGCGAATACGCGCTCATCGATGAGGAGAATAACCGCATTATTGCTGTGCTTGCCATGCATGGGCACGGTTCTTTGGACGAGAGTCTGTTCCCCAAGACTCCCATAGACTACGGAAGCGAAGCTGACGAGCTCGGCTTCTCTATCTACTTGTTTGAGACCAAAGATGGCGTCTGGGTGACTGCGGGGAAGATGTAAACAGGGATGCCTGTTTTGCAGTGATGACAGCTGCATTCGAAACACCAACGTTGGGCGACCGATCTAGGCGGTAGACCAGTGAGCTTCACTCACGCTCGCGACAGGTGGCCGAATAACGGTTGGATTGATTTCTAATACTTTGTTGTACCGGATGGAGTCGGCAATGCTCTGTTGGCTCCATCTGGTCAGGTCAGCTTGCCCCAGAAACCAAACCAGACTTTGGGAAAGATGTGTGCAAGTGGCATGATTTACGCTAATGATAGTAATGTCAGAAAATAAGGAAGGAAAGAATTGAGCAGAGAGATATTGGTGTACCGCTCAAAAACATTGAAACTGACGAATGCCTTCTTGCTTGAGTTTTTCCAGGAAGAGGATTTTGAGCAACTGCAGAGCTTTCAAGCGCTCATTGAACAGACAGAACTGCATATTCGCCAGAAAGGGGCACAAGCGATAGGTCCGCTTATCCAGAGGACAGAGTTGAGGGTGGATGAAGATGGGGAGCCTCAGATAGCAATCACCTTCATTCGACAGGTGAATACTTTTATCAATCATGTGGATGCCCCCTATCGGATGGAGGCTCTTATACGGGAGGCAGACTGTCTTTATACGCGCTTCGTTGGAGAGGAGGAGCATTTGCAGCTTGCGTATAACAAGTTGCAAATTGTTGGCTACGAGGAGGAAATTCCATTGCGAGGGGATGCCTACACCGTGTTCGTCAATCAAAGCGATGAGGGCGGCACGCTTACAGCAGACATCTTCATGCCGAAGGCTAACTCCTAAAGGATGAACAGCAGACATTTTCATATCCGACAAAAGGAATGGGCAAAATGAAACGCACCAAGACCCTCGGCGACTTGAAGGACAGCAAGTTACTTTACGAAAAGTCGCTTCCGGCTTTCGGCTACGTCATCATACTCGTACTTTTGGTGCTACTCGCTTTCTTGGTCACGTGGAGCATGCATACCCCCAAAATTGACATCATCAAGTCTGCAGGGACGGTGCAAAGCGTCAACAAGAACTATGCCATGTCCCCCTATGGAGGCGAAATCATCGAAATCAGCATTGGGGAAGGCGACCACGTAGAGCAAGGTGACACCCTGTTTGTCGTACAGAGCACTGACCTTGATTTGCAAAAGATTCAATTGGAGAATCAGGCGCAGATATATGGGATGCAGATCGAGAAATATAATCTGCTTGTTCGTTCCATTCAGGAGAATCAGAACCTGTTTGACCCGACCAAGTCAGAGGACAGCCTGTATTACAGTCAATACGAGCTTTACAGAAGCCAAGTCGATCAGCAAACAGTTGATATGGCGACAATGCAGGCCTACGGTTATACCGAGGAACAGATTGCTGCTGAAGTAGAGAAAAACGAGCATAAAGTCGCTGAAATCTACCATACCACCATAAAATCTGCAGAAGATCAGATTCTTCAGGCACAAACTCAATTCGATTTAATCGGCGCGCAGCTAACAGCCATCGAGACTGGTCAGTCAGGCTACGCCGTCCAAGCAAATGAGACAGGGATTATTCACATGATGGGAGACTACAAAGTTGGCATGGTTGTTCAGGCGGGCTCTCCCGTGGCCAGTATCTCATCAGAGAGATCTCTACCTTGTCGATGCCTATATTCCAGCCGCAGAAGTTGCCCGTATTACGGTTGGTGACCCTGTCGATATCGTAGTTTCTGGTCTAGCGCAAACTGAATATGGCACAATTGCAGGAAAGGTCGTTGCGATAGACAGCGACGTTACCGTGCCTCAGAGCGATGGCGAACAGAGCACCCCTTATTTTCGTGTGAAGATTGAGCCTGAGACGAGCTATCTTATCGGTAAAGCTGGTCAGAAAGTCAATCTGTCAAGTGGTATGTCGGTAGAGGCTCGAATCAAATATGACAAGGTCAGCTATTTTGATTACGTGTTGGAATCCTTGGGGCTTTTGACGCGCTAGACAGGATGAAGGTATAAGGAATATGAACGCAAAGATGAGACTTCAAATTATCAGACGCTTTGGTATGCCTTTTGCCTTTGCTTTATTACTCGCCATCATTTGTGCTTTCGGGATGCCCTTGGGCGAAGGTGGCACCAAAGACGCTTTTGCAGAACCCGCTGATGAAGCTGTAGGGTCAACCGATGATACGGAAGCCGGTGACGACACAAAAGCAGAGACGATAGCAGTTGCGGACATAGAACTAAGCGATTATGAGAGCGAGATGACCGTCGGCAAAACGCAGGAACTGTCCGCAACTGTCTTGCCCTTCGACGCTACAGAACAAACAATTACCTTCTCGTCGAACAACACTGCTGCCGTGACGGTGTCCTCAAAAGGTCAGGTAAAGGCTGTCGGCAAAGGTGTTGCAATAATCCGGATGCAAGCCGGAGGGGTTGTGAGGGAAGTTTCCATCGAGGTGCGGGTAGCAACCACGGCGATAGAAACCCCTTTGAGCTTTGTGGTCTTGACCCCAGGCGAGACCTTTGTGCTCAAAGCATCCGTTGTGCCAAACGACGCTCCGCAATCTCTGACGTATACATCTACCAACAACGATGTGGTTGAGGTGACGGCGCAGGGCACTGTCGGAGCGAGGCGGGCAGGGACCTCATCCATCATCATCTCCAATGGCGACGCGAGCGCTGCTGTTACCATATTGGTCAATGAGCGAATCGTAAAGAGCGCTGATGGGGCGGACGGAGAGGCTTCTCCGATCGTGTCGGAGGAGCAAGCATCAGGCATCAGTGTTGCGGAGTCCGCACTGATTGGAGAGTTCGGATCCGGAGAGGGCACCGTACGGGTGAGACAAAGTGACTGGCCCACGATAACAAAACCCGTTTTGAAAGTGTTGTATGCTACCGACTCCACGCTCATCGTCGAGGCACCTTCCTATACAATGACAATCAGAGGGGAGAAGATAGAAAATGAACAGAATGTTCTCTCTACTGACATCCGCTTTGCCAGAGAAGAGGGGTATGTAGACTTTGTGTTAAACGGGCGGGAGAACCTGCCGGGCGAGATCGAGCTCGAACTGACCGACCAAAACCTGAACAAAGAGTACCTGTACCTATGGAATTTCGATAAAGGCGAGTATCAGAAACTTGCCAGCAAGTCAGACACGGTGCTTACGCTGGATGAAGCTGGAGAGTACCGGTTGACCGATGAGCCTATCGATACTTTGGGCATCAACGTGTTGTGGATGCAATTCGGTATTCCCGTTATAGGCCTGGGGCTTGTTGCATTCATCATCATCAGACGCAGATTCTGGTTCTGGTAGCCCTCCTCCCTCCGTCTAAGTTGGTCGATATGCTCGCTGGCGGCATACTTGGTGCGTATGCTTGGCTGAAATACTATACTGCGGAGAGAGGCGAAGTAGAAGAGAATCTGAATGCTTGAGCGCTTGGGCAGCATGGCTGCTCTCAGCGTTTAAGCCGTCGTGTTAAAGGAGGTCATTATGGACAGCCTCAACCTCTCAGCAGTTACGGCAGGTGATGATGCCGGTATTGCGGGCGTTGCTGCCCGTGCGGATGTCAATCTCGATGACTGTTATCAGTGCGGTAAGTGTACGGCGGGTTGCCCGATGGCACATGAGATGGACTATGTGCCGCGACAGGTAATTCGATTGCTCCAATTGGGACAGTATGAGACGGCGCTGCGGGCAAAGTCCCCTTGGGTCTGCGCCAACTGCATGGTCTGCTCAGCGCGCTGCCCCCAAGGGGTCGGCATATCGGATATTATGCTCTCGTTGCGGCGCACGGCAAAGAAACAGGGTCTCTCGCCGGTGCCCGAGCCGGACATCTTCGATGATCTGTTTGTTGCCACCATTCGCATGTTCGGCAAGTCGAACGAGGCAATCCTCGCTGGTCGATATAACCTTTCATCAGGGCATCTCATGCAGGACGTGCTCAACGCTCCCAAGATGGCGGCGCGCGGCATGATTGGCCCCAAGTTACATACGGTAAAGGACAAAGCTGCTGTGAAGCATCTGATCGACAAGATATTGAAGGGCGACAAGCAAGCGGCGGCTGAGGGAGGTGAGCACCAGTGATCAAGTATGCCTATTTTCCCGGGTGCTCTGCCAGCGCGACGGGTATCGCATTTACCCTCTCAGCTGATTATGTTGCAAAAAAGATAGGCCTTGAGTTTGTTGAGATACCCGACTGGTGCTGCTGCGGAACCTCCGCTGCACTGGTGACCGATGCCGACCTGGGGTTTGCTCTTCCCGCTCGGTCGCTCGCGCTTTCTGAACGCATGGATCCGACGCTCGATGTTGCAACACCTTGCGCCGGCTGCTTCGCTTCACTCAAGGCCGCGGTGCATTACGCCCGCCAAAGCGAGGAGAATCGAACACACCTCGAAGAACTTATCGAGATGCCCTATGCCGCGACCTCAGATGTGCTGAGCTTTCTCGAGATCATGGCGAGCCCCGGAGTCACGGGTAGAATCGAGTGGGCACTCAACGCAAGCCTTCATGGGCTCAAGGTGGCAAGTTACTACGGTTGTGCGCTCGTACGCCCAGCAGGGGTCACCTGCTTTGATGATGTGGAGAACCCCCAAAGCATGGACAAGCTCATGGCGCTTGCGGGTGCCGAGCCCGTGCAATGGGCATTCAAGACCGAATGCTGTGGGGCGTCGCATCAGATAAGCGAGCCAAAGGGCGCGCGCAGGCTCATCGAGCGCATCTTTGAGGACGCGGCAGAAAACGGTGCTGAGGTCATCGTGACCGCCTGCCCACTCTGCATGCTCAACCTCGACATGCGCGAGAAGGAGATCAACGACACCCGCGCAGCTGCGGGCAAGAGCAGTTTTAATATACCAGTGTATTACTTTACGGAGTTGCTCGGACTCGCCATGGGAGGCGCAGCCCGGGAGTTGGGTATAGATCGCCACTTTTGGCCGGCGGGTGACGTAAAGGCGTTCCCCGATGCGCTTGCATCCGAGGACACGCCAGAACCTGCTCCCGAAGCTGCAGCAAAACCTGCACCTAAGCCCACAGCCAAGCCCACATCCGAGCCCGCTCCCAAGTCCGCATCTGAACCTGCAACCGCAGCTGCACCCGAGGCAACCCCCAAAGCCGCCTCCAAGGCAGCGCCCAAAGTAGACCCCTGGGAGGTGGTTACCCTATGAGCAGGATAGGCGTATTCATCTGTCACTGTGGTTCCAACATCGCGGCCACCATCGACGTCGAGCGTGTTGCCGAGGCGGCGCGCGAGCTCCCTAACGTCGTTCTTGCCGATACGAACAAGTACACCTGTTCCGATCCTGGGCAACAGGCAATAAAAGAAGCTATCGAGGAGTATCAGCTCGACCGTATCGTCATCGCTTCCTGTTCACCCCGAATGCACGAGCTCACCTTTCGCAAGATGCTTGGCGATACCTCCGTCAACCCCTATATGCTCGAGATTGCCAATATCCGCGAGCAGTGCTCCTGGGTGCACAAAGATATGGCTCAGGGCACCGAGAAGGCCATCGACCTCGTCAAGATGGCGACCGCCAAGGTTGCGCGCGACACACCACTTAAAACCTCCGCCATCCCCATCAACAAACGGGCACTTGTCATCGGAGGCGGCATCGCGGGCATGCAGGTTGCGCTCGACATTGCTGACGCGGGCTACCCCGTTACCATCGTGGAGCGGGAGGCCTCGCTGGGAGGCAAGATGGTCATGCTCGACAAGACCTTTCCCACCATGGACTGCTCCGCCTGTATCTGCACACCCAAGATGGCGGACGTAGGCGCACACCCGAACATCACGGTCAAGACGCTTGCTGAGGTGGAGAAGGTGGGCGGTTATGTGGGCAACTTCGAGGTAACCATCCGCGAGAAGGCAAAGTATGTCGATTACGACACGTGCACCGGCTGCGGTCTCTGCGAGACGAAGTGTCCCACCAAGGTAGTGGGCGAGTTTGATCAGGGGCTTGGCAAGCGCAAGGCCATCTATAAACCCTTTGCCCAGGCGGTGCCGAGCAAACCCACCATCGACCCGATCAGTTGCCGTAAACTCACCGATGGCAAATGCGGGGTGTGCGAGAAGGTCTGCCCCTTCGGCTCCATTCACTTTGATGATGTGGACAAGGTCTCAACCGAGACCTATGGTGCCGTCGTCGTGGCCATTGGCTATCAGCTCATCGACTGGTCAGAGCTCTACGGCGAATACGGCGGCGGAGCTTACGACGATGTTATCTCAGGCTTACAGTTCGAGCGTCTTGTCAATGCGTCCGGACCGACCGAAGGTCATATCCAGCGACCTTCCGACCAGAGCGAGCCCAAGAGCGTTGTCATCGTCAAGTGCGTGGGCTCGCGTGACCCCGAAAAGGGGAAGAGCTACTGTTCGCGTGCCTGTTGCATGTATGGAGCCAAGCACGCACACCAGTACCTCGACAAGGTACCGGGGGGTAAGTGTTATGTCTTCTATATGGATGTGCGCACGCCTGGTAAAGGCTATGACGAGTTTTACATGAACACGCAGCATGATGGGGCACTTTACCTGCGCGGGCGCGTCTCAAAGATATATCGGAAGGGCGGAAAACTTATCTGTCTGGGCGAGGATACGCTCATGGGCAGACAGGTTGAGGTCGAGGCGGACATGGTCGTGCTTGAAACTGCCATGGTGCCTGCAGACGACGCCGACCGCATTGGCAGCATGCTCGGCATCACGCGTGATAAGGATCTCTGGCTCACCGAGGCGCATCCCAAACTTCGTCCCGTTGAGACCAACTCAGGGGGCATCTACCTTGCGGGCACCTGTCAAGGCCCCAAGGACATCCCTGACTCCGTGGCGCAGGCATCCGCCGCCGCGATGAAGGTCTGTATCCTCTTCAGCAAAGATGAGCTCGAGTCCAACGCGATGATCGCCGAAGTCTCAAAAACGCTGTGTAACGGCTGCGGTGCCTGCGTTGCCATCTGCCCCTACACGGCGATAACGCTTGAGACCGTCGAGCTCCGTGAGAACTCGCGCAAGGTGAAGCGTTCAATCTCGAAGGTGAACCCGGGTCTCTGTCAGGGCTGTGGCGCGTGCACGGTTGCCTGTCGCCCCGGAGCGATGGATCTCAAGGGCTTCAGCGACCAGCAGATCATGAGGGAGGTGGATGCCCTATGTCAGTGGTAGATTTCGAACCGACCATCCTTGCGTTCGCCTGTCATTGGTGCACCTATTCGGGCGCCGATCTTGCCGGACTCAACCGCATGCAGTACCCCGCAAACGTGCGGGTTCTGCGCGTGCCCTGTTCTGGGCGTGTTAATCCGCAGCATATTCTCAATGCTTTCAATAAGGGTGTCGACGGTGTGCTGGTCTGTGGCTGTCACCCTGGTGACTGTCATTATGTCTCGGGCAACTATTTTGCTAAGCGCCGACTCATGACCTTCAAGCGCATGCTCGAATACACCGGTCTTGAGCCAGAGCGTTTTCAGGTACGTTGGATTTCCGGTTCAGAGGCGGGCAAGTTCCGCGATACAGTGATCAAGATGTGCGAGCAGGTCAGAGAACTCGGCCCCTATAAGGCAGAACCGGCGGATAATGCGGAGAAGGCGGGTGATGTCTTATGACCCAGGCTATCGAGGCCGCACTGCGCAAACGCGCGCAGGAGCTTCTGGCGTCCGGGGAGGTCGCTCAGGTCATCGCCTGGGGGAGCGGACGTCTCACCAAGCAGACGGCACCTTTGTTCGTCACCACTCCCGAGCAAGCTGACACCATCGTCTTCAACGACTACTGTGTCAATGCGCTTGCAAAATACGCATTTACCGAGAGGGACGCGGGCAAGCTCGCCGTCTGCGTGCGCGGCTGTGAGGCACGTGGCATCAACCGCCTGATTGCCGATAAGCAGATAGAGCGCGAGCAGGTCTATCTGCTCGGCATCCCCTGTCAGGGCATGAAGGATCGCCTGAGCGATGAGCCCCTTGCCAAGTGTGTAGCCTGCACACACCGCAATCCCGTAATCTATGACGAGCTGCTTGCTTCGGAGGTCACGGTGCCTGTCGTGCCGGTGCCCCAATCAGCAGCCGAGCGCTTTGCGGAGGTCAAGGAGATAGAGGCGTACACACGTGAGGAGCGGCTTGCTCTCTACAATGATGCCTTTGACCGTTGCATCCGCTGCTACGCCTGCCGTGAAGGCTGCCCGGTCTGCACCTGCCGTGAGTGTTTTGTCGATCAAAGCGATGTGGGCTGGCAGGGCAAACAAGGCAATACGGATGAGAACCGCTACTACAATCTCGTGCGCGTCTTCCACATCGGGGATCGCTGTATCGAATGCGGCGAATGCGAGCGCGTCTGCCCCATGGGTCTGCCACTCATGACGCTGAACCGCAAGTGGATCAAGGATCTTGATGAGCTCTTTGCCGCAGGCGAGGCGGGTCTCACGGAAGAGCTTGATAATGCGCTTGGTCACTATGATGTCCACGACGTCGAAGAATTCATGTAGGAGGTGGTGTAGATGTTGCTGAAAAACGATCGCCTTCCTGAACTCCTGCAGTCACTCAGCGCCGAGCAACGGGTCTATGTGCCGAGCAACACGAGTAACACGTCTGCCGGCGTGAGCCGTTTTGCGCTCTACGGCACGGGCGTCGAGCCTGACTTCGAGCTTGTGAATACGACGATGCCCCCCAAGGATCTGCTGTTCCCTCAGACTCAGAAGATGTACCGCTATGGGTTTGACACCGAGGGGTTACCCTTCATCAATGCTCAGCACGATGGCGATGAAGTGCTGCTCTTTGGGATCCGTTCCTGTGACGCCCGCAGCATCGAGTGTATGGATGATGTGTTCCTCACCAAGGGCTTCGTGGACGAGTTCTACCAAACACGCCGCGAGAAGCTTATCACCGTTGCCCTGGGTTGCTCGCATGTTGCCGAGACCTGCTTCTGCGACTCTATGGGTCTTGACGCCAACAGGGCACCCAGTGCCGACGTACAACTCACGGCGGTCAGCGATGGGTACGAGGTGCACGCTCAAACAGAGAAGGGCACTACCGCCCTCGAAGCATGGAGACCCTTCCTCACAGAAACCGCTGCCCCCGAGGCAAGCCCGTCTGTTCCCAATGTCCAATGCACACTTAAGGTCGACATGACCGGCATCAAGGAGAAGCTCGACCTGATGTTCGACCACCCCCTGTGGGATGAGATCTCCAAGAAATGCATCACGTGTGGCACCTGCACCTACGTGTGCCCCACCTGTCACTGCTTCGACATCAGCCAGGAAAACAAGATGAACGCGGGGGAGCGCTTCCGCTGCTGGGATAGCTGTATGTTCTCCGCCTATACGGAGATGGCGGGCAACCATAACCCGCGCGCTGAGAAGATGCCCCGTGTGCGTCAGCGCTTCATGCACAAGCTCTGCTTCTTTGAGGACCGGTATGGCAAGTCGCTTTGCGTGGGTTGCGGGCGTTGTGTTGAGAAGTGCCCCGTCGCACTCGACATCACCATGCTCATCGACCAGATCGGTGCCCTCGAGCTTGGCGCTGCTGGGCAACCCGGCGCTACCGAGTCCGTTACGGAAGGAGGCAGCCATGTCGCCCATTAAGATAGACCACGACTGCGCCCGTGCAGGAGCGCTTGCTCTTGTCCCGCTCGTCTGTAAAGTGACGGAGATCTCGGAGG
This sequence comes from Coriobacteriales bacterium, assembly GCA_031290175.1. Classification (GTDB taxonomy): domain Bacteria; phylum Actinomycetota; class Coriobacteriia; order Coriobacteriales; family UBA8131; genus JAITOC01. Next base: position 14,746 of record JAITOC010000090.1, on the reverse strand, counting down.
AGACCCCCGATGTCAAGGCGTTTCGCGTGTCCACCCTCGAGGGCAAGCGCCCCTTTGAAAGCCAGCCTGGGCAGACGGCCATGCTCTCTGTCATCCCCTCCGGTGAGTGCATGTTCTGCATCTCTGCGCAGGGCGATGACTACCTCGAGTTCACGGTGAAGCGTGTGGGCTACGTCACCGAGCAACTCCACGCGCTCTCTGTGGGCGCGACCGTTGGGCTGCGTGGCCCCTATGGTAATGCGTTTCCCTACGACGAGTTGAAGGGCAAGGACGTGCTCTTTGTCGGCGGTGGCATCGGCTTGGCACCTCTGCGCGCGCTTCTGACCTACCTGCTTGATCACCGCGCAGATTACGGTCGCATCGACCTCGTCTACAGCGGATCGACCCCCGACGACCTCATCTTCCTGCATGACATCAAAAATGTCTGGTCACAGGTGCCCGACGTGCATACGCACGTGAGCATCTACCGACCCTGTGAGGGTTGGGAGGGTGAAGTTTGCTACACAGCACCCTTCCTGAAGGATCTCAAACTGCCTCAGGAGAATCGAGCAGTTGTGCTCTGTGGCGGCCCGAGCTTGTTCCGTACCTGCAAGGAGATGTTGCTTGGACTCGGCTTTGCGGCCGAGGACATCATCACGACTCTTGAGATGAAGATGAAATGCGGCATCGGCAAATGCGGGCGCTGCAACGTTGGCAGCCGCTACATCTGTCTTGACGGCCCCGTCTTCACCCTGAGCGAACTAGCCGACCTCCCTGGCTCCGAGCACTGATTGTGCGCAGCTTGGTTGACACTTGTTAGTTGTCCCGGGAGGAAGCTAGGAAGATGCCGATTAATTCCGTCATTGCGGGCTTGACCCGCAACCTCGTTCTTAAAAGTGCAGGTAGATTGCGGGTCAAGCCCTGGGTGACGGGGTGGGGAGCAATTAATCGGTGCCTCCCTAGACAAGAAGCCGTCCAATGATAAACTAATGGTGCTTAACATATAAGAATGCTCGTAATGCATCCAAGGCCATCATGGTCATGCTGCCAGAGACGGGCGGAGCCCACTGAAAGATCCAACAGCCAGTGGGCTGTTGGAGGAGCAGCGAGCTTGCGAGCGCGACGAGTAGGTTGGCGAACGCAGGAATGTAACAAGTATAGAGTGCAATCGAAAGGAGCAACCATGAGTTACCTGCCATTATATGAGCGCGAGGGCGCGAGCGCTGAGGTGCAAGCGGAGTTCGATTACTGGAACGAGCGCTCTGGTCGTGTCACCAACATGAAGCGAACGTTGCTGCATGACCTGCCCACCTACCGAGCCTACATGGAGTGGTATCCCCTCTATGACGGTCTGGTGCAGGCGGTTGGCAAGCGAGCCTTGAACATCTTCTGCTACGCCATATCCACAAGCAACCACTGCCTGCTCTGCTCCACCTTCTTCCAGCAGATATTCATCGACGCAGGCGAGGATCCGGCGGATAAGGGCGCGTTTCAACTAACCAAAACCGAGCAACTGCTGTTGGATCTTGGGTCGGCAATTGCTACCGATCCCAATAGGGTTCCGGAGAGTGTTTATGTCAGCCTGAAGGAGACCTTCTCCGATGAGCAAATCGTGCAATTGATCGGCTTTGCCGCTCAGATGGTGGCGACTAACTACTTCAACATGGTGACCAGGGTGCCACTTGATGAGACACTCGAGTCGTATGCGACCCCTGAATTTCTCGCTCAGGTTGCAGCAGAGGGGCGGTGAGGTGACGTGGCCGAGAAGATCGGAGTTCCCATTCCCGCAGGTGCTGCATCCGCCGCGCTGGACTTCAGCGGCAAGGTGGCTTTGATTACCGGAGCCGCACAGGGGCAGGGGCGTCAGGTGGCACTGGAGCTTGCCATTGCGGGGGCTGACATCGTTGCTTTGGATGTGGGCAAGCGCGTGGAGTACCCTGCCATCCAACAGCACCCGGACGATGCCCTGCTGGAGCTCCAGCGTGAGGTGGAGGGATTGGGACGGCGGCTCCTGGTCGGGTTGGCTGACGTGCGAGACGATACGGCTGTCAGCCAGGTGGTGGACGCGGCTATCGCCGAGTTCGGACACATCGACATCCTCTTCAACAACGCTGGCATCCTGGGGTACGCCGAAGTTGACACCATCAGCGACGAGGCGCTTAACGCCATGATTGACATCAACCTCAAAGGTCCGATGATCGTCACGCGCCGCGTGTCGCCCCATATGAAGGCGGCAGGATCGGGTGTCATCATCAACAACTCCAGCATCATGGGGCTGCGTGGCGGCAATCGTCTGTCGCATTATGCCGCCTCCAAATGGGGGTTGGTGGGACTGACCAAGTCCTGGGCGATCGAGCTGGCACCCTTTGGCATCCGGGTTGTCAGTATCCATCCAACAGGCGTGAATACTCAGATGAACGACAGTCTGGCGGAGATGGAGGGCTCGAACGCCGTAGAGATCGGCGAGCGCAGCGCCGGAAACCTGCTGCCGACACCTTGGATAGAGACTGAGGATGTGGCTGCACTGGTGCTTTGGTTGGCCAGCGAGAGGGCGCGCTACGTCACGGGCGCGCAGTTTGCCGTCGATGCCGGGCTGCTCAGCGCTTAGGATTTGACACGAGCAGCGCCGTTGACCGAGCAGCAAGGCGCAACTTCGGCCTTATAGCCCGTCGCGGGTATCATTTGTGCGAGGCTTTAGTATTCTGCCCATAGGCGCTATGCCTCGTTGTTATCCCGATAGGAGGGAGATTCGTTGGCTACGACTCTCATTGGGTTTCTTGTGCTCTTTCCCCTTTTAGCCGCAGCCTTGCTGCTTGTGGTACGGGGTGATGCAGCGCGTGCAGTTGTTGTGATCACGGCTGCGGTGCTCATCGCTGCCGGGTCGATCCTGCTTGCGGTGCTCTATCTTCTGGGGTCAGCCTGGCAGGGGTTGGTGCCGAGTGAGCTGGTGCGAACAACTATCAACTATGTGACGTTGGCAGTCGATGTGCTCATCGCCGTCTACATCATCGCTAAAAGCATCAGGTACAAAAAGCTGCTCGCCGGTGTGCTGGCCTTTGCCCAACTGGGCATCATCGTCGGGTTCGAGTTCACCTTAGCCCACAACGTCACTGTGGCCAACGACCTCTACATCGACCCGCTTTCCGTCATCATGGCGCTCATCATCGGCATTATCGGAACGGGCATCTGCATCTACTCGCTCGGCTACATGAAGGATCATCATCAGCACGCTTTGGAGCACGCCAAGGTGCAAGCCGCTGATGCGAACGACAACGCGGACGACAAAGAAGACGACGAGAAGCCCGGCAAGAGCGGCAAGCTGCCTGACCGTCGCCCGGTCTTCTTCGCGCTGATGTTCCTCTTCCTCTCCGCGATGTATGGCATTGTCTTTAGCAACAACCTTTCTTGGCTGCTCTGTGCGTGGGAGGTTACGACGGTATGCTCCTTTGCGCTCATCGGGTATACGCGCACCGCAGAGGCAATCAACAATTCGTTCCGTCAGATCGTCATGAACCTTGCAGGTGGCCTTGCCTTTGCGGTTGCGCTCGCCTTTCTTGCTATCGAGGGCATCGGAGAGCTCGATGTCGTCATCGCGCTCGGTGCTTCGGGCTCGCTGGTCGTGCTCCCCATCGCGCTGCTTGCCTTTGCGGGTATCACCAAGGCTGCGCAGGTGCCCTTCCAGAGTTGGCTTCTGGGAGCCATGGTTGCGCCCACACCGACGAGCGCCCTGCTCCATTCTTCAACGATGGTCAAGGCGGGCGTGTTCCTCGTCATCAAACTCGCCCCCACCTTTGGGTGGAACAGTAACGGCGTTATGGTCATGCTCATCGGTGCGCTCACCTTCCTGTTCTGCTCAGCGATTGCCGTCTCACAGTCCAACGCCAAGCGCGTGCTTGCCTATTCGACCATCGCCAACCTCGGATTGATCGTCGCCTGTGCGGGCGTTGGTACGCCTGAGGCGGTCTGGGCGGCCATCTTCTTGCTGATCTTTCACGCGGCGGCAAAATCGCTGCTATTCCTCTGCGTTGGCACGGCTGAGCACCACATTGGCAGTCGCGATATCGAGCACATGGACAACCTCTTCAGGCGGATGCCCACCCTCGCGCGCCTCATGGCGCTCGGGATACTCTGCATGTTTATCGCACCCTTTGGCATGCTCATCTCCAAGTGGGCAACCATCGTCTCGCTCGTCCATACCAACAATATCACGCTCCTCATCATCCTTGCTTTTGGCTCGGCGGTGACCTTCATGTTCTGGGCAAAGTGGCTCGGTAAGATACTCGCTGCGGCACAGGACGAGCGGGATATTGAAACGACCGTGCATCGCTCGGAATGGTTTTCCCTCGTGCTCATGGCGCTGCTCGTGCTCGTGCTTTCCCTTGGCTTTCCCTTTATCTCGAAGTTCGTCGTCGTGCCCTATCTGGCACAGGTTGCCGGCATCGTCAATCCCTTGGTCAATCCCTATTGGCTCAGCGTGGTTGAAGTCATCGACTTTGACAACCTGCTTATCATGGCGGTCATAGTGCTCGCAATCGTCCTTGCGTTTGCCGCCTTCTTTGGAAAGTCGAAGAAGCGCAAACTGCCCATCTACCTTGCGGGTGTTGGTGAGGATTTTGAGAAACGCACCTTCACGAACTCGCTCTCCAAAACGAGCGAGGCTACGCAGCGTAACTGGTACCTCGGCGGTTTGTTTGGGGAGAAGGCCCTGACGCCGATGGTTAACACCATGTGCATAGTCTTGTTGCTTGCGGGCATCGTCATGGCCACGCTGAACCTTCTGTGGGGGTGGTCGCTGTGACGCTCCTGAGCTTCGTCGCTGCCCTCGTCGGCTTCGTCATTCTCGCGCCGCTCGTCGGTTGCTTCATCGCGGGTGTTGACCGCATCCTGTCTGCGCGCCTGCAGGGTCGGGTGGGTCCGCCGCTTCTCCAGCCGTATTACGATGTGCGCAAACTACTCGCAAAGGACAACGCGGAGGTCAACAGCTTTCAGGGTTTCTATGTTGCGCTCTCGCTTGTGCTCGCCATTCTCTCCGGAGTCTTCTTCTTTGCCGGAGGCAATCTTTTGCTGGTCGTCTTTATCATCACGCTCTCGGCGCTGTTCTTTATCGTGGCGGCGTACTCCACGCGTTCGCCCTATGCGGAGATTGGTGCAGAGCGTGAGATCGTGCAGGTCATGAGCTATGAGCCCATGGTCATCCTCATGACGGTTGCCTTCGTCATGGTCACGGGGAGCTTCAATGTCTCCTCGGTGTTCGAGCTTGCCCGCCCGCTTATTGCGGATATGCCGCTCATCTTTATCGGACTCGTCTTTATCCTCACGATAAAACTGCGTAAGTCGCCCTTTGACCTGAGCTATTCACACCATGCGCATCAGGAGCTCGTCAAGGGTATCTCCACCGAGATGAGCGGGAAGACCCTTGCGATGGTTGAGGTCATGCACTGGTACGAGACGGTGTTGTTCCTCGGTTGGGTTGCGCTTTTCATCGTCTGGGGCAGTTGGGTAGCGGCGCTGGCGGCAGTGGGGGCGGTCATCGTTGTCTATCTGCTTGAGATATTCATCGACAACAACTTTGCGCGCGTGAAGTGGCAGCACATGCTCAAGTGGAGCTGGATTGTCACCTTTGTCTGCGTGCTGCTCAATATCTTCCTGTTCCTCTGGCTCAGACAGCCGATAGTGTAAGGAGGTGCACCTATGTCATCAACGGTAAAATCACCCTGGCTGATCCACTACGACGCGTCCAGCTGCAACGGCTGCGACATCGAGGTGCTCGCCTGCCTCACGCCGATGTATGATGTCGAGCGTTTTGGCATCATCAACACCGGTAATCCCAAGCATGCAGACATCTTTCTCGTCACGGGCAGCGTGAACGAGCGCAACAGCAAGGTTGTGCAGCAGATATACTCCCAGATGCTTGAGCCAAAAGTCGTCATCGCCTGTGGTATCTGCGCCTGCTCGGGCGGCATCTTTAAGGAGTGCTACAACACGCTCGGTGGTGTGGATGTGGCGATCCCCGTAGACGTCTACGCGCCCGGATGCGCCATCCGCCCTGAGGCAATCATCGACGCGGTGGTAACGGGTCTCGGTGTACTTGAAGAGAAGCGTGCGGCTGTAGCAGAGGGTCGTATTGAGGCTCCCGCTCTGCCGCAGACCCCGACAGCCGCCGACAAGCTCGTCGATGCCCAGACCGTGCGCGCCGCCGCTCTCGCCGAGACACAAAGCGGATGGGCCACGCGTGAGAGGAGTCCCCAATGACGCAGACCGAGAAGCCCCAGGTCTTCAAAGACATCGAGCACGCACAGCTGCGCAAACAGGTTGAGAGCTACCATGGGCGCGGGTGGCGCTTCGTCAACATAAGCGGGACGACGGTTGAGGAGGGTGTCGAGCTGCTCTACTCCTTCAGCGACGGCCTGCCTCTGGAGAACCTCCGCTTCACCATCAACACTGAAACGGCGCTACCCTCGGTATCGGATCTGTATCCCAACTGCTTCTTCTTCGAGAACGAGACGCATGACCTCTTTGGCGTCCAGTTCACGGGTATCAGTATCGACTTCGATGGCGAGTTCTACAAAGTCGCGGTGCCCACGCCGATGAACCCACACTCCGCTGCGGCCAAGGCGAGTGCCAGTGGCAAACCCGCTGCAGATAAGCGTGCCGCAGATGCGTCTGTTGTGGATACGCCCGTCGCCGATGAACCCGCCGAGGGCGAGGAGAGTTCCGACAAGAAGTCATCCAAGAAGAAGGGGGCGTGACATGGGAACAAAGACCGTCATACCCTTTGGGCCGCAGCACCCTGTTCTGCCTGAACCCATGCACCTCGATCTCGTCATCGAAGACGAGAAGGTCATCGAGGCCATACCCCAGATAGGTTTTATCCATCGCGGGCTTGAGAAACTGGTCTCCAAGAAGGATTTCATGCAGTTCGTGCTCGTGACCGAACGCATCTGCGGTATCTGCTCCTTTGGCCATAGCCTCGGCTATTCTGAGACGGTCGAGGCGCTCATGGGCATCGAGGTGCCCCCTCGCGCTGAGTACCTGCGCGTCATCTGGCACGAACTTTCCCGTATGCACAGCCACATGCTCTGGCTCGGATTGCTCGCCGATGGCTTTGGTTATGAAAACCTCTTCATGCAGTGTTGGCGCCTGCGCGAGGATGTGCTCGACATCTTTGAGGCCACAACGGGCGGGCGCGTCATCCTAACGGCCTGCAATGTCGGCGGCGTGGAGCAGGATATCGAGAACAACGAGCTTGCGGGTATCGTCGTGACCCTCGACAAGATGCGCGCCGAGTATGGCGAACTGCTGCGCACCTTTCTCAAGGATCGATCAGTCAAAAGCCGTCTTGTTGGCGTTGGGTATCTCTCCAAGGAGGATTCCGTTGCTGCCGCAACGGTAGGCCCCTTCGCGCGCGCCTCCGGTATTGATGAGGACATCCGCTCATACGGCTTTGGTGCCTACGGAGCTCTGGCAGACTTTCAACCCATCGTCTCCACCAAGGGCGATGGCTATGCTCGCTGTGAGGTTCGCGGCCTGGAAGTGCTTCAGGCCATCGACATCATCAAGGAGCTGGTGGACAAGATGCCCGATGGCGAGATCAACCAGAAGGTCAAAGGCGTTCCGGCTGAAGGAGTTGAAGTTGTGTCGCGCCTTGAGCAACCCCGTGGCGAGTGCTTCTACTTTGCCAAGGGCAACGGCACGAAGTTCCTTGAGCGCTTTCGCATCCGCACGCCTACGTCGCAGAACATCGCCGGCATGGTGCAGACGCTCCAGGGCTGCGACCTTGCCGATGTGCCACTGAACGTGCTGACCATCGACCCGTGCATCAGTTGCACCGAGAGATAGGGTAGGACATGGGTAGTTTTCACCTGACGAAGATGTCACTTCGCAACTTCTTCAAAAAGCCAGCGACCAAGATGTATCCGGTGGTCGCCCCCACCTACACAAAGATGTCAAAGGGGCACGTGGCAAACGAGATAAAGGACTGCATCTTCTGCGGCATCTGCGAGAACCGCTGTCCCACCCATGCCATCACGGTGAGCAAAGAGGACGAGACCTGGACCATCGACAACTTTTCCTGCATCCAGTGCATCACCTGCGTGCGCAACTGCCCCAAAAAGTGCCTGACCATGGAGCCAGACTACACCAAGGCAGCAGCCCAGAAGAGCATCATCACCCTGAAGAAGCCCGAGCTGACCCCTGAGGAGCGCGCTGCAAAAGAAGCCGCCGATAAGGAGAAGGCCGCCCGCATAGCCGCCGCCAAAGCAGCCAAAGCCGCCCGAGACGCAGAGGCCGCAGCGCAGTAAGCGGGACACTTCGATTTCCCGAAAAACCAAGCGAGCCGCCCTTTCGGACGGCTCGCTGGCATGCTCCCTCAACTTACTTGTCGGCCAGATGCTCGCCGAGCAGGTAGCCAAAGGTGAGGCAGCGGCCGTGTGAGTTGCCCTGGATATTGATGGGATAATCGATGGCGTAGATGTCGCCCATGGTGTTGCCGAGGGCGTAGAGGCCGGGAACAACCTTGTCGTCCTCGGTGAGAACCTCGAGGTCATCGCTTACATGGAGACCGCCGCAAACGGCTAAAAGACCGGTGCCCACCTTTGCCGCGATGTACGGAGGGGCATCGATGGGAGTGACAAAGACCTTCTCCTTATAGAAATCGGTGTCCTCGCCTGTGGCAGCAAATCCGTTGTAGCGCTTGACCTGCGCGACAAATTCGTCCACCGGGACTTCTATCTGGGCAGCCAACTCTTCAAGGGTATCAGCCGCAAACCAGTTGCCGGTGCCGTCGCCCGGTCCGTTCTCAACCTGGGGTGCAATCGACTCGACGGCTTCTTCGTAGCTGGAACCAAACATGCGGAAGGTATCCCAGAACATACCACCACCAACGGGCAGGCTCTCAAGCAGGTACTGCTTCCAGTTCTGATCAAAGATGGACCAGGCGTAGGGAGCTTTTCCGTTCTCCATAACGCCTACGCACTTGCCCTGTACCCAGGTTGCCTCACACATGAAACGCTTGCCTTCTGGGTTCACGAAGAGGAAGGGGCCATGGAATCCGGCTGCCGCCTGCGGATGCATCATGGTTGGCCAGGGACCGTCTACAAAGGCTCCGCCAGCCCAGTGACCGAGCTTGTGCCCGTCGCCCACGTTGCCGGGAGCACCATTGAGCTTGGTCATGACCTTCTGGCCAATGGGTGCAAAGTAGTCCATCATCTCATCGTTGAAGCTGATGTCGCCCGTGGCAAGAACGACGCCCTTGCTGGCGTTGTACTGCACATAGCCCTCCGCTGTCTCACAGATGGCTCCCGTAACTGCGGTTCCGGCACCGCCCGGCTGCAGCAATTGCACAACGGGGGACTCAAAGACGAATTCAGCATTTCCGGTCTTTTCCGCAAATGCCTTGAAGCGATACTCGGCGATAGTGGCGAAGTTTATCTCAGGATACTTGCTCGGTGGGGCAGTGGGATCAAAGCCGCCGCCCAGATCCTCAGCGGGGATGTCACCGACCGCGCCGCCCATGAGCCAATGATAGGAGTGCTCTTCCTTGTGTATCTCCTGATTTGAGGCGTTTGCGGTGATGAGGCAGATTGCGCCATCCGCCAGGGACATATCCAGCAGCCAGTCCATGGATCGCTCGGACTCGCGGAACCACTTTGCCACAAAGGACTCGCGGCAACGTCCGGCACAGGTCTTTACCCAACGAGCCTGGTTGAGGGGCTTGTCGATGTAGTAGCCCTGCGGCGCGTAGTTTTCTTCAAGCACCTTGGACCAGGCCGCACCCGTGCCGCCGATGCCGTTGCCGTGGAGAATGGCGTCCTTCTCGACGAGGACGACCTTGGCGCCCAGCTCTGCCGCACGAGCGGCTGTCGCTGTACCGGCAAAGCCGCCGCCGCAAACCAGGATTTCTGTGTCCACCGTCTTGATAATCTTGTCCGCCGCAATATCCGCAGGTTTTGCCTCAATATCCCATGAGTAAGCGGCAGTGGGTTGACCCTCACTTGAGCCGCCCGTCCCATCGCCCGCCGTTGGTGCGCAGCCAGCGAGCCCAGCCGCCGCAAGCGCCCCTGCAGCCGCTGCACCCGTCAGAAACGAGCGCCTGCTGAGAGTCGTTCCCCGTTCTTTTTCTTTCATGTTTCCTCCTCTGTGAAACAATCAGTTAATGGCATCCGTCTTGCGGATGTCTTCATGAATAGAGTACTTCTTAGGCGCAAGAAAAGCCAGCCACATAAAACGGGTGAATCACCTTTTGCACACCTGCCTTGCGCGGCCTTACACGCTAAACCGTCCAAGAGCGGTATACTGGTACCCATGAATGAGTCGGCAACAAATAAGGTATTCACGATACCAAACCTCCTCACCGTCTTGCGGTTGTTATTGTTGCCGGTGTTCTGGGTGCTCTTGGTCGTTTACAAAGAGAATCTCCTGAGCTTTCTTGTGTTGCTCGTTGCGGCGCTGACCGACCTCATTGACGGGTTCATCGCGCGCTCGACACACACGGTATCCAGGCTTGGGCAGCAACTCGACCCTGCCGTCGATCGCATTTTCATCGTCGTCTGTATCGTAGCGGTATTCGTCGTTGGCCGCGTGCCCCTGTGGATACTGGTTGTCCTGCTCGCCCGTGATGCGAGCATGCTCGTACTCGCGATCTACCAGAAGCGACGCTTCAGGCGCGACTTCGAAGTCATATTCCTCGGAAAGCTGACAACTGCGCTTCTGATGGCGGGCTTCTGCTCGCTGGTTCTCTGGTGGCCCATTCTGCCCGGTGCGACTGTTGTAGAGAGCGGTCTTTTGCCTGGATGGGGTGTGGAATCGGCACCGCTCGGCTCATGGCTCCTCTACGCGGGCGTACTCTGTTCAATCGGTGCCGCCCTCTTCTACCTCTACAGGGGGACACGTCCGAATAAGGGGGAGAGGATACCCCTTTCGCTCTCGACAACAGCAGCGCCCGCATCGCCACCGCCGGTCAATGCCGAGACAGGTGTGGTGTCCGCAAGCCTCCCTGGAGAGGGTGACCGCTTGTGAGCACCAAGGGCAATGCGCCCCGCAGAAGCGGCAACCACGCGCGCAGGGGGCTTGACACGAGTGCGGTGACCGGAAGGCAGGCTCGCAAAAGCTATCGCGTCACCAACCGAGCCACCCGCACCGCCAGCGCCAACCGCACCGTCTCGGACGGTCGCAGACGCAGCGCAAGCACGGGCACGAGTAGGCGTGGTGTTGGCAGACAGGCAACTGGGCTCGCTGCGATTCTCGACACGCCGGCTAAGTTCCGCACCGCTGTGGCTGCCGTGCTTCTGATTCTCCTCTTCGGAGGATTCATGCTCTTCGACGGTGCTATGAACTTTGGAAAGATACACAAAGGCGTCATGGTGGGCGACATCGATGTGGGAGGCCTCACAAAGGCAGAAGCCGCCGACAAACTCAACAGAGAGCTCGGTGGGCGTGTCTCCACGTCTCCTATCGACCTTTTTGATGACGAGACTAACGCCAAGTTCGGTGCCACCGACAATACGGTTGTCATCGACAATATCATAGGTAATTATGATGGGCATCAGAGCATCCAAGGCAGCCATTCCTGGCGGATAACCGCGGTGACGGTGGGGGCTTTCGTTGACGGTGAGGCGCTTGCGGATGAGGCCTACGGAGTGGGAAGAGGTGGCGACTTCTTTATCGGGCGCCCACGTGCGAGCTTCTTCGGTGTGACCATTGAAGGCGCGATAAGCTATGATCCCGCCCAGCTGCAAGCGCTTGAGCACCTGCTCACCGGCACACTTGGCGAGGAGCCTACCGATGCGGGCATCGCCTTTACAGAAGGCACGTTCACCGTTACTTCTGCTGATGACGGTTACGGAGTCGATCATGCAGCTTTTGTCACCAATCTCGATACCGCGTTTTTGGGAGAGCAGCGTTACGCCGTTGTCCCCATGGTGCTCATCCCGGTGACCATCACCAACGAAACAGCTAGGCTTGCGGCCGACAAGGTAAACACGGCCATAGCCTCGCCCATCGCGCTCGTTTACGAGAATGCAGACTCCTGGAGCGTTGACGGCGAAACTCTGGGGTCTTGGGTCACCACGAGAATCGAGGGCGAGGGGGATCTCGTACAACTGGTACCGCAGGTCACGGCCGACAGCGCCCGCACGGGTGTCAACGCCATCATCGGAGAACGTGACCCCGGCATCGCTGCTCAGAACGCACGTTTCCAAATCGTCGATAACGTAATGACCATTGTGCCGAGTGTTGATGGCAGTGGTATCGACTACGCGAAGGTCGCCTCCGACCTCAACGCTATCCTCTTTGAAGAGCCAAATGCGGTTCGTAAGATCTCGCTTGCCGTCACTACGTTGAGCCCCGCGCGCTCAACGGCGGATCTCGAGAGCATGAACATCAACCATAAAATAGCGGAGTTCAAGTCGGAGTACCCCACCGCGAGTGTCGCGCGCACGACCAACATCCATCTTGCCTCTGACCTCATCTCCTATTCGCTCATCGAGCCCGACGGAACCTGGTCGTTTAACGCGGCCGCCGGTGAATGTACGCCTGAACGGGGGTTCCAGGTGGCGACTGCCTTTGTGGGCGATCAGATTGTCGATGAGATCGGGGGCGGAGTCTGTCAGGTTGCAACCACTGTCTACAACGTCTTCTATGATGCTGGGCTGCCCATCGTCGAGCGCACGGCGCATATGTTCTACATGAAGTCCTATCCTGACGGACGCGATGCGGCAGTCTATTGGCCTGGCCCCGACCTTATTTTGGGCAATGATACCGGGAACTGGATTCTGCTGACGATGAGCTACACGGACAACTCGGTTACCGCAACGCTTTGGGGAGTAGACCCCGGTTACACCGTTGAGACAACGACAGGGGAGTGGATAGAAGGCGAGAAGTTTAAGACCCGCGAGGTTGAGAACAAGGAGTTGCCCGCGGGCGCGCGCGAACTAAAACAAGAAGGTGTCAATGGGCGACGCATCCAAGTGACGCGAATCGTCTACAATAATAAGGGGGAAGTACTACGTGAGGCTGTGTTCAAGTCTAACTATGCTGCCCAACCGGAGATCTATGAGATCGGACCCAAGGAGGAATGAGAACCTTGTCCAACCACGCCCACAGAGTAGAGGGAACAGAACGGTACTTCCAACCCGAGATTGAGAAGATGGACAGAAGCGCTTTGGGCGCCCTGCAACTTGAGCGTCTAAAAAAAACGGTCGAGGACTGTTACGCGAACATCCCCTTTTACCAGAAGGCTCTCGATGAGGCGGGCATCAAGCCCACCGACATCCAGACGCTGGCAGACCTCACTAAAATCCCCTTTACTACCAAGCAGGATATGCGCGATGCCTATCCCTTCGACCTCTTTGCCGTCCCCGTTGACGACGAGCGTGTTCAACGCCTGCATGCCTCCTCCGGTACGACCGGAAACGCGACGGTTTGTGGATACACGCAGCGCGACATAGACGTCTGGGGAGACACCTTTGCCCGCGCTATCGCACAGGTCGGAGGTAGTGAGCACTCCTTATTGCAGGTGGCCTATGGCTACGGCCTGTTTACCGGTGGGCTCGGTGCGCATGAAGGCGGCATCCGCATGCATTCGACCATCCTGCCCATGAGCAGCGGCAACACGCGGCGTCAGGTGCAGATGATGAAGGACTTTGGCGTGGACATCCTCGCCTGCACTCCCTCATACGCTCTGCTGATTGCCGATACCGCCATCGAGATGGGCTATAACCCTGCGGAGGACTTCAAGGTTTCCGGCGCGATACTCGGCGCGGAGCCCTGCTCAGAGGGGATGCGTCTTGAGATTGAGGAAAAGCTCGGGGTGAAGATGGTAGACATCTACGGTCTCTCCGAGGTCATGGGCCCCGGCGTGAGCTGTGAGTGCCGCCACCAGAGCGGTCTTCACGTGGCGGAGGATCACTTTATAATCGAGATACTCGACCCTGACACCCTTGAACCTCTGCCGGATGGCGCTTGGGGCGAGGTCGTTTTCACAACGCTTTCCAAGGAGTGCTCACCCCTGCTCCGCTACCGCACGCGCGATATATCGCGTATCATACCGGGGGATTGTGCCTGTGGGCGCACGCTGCGTCGTATGGATCGCATCACTGGTCGCACCGACGACATGCTCATCATCCGCGGGGTCAACGTCTTCCCGAGCCAGTTCCAGGAGGTGCTTGCCAGCTTTGACGAGCTTACGTCCTACTATCAGATCATCCTCACAAGCAAAGGACCGCTCGACCACGTGACCCTGAAGGTCGAGACGGTTCCCGAGTTCGATTTTGACGAGATCCGCAGGATCGAGGGTTTGCAGAAGCGGATCAACGCAGAGCTCAAGAGCAACCTGCAGGTCAGTGTTGAGGTTACCGTTGCCGAGCCAAAGTCTATCGAGCGCAGTGAAGGCAAGGCCAAGCGTGTCATCGACCTCCGCGAGAAAGGCAATTGACATGATTGATCAGATTACCGTCTTTTTAGAGAACGATAAAGGTCGTCTTGCGTCACTGTGTCGGGTCCTCGGGGATGCAGGCATTTCGATGCATGCTCTGACCGTTGCCGACACCGCGCAGTACGGCGTGGCGCGTATCATAGCCGATACGCCTGCCAAAGCCTGTGAGGAGCTCAACACGCGTGGCTTCCGCGCTTCGCTCACCAAGGTCTTTGCTATCGAGGTGCCCGATAGCGCCGGAGGTCTTGCCGCGCTGCTTGAGGCCTTTGACGCGGCGGGCATCAATGTCGAATATGCGTATTGTTTTGTTGTCGAGGGCGGCAAGGCTATCGATGT
>JAITOC010000048.1 GCA_031290175.1 Coriobacteriales bacterium | reverse complement strand
TAGAATCCGGCGAAGCGTCCGAGGTCGCAGAGGTACATCGTCATGCGGGTGGAGAGGTGCCAGCGGGCGTCGCGTTTCATGCTCCCCCAAAACGTCTGGAACTCTGCTGTGTGGATGTGGGGCGACCACGCCTCAAGTTCAGAGGGGCCACGCAGCGAGAAGTGCATCTGCGCGTCCTTGTTGCCGCTCTTGCGTACCTTGCGGTTCGCAAACCGCATCCCAAAGGGCGAGGCCGCGTCGAAGAACAGCTCTCCGCGAGGGATGCGCACGACCATGCGTTGTATAAGCTCCCTGACCTGCTCCTTCTCGAAGTACCAGAACACGCCACCCGCAACAAGAAGAACAGGCTCATCGCCTCGGACAGGCAGCTCGTCCATCCACGCGTAGTCAAACATCGACTGCGCGAGATCAACACTGCGGGCGCGCGGCGCAATCAGTGTCTGGCGATACGCAATCGCATTTGGTAAGTCGAGGTTGTACCATCGCATCGCGCCGTTGTCGACACGGGAAAACGTCGTATCCAGCCCAGCGCCGATGTTCACGACAGTGCCTTGCGGGTATCTTGCGCTATATGCCCTCACCCGCATGTCGATGAGACGGGCTCGCATGACACAACTCAGCCCACCGTATTGCCCATAAGTCCTCTCGATGGCGGAGAAGTCATAGGCAGAGCCATCCACGATCCTGATGGCCTCAAGGTCGTTCAGGATATCCGGATACAGACGGCTCAGGTGAGAACGCCCCCAAAGCGGTATGAGCATGGTAGCCTGAACCGATTGCAGTCCGCCCTGTTGTCCGTTCATGTCATGAGCCTCTCCAAACGCGCCGCACGTGAGTCAGCCCACCAAGCGCAAGCGCCCTCAAGACGTACCACTGCTCCTGTGTTAGTAGTTAGACTTACTTAACTTTATAACACAGCAAGTGCCACATTTCAATTCCAGAACAACAAAGGCACGCGGCGATAACCGTGCATGTCGGTCGGGATTACTGTCCTCAGTTGTCGGTTCTGCTGACTCTACTTCGTGGCGATTATGGGTATCTCGGTCTGATCCTTCTCGTCAAGATTACCGTCGTAGACGTAGTGTTGGGTCTCGCGCCAGATCAAGCCGGAGAGCAACAGCACGACGATGATGTTCGGGATTGCCATAAGCGCATTGAAGATGTCCGAGATGTCCCAGACCCAGCCCGCGACAAAGGTTGTGGTTCCAAGAAATGCCACCACGACGTAGATGACGTGATACGGTAACACACCATTCTTGCCAAAGAGGTAGGCAACACAACGATTGCCGTAATACGACCAGCCAAGGATGGTCGAAAGCGCAAAGGTCGAAAGGCCGACGAGGAGTATCCACTTGCCCACAACAGGAATCGACCCAAAGGCGGCGTTGGTCAATGCGGCACCACCACCGATGTCTCCCGAGCGGATAAGCTCCACAACTTCGGGATTCCCAATCATCGTGGATACGAGCACGATACCGGTGAGCGCGCAGATGATAACGGTGTCCCAGAAGGTTCCTGACATCGAAACGAGCGCCTGACGTGCAGGGTTGCGGGTCGTTGCGGCAGCGGCAACGAGCGGTGCAGAACCCATACCGGATTCATTGGAGAAGAGGCCGCGCGCCGCACCAAAGCGCAGTGCCGCCATCATACCGCCTCCGACTGCCCCGCCAAAGGCCGCTTCAGGCGAGAATGCGCTCGTGCAGATCAGCGCGATTGCAGACCCAACGAACTCGAAGTTGATACCAACAATAATGATGCAGCCGAGCACATAGAACGCAGCCATGAAGGGCACGAGAAAAGTGCAGACCTTCGCGATAATCTTGATGCCACCGATAATGACAAGAGCGACGAGCACTGCGATGACGAGACCGACACCCCAACCCGGAATCGAGGGAAAGTTGTTCGTGATGGTGCTGGCAACAGCATTGGACTGCACGGCAGACCCGATACCAAAAGAGGCAAGAGCTGCGAAGAGGGCAAAGAGCACTGCCCCAGTTTTTGCCCATAACGGCGTTTTGCCGTCTTTCTGGAAGTGGCGCTCCCAGGCATACATGGCGCCACCGAGCATCCTGCCGGCATGATCCTTGACGCGATATTTGACCGAGACATAGGTCTCTGAGTACTTCGTCGCGACACCAAACACCCCGATGATCCACATCCAGAGCACGGCACCCGGACCTCCGGCGAGCACTGCGGTTGCCACACCCACGATGTTACCGGTTCCGATAGTCGCAGACAGCGCCGTCGTCAATGCACCAAACTGGCTGACATCCCCTTCTGCTTCCGGATCCTTTGTCACCGAAAGCTTAATCGCCTTGGGCATTTTGCGGAACTGGACACCTTTTGTTACGATTGTGAGAATTACGTGTGCGGCTACGAGCAGAGCCACCAGCCAAGGCCCCCAAACGAAGCTATCGACTGTCCCGATAATAGCACCAACATCCATCTCCATCATCCCTTCCTTGTCTTGACTCGGCGTGAACCGAATCCCTCCGACTCGACCCCCCCCCAGACGCCTTGACCCACCCCGTCACCCAGGGATTGACACGCAATCTACCTGCATTTTTAAGAACAAGATTGCGGGTCAAGCCCTGGGTGACGAAATTACCGGCAGATCTCTAACCAACAGCAGCCCTCCTGCTGTTAATTATTCTTCAACACTATGGTTGCCATCATGTCAGCAACATTCTCGCAGGCATCGGCACAGCGCTCCATACGCGTAAAGATATTGCTCCAGGTGATGATGAAGACCGGATCATCCACATGATTGATGAACAGGTCACGCGTTGCTTCGGAGTAAAGACGATCCGCCTCCTCCTCAAAGGAGTTAACCGCAATGATGCGCTTGGCCATCTCTTCAACCTTCTTGAAGTTACGGAACTCCTGAAGCGCCGCATACAGCGAGTCCGTTGAGCGCTCGATGAGCACCGCCATAGGCAGGGCTTTCTCGTGCAGTTCACTCACGTTATACATATAGACCTGCTGAAGCACATCCTCAATGTAATCGACGATATCATCGAGACGGTGTGCCATTTCGATGATATCCTCGCGGTCTATGGGTGTTATGAACTCCTTGGCGATATGCATGAACAGCTCATGATTCTGGCTGTCCGCCGCATTCTCAAGCTCATGCATCGCCTCAACCTGCTCGGGAACGGCCTCTGGGTCAAAGTCACGGAAGACATCCACAAGCATCTTTGCCTCGCGACAAGAATAGTCTGCCTGGTTTACCATTGCATCAAAATAATCGAATCGTACCTTTGCCATGAGCGGGCCTCACTTCTCTAGTCTCGACAAGATCACTTCATTTATCAGTTTCGGATTACCCTGACCCTTGCTTGCCTGCATTGCCTGACCCACAAAGAAGCCCAGCAGGCCGGTCTTACCGTTCCTATATTCCTCAACCTTCTGGGGGTGTGTGGCTAAAACCGTATCGACAATCGTCTCGATAATCCCCGTGTCACTGACCTGCTTCATGCCCCTTTGCTCGATAATCTGCGCCGGAGCTTCTCCCGTCTCTGCGGCCAGAGCAAGAACCTCCTTGCCCTGTTTGGATGAGATGATCTCATTGGTGACGAGCTGAGCAAGCTGGGCAAGCTGGGCTGGGGTGAGCTTGCTTTGCGCAAGCGTGAGACTGTTGGCATTGAGCCAGGCGGTCACGTCGTTGATAAGCAGGTTGGCGACGGGGCGAGCAAGAGCAAGGGCGGGCGGGCGGGTTGCATCTTCTGACAACTCGCGCAGGGTAGCGCCCTCTGACAGCTCGCCCTCTGGTAGCTCGCCCTCGGCTGCGTCTCCCGACAGCTCACGCAGAGTCGCGTCAAAGAAGCGGGCGAGCTCGACATCTGCCGAGATAGTGATGGCGTCGGCATAGGGCAGGCCGTGCCGCTCGATGAAGCGCTGCTTCTTGGCATCAGGCAGCTCGGGCAGACGCGTACGCACGGCTTCAATGAACTCGTCCGTGAGGTCGTAGGGGGCAAGGTCGGGTTCAGGGAAGAGGCGATAATCGTCAGCGGTCTCCTTGACGCGCATACTGACCGTACGCTTCGACGCCGGCTCCCAGTGGCGCGTCTCCTGGAGCACCGTAGCGCCGCTCTCAAGCACCTCGGCCTGACGGCAGATCTCGTAGGCAAGCCCATCGTGGAGGTTCTTGAAGCTATTCATGTTCTTGAGCTCTGTCTTTGTGCCAAGCGTAGTCTCGCCGCGGCGTCGCAGGCTCACATTACCGTCACAGCGGAGCGAACCCTCTTCCATCGAACAGTCGCTGATGTCGAGCGTCAGGTATATCTGACGGAGCTTCTGCAGGAAAAGACGTGCTTCTTCAGGCGTGCGCAGGTCAGGCTCGGTAACGAGCTCGATAAGTGGCGTGCCGCAACGGTTGTAATCGAGCAGCGAGTAGTCCGCGCCCGTGATACGCCCATCGACACCACCGACATGGATCATCTTTCCGGCGTCCTCCTCCATATGGATACGGGTGATACCTATACGCGTGAGGTAGGCATCCGGGGTGCTCGTGGAGAGAGGCACGGAAGGCAGTATTGTGCCCGAGAGGTCGCTTCGCTCCTTGGCAGCCAGCCCGGTGACCTCGAGGTCGATACTGCCGCGCATACAGAAGGCAACGGGGCCCTGTGTCGTCTGGAAGTTCTTGCTCATGTCGGGGTAGAAATAATTCTTGCGATAGAACATCGAGCGCTTCTCTATCTCGCAACCGGTTGCCAGACCGGCAAGCACGATACTCTCGATAGCTGCCTTGTTGGGAGCAGGGAGTGCTCCGGGAAGTCCGAGACAGACGGGGCAGACATGCGTGTTCGGCTCTGCGCCAAACTCTATCTTGCAGGAGCAGAACATCTTGGTCTTAAGAGCCGTCAGCTCCGTGTGAACCTCAAGCCCGATGACCGCCTCCCAATCCTGAAGCACCGCCTCAAGCGACCTCATCAGACACCCCCCTTATCTGAACCCGGTGAGGGCACAGGACTCTGATTATCTGAACCCGGTGAGGGGATGGGGGTCGAATGCGAGTCACGCAGCAAGCCGTCCTCTGGCGCAGCGAGTATGTCTGAGCAGGCGACCCCCATCCCCTTGCCGCGCGCCGGGTGTGCAGAACAAGGGTTGTCTGAACCCGGCAAGGATGCAAGGGGTGCCAGCCGCTCGATGTCATAGCAGCGCTCAAGGGCTGCGGCGACGCGGATGATGTTCTCGTCTTTGAACTGCGGTCCTATGACCTGCACGCCAACCGGCAATCCGCTGGTCTCTCCCCTGCCAATGGGGAGTGAAAGCCCCCCGTTGCCCGCGATATTGATGGGAATGGTGAAGATGTCTGAGAGATACATGGAGGTTGGGTCGGCAATCTCCCCAAACTTGAAGGCAGTGCGTGGCGAGACGGGCGTGACGAGGGCGTCCACCTGCTCAAACGCACGCTGGTAGTCCTGCGTGATGAGGGTGCGCACCTGCTGCGCCGGATAGTAGTAGGTGTCGTAGACACCGCTCGAGAGCAGGTAGCTGCCGAGCATGATACGCCGCACCGCCTCGGGGCCAAAACCGTGAGCGCGGCTCTGCTCATACTGCTCACCCAGCTCGCGCGCCCCAGCTTCCCGGTAGCCGTAGCGGACGCTGTCAAAGCGGCTGAGGTTGGAGAAGGCCTCGCAGGGCCCGATAACGTAATAAGCGGCAAGCGCCGCGGCGGCGTTGGGCAGGCTTATCTCGACAAGCTCGGCACCAAGACCTTCCAG
>JAITOC010000032.1 GCA_031290175.1 Coriobacteriales bacterium | reverse complement strand
ACAACATGAAAGAGCGCCATGATTGACTGGAATGCCAAATGGGAGAAGATGCAGCGCTTGCGTGCGCTCCCCAACCAGGCGGCCTTTTGGGACAAAGTCGCACCGCAGTATGGGAAGAGAATCGGCACACCCTACTATGCCGCGTTTCGCGAACTGCTCGATGTGCGTCCGGGTGAGCGCGTGCTGGATGTTGGCTGCGGATCGGGCACTTTTGCCATCCCTCTCGCGCATGAGGGTCATGAGGTCGTTGCCCTCGACATCTCCCCCGTTATGCTGGAGCGCCTGCGCGAGCAGATGGAGGCCGACAAGCTCAGCACCATAACCCTTGTCCAAGGGAGCTGGGCAGACAATTGGGCAGCTCTAGGTATTGCGCCGGGCAGCGTAGATATTGCGATTGCATCCCGCTCGTTGGCTGCGTTCGACCTCAGAGATGCCCTACTCAAACTCCATACTGCAGCACGTCGGCGCATCTCACTCACGCTCTCCACCGAAGCACATCCGCTTTTCGATGCGCGCATACTCAAAGCCCTTGGCCGCGAGAGCGAATCGACCGCCGACTATATCTACGCTATCAATATCCTCTACGAACTGGGCATCAAAGCGGAAGTGCGCCTCATCGGTGCGCCGCGCTACGATATGTGGGAGAACCGTGAACAGGCCTACAAGAAGACCACGGACATACTGGGGCAACTTACGCCGCAGGAGCACACACTGCTTGAGCGCTACTTTGATGAGCACCTTATCCCCTGGGAGGCTGATGGCAAAACCTGCGTCGCGATGGACTACCTGCGCGACCGGCGTTGGGCGTTCATCTCCTGGGACAAAGAGCTGCCAGCACCGCGCGACTTCCGCTAGAGCAATCGAGGCAAACGGTTCTGCCCTGAAGCAGAGTGGATATTTGTAGTGGCAGTCATGATGATACAAGGAGTACAATAGTATGCGCGTTACATAAGTCTCTTGGAGTTTGGGATGGAGGAGAGGTCATGTACTGCTCAGACTGTGGAAAAGCAATTCCTGAGGATAGCGCATTCTGCCCGGAATGTGGTGTTCCTGTTCCTGCCGAGAAAAAAGAGGTTTCAGAGTCTCAATTGAAATCTCCAGAGGTTTCAGAGGAAGCCCCCGCACCACCTCCACCTCCACCCCTACCCGATCAAATAATCCAACCGCCAGCTCCTGACTTCCAACAGCCCGCTTCACCTGTGGTTGCCCAGCAAGCTCCCCCTTATGCAGGCTCACAAGTTCCCCCTACTGAGCAAGTCGCTCCGGGCAAGAAGCAGAAAAAGATCAAACAGCCCGGCGAGAAAAAGAAGAAGACCCCCATCATTATCGCCGTGATTGTCGTAGCGGTACTCATCATTGCAGGTGCCAGTTTTGGTATCTTCAAACTCATTCAGTCCAACAACTACCAGGCAGCCACAGCGCTGCAGGAGAGTGGGGATGCTTCTTTCTCTGACGCCCTCAACAAAGAGGACTACAGCAACGCACGCAACTACTACTCCCAGGCTGACGAGAAGTTCACGAAGCTTGGTGATTATGAAGATGCAAGCTCCCGGGCTGCCGCATGCCAAGGTCAAAGTGATCTCTGCCTGCAATACATGGATTACTACGATGCGCTTGCCCTGTTTGATGCGAGCAGCTATGAAGAAGCAAAGACTGCATTTGAGGCGCTTGGTGACTTTGAGGACGCCGTAGAGCTAGCTGATCTCTGCCAGCAGAACATTGACTTTGAAAAGGCCGTCGCACTCTACGAGGCTGGCAAATATACCGAGGCGCTGCCCATCTTTGAGACGCTCGAAGATGGTGACTTCACTGAAGCAGATGGGTGGGTTGATAAGACCAACTATGGCATCGCTGATGACTTGTTCAAGGCAGGCAGCCTGTATGAAGCCTGGCAGGCGTTTACTGAGCTCGGCGAGTATGAAGACTCTGTCGCACGGGCAACAGCCTGCACAACCCCCTACCCCGCAACCGGAGAAATCTACCACGACGGCGGCTTCATCTCCTCGGCAGTCCAAATCGACTTCGTTATGGCAGGGTCTACGGTACCCTACTACATTAAGATCTACAGCGGTGACACCCTCGTCGTGAGCCTGTTCCTCAATGTTGGGGCAAATCTGACCATCGAACTGCCTGCAGGATCCTATGTCTTCAAAGCCTCAAGGGGCACTAACTGGTTTGGTGAGGATATCAAATTCGGAAATGAGGGCTTCTATTACACCATGCTCCTGGAGAACGATCAGCCTACTACGGCTTTAGAGTACAACCACATCTATACCATCACCATGCAGGCTGCAAACGGAAATGTCGGTCAGCAAAAAGAAGACCCGAGCAATTTCTAAGCGCGATGAACCGCTACTGCAGGTAGGCAGCAAACTATGCTGTCTACCTGTGAAAGTGCTGGTGGGCGTTACTGGGATTGAACCAGTGACCTCTTCCGTGTGAAGGAAGCGCGCTCCCGCTGCGCCAAACGCCCGATTTGGGTAAGGTGTAATGATAAACGTGTCGGCGTTTATTGGCAAACGCCTCTTAGAGCCACTCACCAAAGGCGAGGCCTCGGATGAGGGCGAGAAGGACGAGGTGCGCGGGGTAGTAGGTGTAGAAGAAGTATTTCAGGGGGCGACCACGCTCATCGTTGTAGAAGTAGAGCAAGGGGATGGTCAGGGTGCAGCCCACAAAGGTGTAGAGCAGAGCGGGCAGGTTGTAGAAGATGACCTCCTCGCCTGCGGTGGGCAGCAGTGCTGCCAGCTCAACTGCCATCAGGATCCAGGCTAGTGCAACAGGGACGATAACCCTGAGCTTGCGATCCTTGATGACGTGATAACAGAGGATCATCGGAACACCGATATAGGACCAGTCGCACCAACCCGAGATGATGATGGCAGCGACAAAGATAAGCACGAACAGAGCGCGGTTTTTCAGGTGGTCGTAGGCATAGAGCACACCGAGCCCGATGAGAAGTGTGAAAAGCACATTGAAGCGCATCTCCCCAAATGCCCAGGCAAAAGGTACGAGCGCGACAAGGGCGAAGATAAAGAGCCTGAGCGCATAGCGGCGCACATCACGCGTGTGTTGATAGCCAACGGTGAGCAGATACGCCATGATCGGGAAGGTCAGACCCCCGGGCGCAAAGAGCAGATTCTCGGCAAGCGGTGGCAGATGACCGCTGAAGACTATGCCAACATGATCGCAGGTCATGCCAATGATGGCGATAACCTTAAGCACAAAAGAGTTGACACCGCCCTTGCCGCCTGCGCCGTTGGTTCGCTCAGCTATCTCCGCGGTCAAAGTGTTGTTCTCCCTTCGTTGACTACACGACGATGCTGACGAGCTTTCCGGGGACGACGACGACCTTACGCACGTCCCTGTCCTCGATGACTGAAGCTGCTGCTTCGAGGGCTGCACTGCGGATCTCATCTTCAGACGCGTCAGTCGCCACGGTCACGCGGGCTTTTACCTTGCCGTTGACCTGCACGGCGAGTTCGACCTCATCCGCCACTGCCTGCGCGGGGTCATACTCTGGCCACGACTGCTCATGCACGCTCCCCTGCTCGCCGAGCGCTCCCTGCCAGAGCTCTTCTGCCAGGTGCGGTGCCATGGGGGCAATCAGCAGCACGAGCGTTTTTGCGGCACGGGCAGCCAGCGCCGCATCACGGAGCGCAAGGGGCAACTTGAGGTAGCCTTGTGTGGTGTTCAGCAACTCCATGATGGCGCTGATTGCAGTATTGAAGTTGAAGCGCTCGATGTCGGTGGTCACCTTGGCGGTCGCGCGATGGAGCTCACGGTTCAGCTCCTTGCCACGCGCAGCAGCGGCGGCGGCGTCCAGACCCTCGTCATAGATGGAAAGCTGGGTGCCTTCTTCGTCATACACGACCTCACCCGTGAGATCGAACACGCTGCGCCACAGGCGGTTGACAAAGCGCGAGATGCCTTCAAGCCCTTCCTGCGACCACTCGAGATCCTTGTCGGGCGGCGCCATGAAGAGTATGTAGACGCGGAGCGCATCGGCTCCGTAGCGGGCAATCATCTCTTCAGGGGCGACGACGTTGCCCTTCGACTTGCTCATGACCTCACCGTTCAGTTTGACCATGCCCTGCGTGAGCAGGTTCTCAAAAGGCTCATCAAAACCGAGCAGCCCCGCATCGCGGAGCGCCTTGGTAAAGAAGCGCGAGTACAGCAAATGGAGAATGGCGTGCTCGATGCCCCCAATGTACTGATCAACGGGCATCCAGTTGTCCACAACACTGCGAGCAAAGGGCAAGGTCGTGTTATGTGGGTCGGTATAGCGCAGATAATACCAGCTTGAGCAGGTGAAGGTATCCATCGTGTCGGTCTCCCGATGCGCAGGTGCACCGCAGCGCGGGCAGTTGACCTCGTAGAACTCCGAGCGGCTGGCGAGCGTCTCACCCCGGGTCACGTCTACATCCATGGGGAGCACAACCGGCAGATCAGCCTCGGGCACCGGCACGATACCACAGGTCTCACAATAGATGGCGGGGATGGGGTTGCCCCAATAGCGCTGGCGCGAGATGAGCCAATCGCGCAGACGGAAGTTGATCGTGGGTCTGCCGACCCCGCGTGCAGCGAGTGCGTCGATGACCGCCTGGGAGCCTGCGGAGTCCTTGCCGCCCGCCAAGCCGGTGAACGGACTGCTCTGCACCATGATGCCAGGGCCATCGTAGGCCTCTGACCAGGGAACTTCGGTGAGCTTGCGCTCCTGCACACCCGCAAGCTCTGCATAAAGCGGGTCATCCTCGGCAACGATCACCGGCGGGATAGGCAGCCCGTAGGTGCGGGCAAACGCGAAGTCGCGCGTATCGCCCGAGGGCACCGCCATGACGGCTCCGGTGCCGTAATCCATCATCACATAATCTGAGATCCAGACCGGCACCTTCTCGCCGTTTATGGGGTTTATGACGAAGCGTCCGGTAAAGGCGCCTGACTTGACGCGTTCGCCCTTGGAGCGCTCGACCGCCGTAGCACTCGCTGCCAGGGTGACGACGCGAGCGACCTCCGCCTCGTATTCGGTGCCTGAGACGAACTGCGCAACCAGGGGATGCTCAGGCGCGAGCAGGAAGAAGGAGCAGCCATACAGCGTATCGGGGCGCGTCGTGAAAACGGTGATCTGCTCCGCTGTGGGGTTACCTGCTGCGTCGCAGAGGGTGAAGTCTATCTCGGCACCCGTCGATCTGCCGATCCAGTTTGCCTGCATCTGCTTGACGCGCTCGGGCCAACCGCTCAGCGTAGCGAGGTCATCAAGCAGCTCCTGTGCGTAGTTGGTGATCTTGAAGAACCACTGCTCGAGCTCCTTGCGCTCCACAGGCGTCTTGCAGCGCCAGCACACGCCCTCGCCTACGACCTGCTCATTGGCAAGCACCGTCGCGCAGGAGGGGCACCAGTTCACAGGCGAGCTCCGGCGCTCCACGAGATCGCGCTCCCACAGCTTGAGGAATATCCACTGACCCCAGTGGTAGTAGGAGACATCGCTCGTGATGACCGTACGGCTCCAGTCGTAGGAGAAGCCGAGACGCTTGAGCGACGCCTTCTGACGGTCGATATTGGCGTAGGTCCACGCGGCGGGAGTGGACTCCTGCTTGATGGCGGCATTCTCAGCAGGCATCCCAAAGGAGTCCCAGCCTATGGGGTGTAGCACGTTGAAGCCCTGCATACGCTTATGGCGGCTGATAACATCGCCGATGCTGTAGTTGCGGACATGCCCCATATGGACATCGCCCGAGGGGTAGGGAAACATCTCGAGCGCATAATAGCTCGGCAGATCCGCCTCGCGCTCGCGCACCCGGTCGGCACCTGCCGCCTCCCAGGCGGCCTGTTGGCGCGGCTCAATCTCAAGCGGGTTGTATTGCTGCATCACTATCCTCTTCCTTGCTGGTTAATTCCCTATCTGAACGTGGGGGGCAGGGCGCCTACCTGGTCTTTCAGCATGACGTCGTGCGCGCCGCCCTCGACGATGGAGGTCGATGAGATAAGGGTGAGTTGTGCCTTCTCCTGAAACTCAGGGATGCTTAGGGCACCGCAGTTGCACATGGTCGAGCGCATCTTGGCAAGCGTCAGGGCAACGTTATCCTTCAAGGGTCCGGCGTAGGGCACGTAGGAGTCCACGCCCTCCTCAAAACTCAGCTTGTTCGAGCTCCCTGAGTGGTAGCGTTGCCAATTGCGCGCACGGGCGGAACCCTCTCCCCAGTACTCCTTCATGTAGTTACCATTGATGGTCACTTTGGCAGTCGGGCTCTCATCAAAACGGGCAAAATAGCGCCCGAGCATCATGAAGTCTGCGCCCATGGCAAGTGCGAGCGTCATATGATGATCGTAGACGATTCCACCGTCAGAGCATATCGGGATATAGATGCCTGTCTCCTTGGCATAGCGGTTGCGTTCGTCGGCCACCTCGATGATGCTCGTAGCCTGGCCGCGCCCGATGCCTTTCTGCTCACGCGTGATACAGATGGAGCCGCCGCCGATACCAACTTTGATGAAGTCCGCGCCTGCATCTGCAAGAAAACGAAAGCCCGCACGATCGACAACATTACCTGCCCCGACCTTTATCTCGGGCCCAAACTCCTTCTTCACATAGGCAAGCGTGTTGCTCTGGTATTCTGTGAAGCCTTCGGACGAGTCGATGCAGAGTACGTCGGCACCCGCCGCGAGCAGCGGACCGGTGCGCTCCTCAAAGTCATGTGTATTGATGCCCGCGCCCACGATATAGCGCTTCTCCGCATCGAGGTTCTCAAGCGGGTTTGCCTTATGCGAGGCATAATCCTTGCGAAAGACGAGGTAGACGAGGCAATCATTCTCATCAACGATGGGCAGCACATTGAGCTTGTGATCCCAGATGATGTCGTTTGCCTCGCTGAGCGTGGTTGTCTTCGGTGCCACGACCAGTTTTTTGCGGGGGGTCATGAACTCCGAAACCTTCGCATCAAGCGGTGTACGGCTCGGACGATAATCGCGGCTCGTCACGATGCCGAGCAGTGTGCCATGGGGCGTACCATCGTGGGTCACCGGCAAGGTTGAGTGCCCCTTTTCCTCTTTAAGTTCCAGCACCTTCGTGAGCATGTCTTCGGGCGAGACATTCGAGTCGCTGACGACGAAGCCTGCCTTGTAGTCCTTGGCGTTTGCAATCATCTCCGCCTGACGCGCGACGCTCTGAGAACTGTAAATAAATGAGAGGCCGCCTTCACGCGCGAGAGCAATTGCCATCGTATCGTTCGAGACGCTTTGCATGATGGCGGACACCATGGGGATATTGAGCGTGAGACTGGGCTGCCCATGGAGCGGATGTTTTACGAGCGGCACCGTGAGGTTGACGGATGAGGGGACACACTCCGCAGATGAGTAGCCCGGAACAAGAAGGTATTCGTTAAAGGTGTGTGCTGCTTCGTCGTAGAAAAAAGCCATTCATCTGCTCCTTACGGTAACGGTGGTGTTCGCGTGTTCGTTCGTGCTTTCGTGCCCCCCTGCGTCCGTGCCTTCGTTTGATTCTCAGCTCGCGCTGATGAAAACCTATTATAGCGTGGTGCGGAGTTGCATAAAGCTCTTGGCGATGGCACGGGCGTTTTCGATGCCCGCATTATCGAGGCGATCGAATCCCTCTTTCGAGTCGTTAACAAGTTCAGCCAGCGAGCCGTATTCTTCCACGATACGAGAGGTCGCTGCCTCATCAAGCATAGAAATACGCGAGATGACGCGGAACCCACGAGGCGAGAGCCGATCCTCATCCGCCATCGGCTTGGTAAAGCCGAGTACCACCATGATGGCCTCTGTGGTCAGCTCCTGACGGGTCATGACGAGCAGACTGCGAGCTATCTTACGTGCCTCGCGCTCCGAGGCAGTGGTGGCATAGTCGCGGATTGCGAGGATGAAGGAGTCGGCTACTCCGGCAATAATCTCTTCAAGCTGGTTGCGAAGAAGACCGCTGTTGTTACCAAGAAAGCTGATATAGCGCTCGGTGGAGGCCGCAAGTCTGATGAGATTTGCATAGCGCGCCAACAGCGCGGCAACGTCAACAACCGTCACAAGGTTATCGAGTTCGATGAAGCTCTGACGCAGCGCGGCCTTTTCAAGCGAATTCTTGAGGCTCTGAAGCGCAAGGATGCCCTGATTCGACTTTGAGAGATTGATTTCATCAGGATCAAGGGTCAACGCCTGACCCTTGCGATAGAGCGTCGTCTGCGTGCGGCGTTTTGAGATAGCGATGACAACGGCATCGGTCTGGGCAGAGGTGCGGGCTGCCGAGCGGTGGCGCATGCCCGTCTCCTGCGTAACAAGATTAGGGTCTGGATTGAGATGGAAGTTCGCGCACACGATGCGTTCTGCCTCATCCGAGAGCACGATGGCTCCATCCATCTTTGAGAGCTCAAAAAGACGCTGCGGGGTGAACGGGGTATCGATACGGAATCCACCGTTGCCGATCTCAAGGACGCCCTTCACATCTCCGATGCAGATGAGGGCACCATTTTGGGCAGAGGTTATCATATCGATGGCTTCACGCAGGGGTGAGCCGGGAGTGACTTTGCTAATCGCGCTGTCAAACAGGTCTTGACGTTGTTCGGGCAAAATGGCTCGCGCCTTATCCATCTTTCCTCCGCTTCAGTTGTGAAGTTCCCATCTTCCCAAACCTAGTATACCGCATGGGTCAAGAGACAAATGGACAAATGGGGACAAATGGGGACGGTACCTTTGTCTTGCGAACCCCAGCAAGACAAAGGTACCGTCCCCATTTGTCCCCATTTGTCACCTTTGTCGCCTTCACACTACGCGCCCGAAGCGCTGCCTGTACTGCCGCCATGCTTGCCGCCCTTGGCTCCCCCGCCAAAAACCGGTGTTATGAGCTCAACTTCGCGCTCAAGGGATTGGTGCTTACGAGGCTCGGGGATCTTGCCCTTGCCCCGCTTGAAGACGATGTCGTTGCCGTCGTAATCTGCCTCGATAACCGAGCCTGCCTTCCATCTGCCCTCAAGCACCTGCTCGGAGATGGGATCCTCAAGCAACCGCTGGATGGCACGGCGGAGCGGTCGCGCTCCAAAGGAGACATCAGTGCCCTCTTCGGCAATGTGGTCACGCGCGACATCGGAGAGGTTGATGGTCATGTTCTGCGCAACCAGGCGGTCACGTAAATCGCAAACCATGAGCTCAACAATCAGCCCGATCTGTTCCTTTGTCAAAGATTTGAAGACGATGATGTCATCGATACGATTGAGGAACTCAGGGCGGAACAGCTTCTTCATCTCCGTCATGACGCGGCTGTTTATCTCCTTGTCAGAAAGCGCCGTCCCACTGCCGGAGCCTGAAAATCCGACGGGCTTGCCCTCGGCGATCTCACGCGCGCCAATATTGGAGGTCATGATGATGATGGTATTACGGAAATCGACCCTACGACCTTGTCCATCGGTCAAGCGACCCTCTTCCAATATCTGAAGCAGGATGTTGAACACATCGGGGTGCGCTTTCTCTATCTCGTCAAAGAGCACGACTGAATAGGGGCGCTGGCGCACAGCCTTGGTGAGTTGACCACCGTCGTCGAAGCCAACGTAGCCGGGAGGTGAACCCACGAGACGCGAAACGGAGTGCTTCTCCATGTACTCGCTCATATCAAAGGAGAGAAGGGCATCCTCACTGTTGAACAAAAATTCCGCCAGTGCCTTTGAGAGCTCGGTCTTACCCACGCCTGATGGCCCGAGGAAGATAAAGGAGCCCGCGGGACGTTTTGGATCCTTCAAGCCGGCACGTGATCGGCGGATAGCCTTGGACATCGCAGTGACCGCCTCGTCCTGCCCAATGATGCGTTCGTGGAGCACGGCCTCCATGCGCAGTAGCTTTTCTGTCTCGGCCTCGGTGAGGTCAGCAACGGGCACACCGGTCGACATGGACACGATATCCGCTATCTCTTTTTCGGTAACACTGACGACCTCTTTGGCGTTCTCTTCGCGCCACTTCTCCTCAAGAGCTTCGCGCTCCTTGATAAGCTGCTTCTCCTGGTCGCGCATCTTGGCAGCCGACTCAAAATTCTGCGTGGAGATAGCCTCCTCCTTCTCGGCACGAACCTTACGGATCTTCTCATCCATCTCAAGCACGTCGGTCGGGATGGTCATGTTGCGGATGCGCATGCGGGCACCGGCCTCATCGATGACATCGATCGCCTTGTCCGGCAGGAAGCGATCCTGCACATAGCGATCCGACAGCGTGACAGCGGCCTCGAGTGCCTCGTCGGTGAAGCGCACGCGGTGGTGCGCCTCGTAGCGATCCCGCAGCCCCTCAAGGATCTGGTAGGCCTGATTGCTCGTGGGCTCGTGGATATTCACGGGCTGGAAGCGACGCTCGAGCGCCGTATCCTTCTCGATATGCTTACGATACTCATCATAGGTGGTGGCACCGATAACCTGTATCTCGCTTCGGGAAAGCGGGGGCTTCAGGATGGCGGCGGCGTCAATGGAGCCCTCGGCAGAGCCCGCACCAATGATGGTATGGAGCTCGTCGATGAACAGGATGACATCGGTGCGATCCTTGACCTCTTTGACCACGCGTTTCATGCGCTCCTCGAACTCGCCACGATACTTGGATCCGGCAACAAGTGCGGCCACATCAAGGGTGATGAGTTGTTTGTGGCGCAGGATGTCAGGCACCTGTTCGAGGGCGATGAGCTGCGCAAGCCCCTCGGCAATGGCCGTTTTACCTACGCCGGGATCTCCCAACAGCAGGGGATTGTTTTTCGTGCGGCGCGAGAGTATCTGCATGACACGCTCGATTTCAGCGGCACGTCCGACCACGGGGTCGAGCTTGCCCTCCTGCGCCTGTTTGGTGAGATTCGTCCCAAACTCCTCAAGGATATTCGAGCCCTCCGACTCATCGAAATCCACATAATCCTGTGGGCCTGCATAAGCGGCTGACTTGTGAAGGATGTCAATAACAGCGCCCTTGACCATGGTGGCGTCGATGCCCATCTGAGAGAGCGCCTGGATTGCCACGCCGTTGCCCTCGCGCACGATGCCCAGAAGCAGATGCTCTGTGGATATGTAGTTCTGTCCGAGCTGCATGGTCTCGCGAAGCGCGAACTCAAGCACACGCTTGACGCGTGGCGTGAAGCTCAGGTGCCCGTTTGGGGCGTTGGGGTCTACCTCGATGATGCCCCGAACCTGTTCGAGTATCTGATCGTAGGTGATATTAAGGTTGCTCAGCGCCTGGGCGGCGATGCCCTCTCGCTCGCGGAGCAATCCAAGCAGAAGGTGCTCGGTGCCCACATACGACTGCTTCAGGGTGCGCGCTTCTTCCTGCGCCAAAGCCAAAACGTTGCGGGCCTTGTCAGTAAAACGTTCAAACGACATATCAGCTCTCCCAACTCTGCGATCTTAGCACTGAGCCCTGCACCTTCGCGCAAGGGTGACGTGAATAAATCGGTGTCTAGCTCTCATCTCTCATGTGGGGGAAAAGCAGCACATCACGGATGCTCGGCACATCCGTCAGAAGCATAACGAGACGGTCAACCCCGATGCCGACACCACCGGCTGGAGGCATACCGTATTCGAGCGCCCTGACGTAGTCCTCGTCGTAGCCCATGGCCTCTTCGTCGCCCGCAGCCTTTGCCGCTATCTGGGCGGCAAAACGCTCGCGCTGGTCGACCGGGTCATTGAGCTCCGAAAATCCATTGGCAAACTCACGTCCACAGATGAGAAGTTCAAATCGGTCGGTAACGTTTCCGTCATCTGCCTTTTTCTTCGCCAGCGGCGAAGTCTCCAGCGGATGCTCGGTGACAAACGTCGGCTGCACAAGACGATGCTCGACCAGTTTCTCATACAACTCACTAATCAGTTTACCTTTGCCCCATCCATCCTGCACAGAAATATTGTTTTGGTTGGCTAACATTTGCAGTTCTGTCAGCGTTCTGTTGAAACTGACTTCTTCGCCAGCAGATTCACTGACGAGATCCAGCATCGTGCGCCGTGCCCAGGTGCCTGAAAGATCAATGGGCGTGCGCTGATACTCAATCTGTAATGTACCGTTGGCAGCCAAGCAGGCCTCCTGGATGACCTCACGGGTGAAGTCGGCTATGCCGTTGATGTCAGTGTACGCCTGATAGGCCTCAAGGGTCGTGAATTCAGGATTGTGATGCAGATCCATGCCCTCATTGCGAAAGGAGCGATTGATTTCGAATACCCGCTCAAAGCCACCAACAAGCAGGCGCTTGAGGTGCAGCTCCGGTGCGATCCTGAGATAGAAGTCGCGGTCAAGCGCATTATGGTGCGTGATAAAGGGTTTGGCCGTAGCGCCGCCCGGGATGGGATGGAGCATGGGAGTCTCAACTTCGAGGAAGCCGCGTTTGTCCGCCGCTGCACGCATGGCTGCGACTATCTTGAAACGCTTGACGAAGACCTCTTTGACCTCTTGGTTCACGATAAGATCCACGTAGCGTTGGCGATACCGCGTCTCTTTGTCCGCCAAGCCATGGAACTTCTCCGGAAGCGGCCGCAGTGACTTGGTTAGCAGTTTGATGTACTGCGGAGCCACGGAAAGCTGGCCGCGCCGTGTGCGCATGACCAGACCTTCGACACCGATCCAATCGCCTACGTCGAGATTCTTCATCTCGGCGAAGGCTTCCTCACCCAAGGTATCGACTTTGCAGAAGAGCTGGATGTCGCCTTGCGCATCACGGAGTACGATGAAGGCCACCTTGCCCTGATCGCGAATCGCAACGATACGCCCGGCTATGCTGACTACATCTGTGGTGGTCGCGCCATCCTCGAGGTCGGCATAACGCTCTTCAAGCTCAGATACACGCTCCCGTACCTCAAACGAACGCGCATACGGCTCGACGCCCTGCTCAATGAGTTGCTGGCGCTTTGCTTTACGAACCTCGATAGGGTCGTCTTCGATCATTTTCCGATTTTCAGGATCGTGAACTCGGTGAGCTTTCCCGAGGGACTTTCGGCCTTCACCGTATCCCCCTTCTTTGCGCCATAGAGCGCTGCTCCGACCGGCGATTCGTTCGAGATACGACCAGCCGCAATGTCCGCCTCAGCCGCGCCAACAAGCGTGAATATGCGCTCATTGCCATCGGCCATTCCGACAGTCACCACGTTGCCGATAGACACCTTATTGGAACGCTTTGGAACCTCAACAACCGTCGCATTGGCAAGAATCTGCGTAATCTCGGCGATTCGACCTTCCATCCACGCCTGCTCATTCTTTGCATCATCGTATTCGGAGTTCTCCGAGATGTCCCCAAACTCACGTGCTGTTTTGATTCGCTCGCCTATCTCGATACGTTTGACCGTCTCAAGCATAGTGAGTTCCTGCTCGAGTTTTTCCCTGCCTTCTGGTGTCAGAATTACTTCTTTGCTCATCGCTTGTCTCTCCCTTGCGATATCGTGCCCCACGCCCCCACATAACTCACGGCGCTTTGAGCTTCAAATACAAAAGGAACGCGGCACGCGCAACCTGAATCGCGCATACCGCGTCACCGCTTAATCAGGACGCGTTACTTCTTTGAGGAAGCCTTCTTCTTGGGAGCCGACTCCTCTTCCTCTTCTTCTTCTTCTTCTTCGACTTCTTCTTCGTCCTCGACTTCGCCCTCTGTCAACTCTTCCCTGCCGTCGAGGCCGTCACGAACATTCTTCACGGTCTTGCCGAGTGCGCTCCCCAGTTTGGGAAGGTTCTTGGGGCCAAAAATCAAAAGTGCGATTACCAGGATGATAATCAGTTCGGGCAGACCCAGTCCAAAAATCTTCATACGAAATCCTCACCTACTCACGGGAAAATGCACGCTCCCGCATGTCCACAATTTGACAGGCTGATAGGTTACCACTAATCACCCCTTCTGTCTGCAAGCCCACAAAAAATCTTCGGGCACGGTGCACAACCCTCACAGTGCACAACACGTAACTGTTCAGAGGAGCAGGGGTTCTCACCGCGTGCAGGCAACGCCTTGGCAATCTCTACTCCGTGCTCGACGAGCAGAGGCAAAAGCAACTCTCCGCGCTGCTCGACAAACTCATCTCATCGCTCAAAGAACAGCTGGGTGAGAGTTCTGCCGTCAGTGAAGACGCTGAGGAGCAGATGGTGGATAGCACCCATCAGCACCACCTCTGCAAGCAGGAACACCAGGGTCAAACCGATGAGGATAGCCCAGCGCTTCCCTGAACCAGCCGGAGCAAAACGTCTACTTATGCTAAGAACGAGTAGGTTTATCGATCCGACAAAAACGAAGAGGGCTGTCAGCGCGATCAAGGGTGCCACATAAGATGACAAGCCCTCAAGGAGCGGAAGGGCGAAGAAGAACAAGGTTCCCAAAGCAAAAGAGCTCAGGAGTTGAAGTGCTGCAGTCACGGGGGTGTTGAAGGCCTTGACCGTTCTGTCGCTATCGCGTCTGAGTGCAAGCAGCAGAGGTGCAATGAGCGTACCTACGGCAATCCCGGTGCAGAGCCCGGTGAAATAGCGGATCAGATTCGTCGTTTCTCGAAAGCCCAGATAGGAGCTCAGGCCATCGAAGGCCATCGGAACCACGAGCAAACCGAGGAGTACGAGGACGCGCACGGGCGGAATATCGCCCGGCTTGCGCTTGCTGCGTGTAGAAAGCAAGAACGCGACGAGCAGCGCTAACGCAACCCCCATATGGATGCCCGTGTCTCGTGCGCAGACCGCGAAGTACAAGCCCCCTGTCTCAAAAGAACGCGCGGGAATCTGATGGCAGAAGCCATGGCCAAAGAAATAGAGAATGTTCTGCACGGGCCTTCCGCCTCTTCTACCGTCATTATGTGTTATGTGTCAAGAGATATGGTCACCTGACACATAGGGCACATAAGCACCTGCACCCGACCCGAGGCCATTATGTCATAATACTCACTACATAAGGGCAGCTCTCATAACTGCTTGTACACCATCTTACCGTTAATAGGTTATGGGAGGTGCCCCGAAAGCGAAAGGTCGAATACGCTCCATGAGCCAAGAAAACCAAAACAGGAACACAAAGGCTGGATCGAGGGGACCCGCGCTCCCCCATCTCTATAGTCTCATCCTCTGTGCAAACAGTGCCGCTCACCTGTGGCCTATTTCACGTGAGAAAGAACCTATCGAGCTGGCCTGTGACCATGAAAGCGGACAGAGCCCTCTTGCTCGAGCGATACAAGCGGCAGCCCTTTTTTCGGTGCGACCCCTTTATATCGCAGTCCCCGGGGAACTCGCCTCGGCGGTGCGCGCGCATATTGCCACCTATCGGCTTCTCGAACCCGATGAGTACCAGCTGCTTTCTGAGCCCTACCCGCGAGGTAGCGCTGTTACCTGTGCCTTCGCTGCAGCTTTAGTGAAATTGACCGACCCGAGTGCCATCATGACTGTAATCCCGGCCTCCCTTGGATTTCCCCAGGATAGCCGCTGGATTACCGCCATCGAACGCGCTTATCGGGTGGCGGCAACCGAGCGGATCGCCGTGCTCGGCTCAACGCGTCCTGACGAGGAAATCGAGGATCTCAACGGACTCATCCGACCAGGGGCGGAGCTCAAAGGCACTGCTGGAGCGCTTGAGGTGCGCGCTTTTATCGCACACCCTGACGACGCGCTCACATGGCGCGCCCAACAGCAAAACGCCCTGTGGAGCACGCATATCTTCATGCTCAGAGCCTCACTCGTGCTCTCGGAACTGCGTCATATCGGTCAACTCCCCGATGTCCCCTCCGCCCCAAGTGCGCAGCGCATCGCCGAGACCGCCCGCTTCTTCATGATGCTTGAGGAGAAGCATTGGTCGGATCGCGAGGCAAAAGAGCTACTTGCAACTCTGCCGGACAGCTCCTTTGAAGAGCTGGTCTTTGAGGTGACCGAAAAGCTCGCCGTTATCCCCACGAGCATTGAATTCATCGATCTATCGAATCTGCGGGGCTACGAAAAGCGGGTCAACCCGGACGCAGCAGGTAACCGGTTGCGCGGGAAGGCGATTGCGGTCGAAACGCGCAACTCGACGGTACTTGCCTATGGAGGAAAGCTGGTGGTGACTCTGGGCGTGCAGGATATCATTGTTGTTGACATGCCGGATGCCACGCTCATCACAACGCGCGATGCCCTGCGCGACATGCCCCTCGTGACGCATGCTCTGAAAAACGCAGAAGCGCCCGAACTCTAAGGGGCTGTCCGAGAAAGGCGGTTGTTGGTGGCGAGCCAGTTCTCGATGGTTCCCACGTCAAAGCCGCTTGTGGGGTCGATGATGAGCGCATAGAGTTCTTCGGTCGCAAGCAGCTCGACCAGTGCATCGGTCAATTGAATCTCGCCGCCTGCCCCCGGCTCGGTGTGTGCGAGCAGCTCCATAATGCGAGGCGATAGCAGGTAGCGACCAAAGACCACCAGGTCAGAGGGAGCCTCCTCGATGGGCGGCTTCTCGACAAGTGCTGACACGCGCCAGACCTCTTCAGAAAGCGCTTCACCCGCGATGACGCCAAAGCGGCTGACCTCCTCAATTGGCACACGCAAAACCGCGATAACGCTTGCATTGCCGTGCTCCCGGCTGATTGCAAGCATGCGTGGGAGCATGTTGTTTCCCGGCACGATGACATCGCCAAGCAGGACGTAGAACGACTCGGGGGCGGTGGCTGAGACCGACGCGACGGGGACGACGGGAGCTGCTGTGGTAGCTGAGGCAGATGCGGAAGCTGGAGCAGAGTCGGAGCTGACCCCTGCATCGAGTCCCAGCACAACCGGGGCAGCACAGTAAACGGCGTGTCCAAGCCCCTTTGGTTCGAGTTGCTCCACAAACGAGACCGGCAGAGCACCTGCATGGCGCACCGCCTCGGCATAGACCGGCTTTCCGGCAGCTTGCAGGTGGGAGACCAGCGCGTCATTGGGCGAGAAGTGCTCGACGATTGCCTGCTTCTCACGGTTGCTGACTATCACAACCTCATCTGCTCCAGCAGCCAATGCCTCCTCAACAACATATTGGATGGCCGGCTTGTCGAGCACTGGCAGGAGCTCCTTGGGCACGGCCTTTGTTGCTGGCAGAAAACGCGTGCCCAGCCCGGCAGCGGGGATAATCGCCTTCATGCGACTCAATCCACGTATTCGATCTCGGCTGTGTCAATCAGCCACTGATTCGCCTTATTGCGAAGCGCTCCCTCGCGCACGAGATACATACGTCCAGTGTGCTCGAACTCCAGGCGTGCCTCCTTCTCGTGTCCGGGTGCCATGAGATGGAATGCCTGCTCAATGTCTGCTGGCTCAAGCTCAAGTTTGAGATGGCGCGCCAGTGCATCAAGGCTGAAGCCCTGGACGAGAACCTCCCGTGTCTGGAGCATCATCTGCATGCCAAACTGCTGCTCACCGCCGGCTTGCGTTGCCATGAACTCTTCCATGGTCTTACCCTGCGCACGCACGTTTTGCTGGAGCGTCGCCATCAGGTCATCCCGTGTAAACTCGTAGAACTCATCGGGAATCTTGCCATCAAAACGCTTGGAGAACTCAGAGGCCGCCAGAAAGGCGAGCATGCTCTGCCGTTCCTGTTCGCGCTGAGCTGTTCCCTCTGCACGGATCTTCTCGCGCAACTCCGGAACCGTTGCGGCGATGGGCATGTTCTTCTTGACCCAGGCGTCGGTGATAGCGGGAACGATACGCTTCAGGTTCTCGTTGATGGTCACGGTTACCGTCAGCTTGTCTTCATCCGTCGGCTTCTCCGGGTCACTGCTCTTCAGACCAGGAATCGTGAGCTCAATGGTCTTGGTCTCACCCGGCTGCATCCCCAGTATCTCTGCATCGAACTCCGGTGGCATGTAGCCTTGACCCACCGGGTAGTTGCGGCGCGGAAACGTCAGGTTCGCAAACGGCTCCCCTGTGCTGTCCTTGCTGTCAAGCCCGATGCTGACCTCCTCCCCCTCCTGGATAGGATGGGGTTCATCGGTCTCGTAGGTAACGAACTGCTCGGCCATGTTCAGCAGCTGCTGGTCAATCTCCTCTTCAGTGACCTTCACCTTGGGAGCTGTGATCTTTACCGGGTCATAGGACGTGACCTCATAGCTGGGTTTGAGCGTAACGATCGCTTTGAAGCTGAGCTCCTTGCCGGGAGCAACGCTCACGCCCGTGGAGATGACTTCGGGGCGCATGATGATCGCAAGCTTTTCCTGGTCGACGGCAAAGGGTGCGAGGAACTCAAGTGTCTGAAAGTCGATGAACGACTTGTAGTATGCCTCGCCCACCTTCTCCTTGATCGCTGCCGCCAAATCTGCTGCCTTGGGATCGACGTCATTTTGCATGGCGAGCTGCCATTCGAGAAAGTTCACCGCCTCGTTGACCTTATTTGCAGGTGCGGTTATCTGTAGTTCAGTTCTCCCATCAGGGCGTTCACTTCTCTTGACCTTCATCTGCTCTCCGATTCGCAATCGACTGACAGGACTGACCGTGGGTCTCTCTTGCAGAAGAGCCCCCGATGCATCGGTACCACTGTCTTAATAGATGGTGTAAGTATAGCGGTAAGCGTGCCTCCTGAACACAAAAAAGAACCGCCTCTCTGTGTAAGAGACGGTTCCCAAAATGACGGTAGTGGCAGTAATCAGCGCTCTTAGAGCCTGAAGACCACTTCCAGTGGCTCTGCCTCTTCTTCTGAAGGTATATCAGTCATTGCGCCATAATTGGTAAAGACCAGGTTCCAGTCCTTCTCCGAGTCTTCCGTTGGCACCTGGAAAATGAAGACACCTGAAACAGTCTCGCCTGGCTCTACCGATTTGCCATAGAGATCATAGGGGTAGGTGCTGAGTCGCTCAGGAGTGCTGTAGATATCCTCGCCCACCGGCATGATAAAGAGCTCCGTGCCATCCAGCGCGACCGGGTATTGCAGCAGAGTTGCTGCCTCTGCTCCCTTATTGGTGATCTCGAAACCGGCAACCACGAAAATGTCTCCGGTGCTCGGCTCGTAATAGTAGGTGTTATCCTCGACGGTCTCGGCCAGGTAGGCATTCGTCAGCTTCAGATCCCAATCACCAAACGTGGCGCTGTTCCCAACAGGATACACCGTCATGCCAAGCTCGGCATCCTCAAAGGGCGGCTCTACCACTTCTGGTTCGCCCGGTTTGCCCGAACCACAGCCAACCAAACCCATGCCCGCAATACACAGAGCAAGCAGCAGTGCAACAATCTTCTTCCCTCTGTCTTTCCCCATTCTTTCCGCCTCTCCAATCGGATTCCCAAGCGATCTTCTGATCACTCGACCACATGAACGGCAGGTTCTTTTGGAACCCCGCCCCTCCTACCTGGTGACGGATGGAAGAATACCCTTCCCCTCGCCAAAATGTCAAGGTGCGACGTATACCACCAATAAAAGCTGCATTTGGTGTCAACTATAAAAAGTAGGTCTGCTGCCAGCAGACAGAATCATTTATTCACTGATTCTGCCGACATTTTTATCAAATTAGTGTGAAACCACTCTTTTACTGACGTGTTTAATATGTGATAATACCCGCATACGTTCAAATCGCTTTATCGTCCTCAGCATACGTTAGTGCTGAATGCGGAGATGGACACATTGGTTGAGAGCCGATCCACCCGG
The DNA here is from genome assembly GCA_031290175.1 of Coriobacteriales bacterium. Taxonomy (GTDB): domain Bacteria; phylum Actinomycetota; class Coriobacteriia; order Coriobacteriales; family UBA8131; genus JAITOC01. The sequence continues at coordinate 1,053 of JAITOC010000032.1, read as the reverse complement.
TCGGCGACGACGCCCCTCGCTTCCAATGTGTCCTTCCCCGTATCCCCATGTGTAGTAGAATAGGGCATCTCTCATAACCCGGCTCAAGCTCTCGTTTGCACGAAGGGGACACACTATGACTCAGCCCGACCGTATCCATTTTGGCACCGATGGATGGCGCGCGATCATCAATGAGGATTTCAATCCTGCCAGCGTTGCACGGGTTGCGGATGCGGCGGCTCACATCTTTCGCAGTTCGTATCCCGGCGCAGGCAACACGCTCATCATCGGCTACGATTGCCGTACCGATGCAGGGCGCTATGCCGCCCTGGTGGGAGCGGTGTGTGCTGCCCAGGGGTTTGAGGTAAAACTGTCTGACCGCTACTGCCCTACCCCTGCGCTCTGCTGGTCCATCGCACAAGACACCGATGCCGTTGGCGGTCTCATGCTTACTTCAAGTCACAACCCCGCTGAATACCTCGGCATCAAGCTGAGGATGACAGACGGGGGTGCCTCGCCCGCGAGCTTTACCAGCGAGGTTGAGGCGGCACTCGCCGATGAACCCCCCGCAGGCTTCGACCAGGCGCTTGCTGCCTTCGCGGAAGCCGACAATGGCACACCGGAATCCCCTGCCGCTGCCCTGACATCGGCTCCTGCCTTACAGTTCATCGATCTCATGGCACCCTATCTCGCCACGCTCAAGGCCTCGGTTGACGGCGCGCTCATCGCTGGCTCTGGCTTGCGTATCGTGCTCGACCCGCTGTTTGGCGCAGGCAGAACTTATCTCGCGCAGGTTTTGCGTGACCTGGGTGTGGAGGTCGTTGAGGTCAACGGCACCAACGACCCGAGCTTCAACGGTCTCCACCCCGAGCCTATCCTGCCCTGGGTTAAAACCGGCGCTCAAAAAGTGGTCGAACTGGGCTACGACGCCTGCTTCGTCACCGATGGTGATGCCGACCGCATCGGAGCGCTGGACGAGTTTGGGAGCTACGTAAGCTCGCACCGCATCCTCACCCTGCTCGTCGGTCATCTTGCCGAGGATCGCGGGCGCACGGGGCGCGTCGTGCGCAACCT
>JAITOC010000030.1 GCA_031290175.1 Coriobacteriales bacterium | reverse complement strand
TCCTGAAAGGAGAACAGCGGTTTGTCTATGAATGCCTTGATATGATCCTGAGCGTCAAGCGTTACGACCGTGCCATCCATCCAGCTCTCATATTTGTCCACGACCGCAAGTGAAGGGCGGGGGTCATCGATCAATGCGGTCAGGATGTCCTCCTCAAAGATGATGTCCGATTCAAGCAGCAGACTGTCCTCCGCGACAAGATAGTCCTTAGCAAGCGCCAGTGAGTAGATATTATTCGTGGTAGCGAAGATGGGGTTATCCACGTAGACGATGTCGGTTGCAATCTGGAGCGTTGCGATAAAGCTCTTGAGGCAATCCGAAGCGTAGCCTACGACAATTACGATGCGCGTAAGTTCCTGTGCATCGAGGGAACACAGCATGCGTTCAATGAGGGTCGTCCCCGCCACTTCAACCATGCATTTTGTGTTGCGTTTGGTCAGCGCGCCCAGACGGGTTCCCGTCCCGGCAGCAAGTATGATTGCCTGCATAGTATCCTTCAGTGGTTTGCCCAGCGTTAGGGTATACTGCTAATCTATGAATATACGTCTCAATAGTACCACACTCTACTCATGAACAGGCAGGTTATGATGGCGCAAAAGAATACTGACAGCTATGTGTTTACTTCAGAGAGCGTGACCGAGGGACATCCCGATAAGGTCTGTGACCAGATATCCGATGCCATCCTCGACGCTATCCTGACCAAGGAGGCTGAGTTGGAAGCTGAGGGCTATATCGCGCCCTCGGGCGAACCGGCGTCGGCAAAGAACGCGCGTTCGGCCTGTGAGGTTCTCGTGACAACTGGCCTCGTCGTCTTGGCGGGCGAGGTTCGTACGCAGGCCTATGTGGATTTCGAGGCCGTGGTGCGCAAGGTTATCGCAGAGATAGGATACGTGGATCCTGAACTTGGCTTTGATGCAAAATCATGCGGGATCATCAACGCTATCCATGAGCAGAGCGTCGATATCGCACAGGGTGTCGATGAGAGCTTTGAGGTGCAACACGATAAGGGCTGTGATGACCCCTATGAGCTCATTGGTGCCGGGGATCAGGGGATGATGTTCGGATATGCCTGTTCTGAGACACCGACGCTCATGCCCCTGCCGATATTTTTGGCACATCGTCTGGCGGAGCGACTAACCGAGGTACGCAAGGACGGCACGCTCGCCTATCTGCGCCCCGACGGCAAGACGCAGGTCAGTGTGCGCTATGAGGGCGGCAAGCCTGCCTCTGTGGAAAAAGTGCTCATATCCACGCAGCATGAAGCTGATATCGACCTTGAGGGACAGCTCAAGCCAGAGCTTATCGAAGCAGTCATCCGCCCTGTGTTCAAGCAATGGGGGGTTGACTGGGATGAGCGCGGAGTCTATACGAACCCAACCGGTCGTTTCGTCATCGGCGGTCCAACCGCCGACGCCGGCCTGACGGGTCGGAAGATTATCGTTGACACTTACGGTGGCGCAGGGCGGCACGGAGGCGGTTGTTTTAGCGGTAAAGACGCGACAAAAGTGGATCGCGGAGCCGCCTATGCAGCTCGTTGGGTTGCCAAGAATGTTGTGGCTGCTGGGCTTGCAGAGCGCTGCGAGGTTCAGGTAGCCTATGGCATCGGTATGGCTGAGCCCCTGTCGCTGTTGGTTGAGACCTTTGGCACGAGCGTGGTTGCCCCTTCAGATATCGTGAACGCGGTGCGTGCTGTGTTCGACCTCAGGCCAGGCGCCATACTCGATGCACTCGATCTCCGGCGCCCTATTTTCAGAAAGACCGCCGCCTACGGGCATTTTGGCCGTGAGTTACCGGAGTTCACCTGGGAGAAGACCGATCGCATAGATGCGCTGAAGGCTGCGCTTCGTTAGGGACATGCAACTGCCCAAGGACATACAGAGCGCAATCGAACGCCTTGAGGCTGCTGGCTTTGAGGCTTTCGTCGTAGGTGGCTGCGTGCGGGACAGCCTGCTTGGGCTCAAGCCGCATGATTGGGATATTGCAACATCAGCCCTTCCCAACCAGGTAAAAGAGCTGTTCAGCGAGTTGCCATTCTATGAGGCTGGCATCGCATACGGAACGGTCACCCTTTTGTTTGATGGTCAGGCTGTCGAGATAACGACCTTCCGCAGCGAAGGCGCCTATCTCGATAACCGCCATCCCTCACAGGTCAACTTTGGCACGTCGCTAAAAGAAGACCTCGCACGTCGAGATTTTACGATGAATGCCCTGGCCTATAGCCCGCAAAAGGGGTTGGTCGATGTGTTCGGAGGTGCCGATGACCTTGCAGCAGGGATACTGCGTGCCGTCGGCAAAGCCGATGAACGGCTGCTCGAAGACGCATTGCGCATCATGCGTGCGCTGCGTTTTGCCGCCAACCTGGGTCTGGAGCTTGAACCGGGGCTCAGGCAGGCGCTCCATGAGAACCGTGCGCTCCTCGGGCATGTCTCCGTTGAGCGGATAAACTCAGAGCTCATGCGCCTGCTTGCAGGCGAGCAGGTGCTTTCCGTACTGCTGGAGTTTCCCGATGTTCTAGCGGTCTTCATACCCGAAATCGCCCCCACGATCGGTTTCGAGCAATGCACGCAGTATCACAAGTATGACGTATGGACCCATACAGCCTATGCGGTTGCAGGGGCTGTGCCTAATCCGCTCGTGCGCCTGACCCTGCTCTTTCACGACCTAGGCAAACCTTCGACCTTCTTTACCGATGAAGAAGGTCGGGGGCACTTCTACGGCCATGACAAAGTGGGGGAGGGTATAGCTCGCGAGCGGCTTCTGGCCTTACGCTTTGATCGTAGAACCATCGATACCGTAGCCGGACTCATCGCTCATCATCAAGACAAGCTCAGAGCCGAGAATGTGCGTCGCCTGCTTTGTCGGTTGGGTGAGAAGAACCTGCGTCTGCTTATCGAAGTAAAGCGCGGTGACATCGTCAGCCATGCGGATGACTTCGTCTCCGACCGCCTGGACAAGCTTACAGAAGCAGAGGCTGAGCTTGAGCGCCTTCTTATTGAGGAGGCCTGTTTTGCTCTGAGGGATCTTGCGGTTGATGGCACTGACTTGCAGGCACTTGGATACCCCCAGGGGCGGCTGCTCGGGGAGACTCTCGATGCCCTGCTCGACAGGGTGGTCGATGAGGCGCTGCCCAATGAGCGCGCGGCACTTCTGCAAGCGGCAGCTGGGCTTTTGCGCACAGCTGCGGGCGCGGGTGCGACAGATGCTGCGGGGGTCGCGGATGCCGTGGGCTTTACAGACGCTGCAAAATCCGCGTCTAAGGAGCGTGTCAGATGAGCTCGCCAGGGGGTTTCACGCAGGAGTTCCCCAGGCCGAACCCCGAGCAGCTACAGGCGATTGAAACCATCGACGGCCCGGTGCTGGTGGTGGCAGGGCCAGGCACGGGCAAGACGCAATTGCTGAGTCTCCGCGTCGCCAACATCCTTAATGAACGCGATGTCAGTCCTGAGAACATCCTCTGTCTGACCTACACCAATGCGGGTGCCGAGGCGATGACCCGGCGTTTGACGCAGATTATCGGTGCTGCAGCCTACGAAGTTCACATATCCACTTTTCACAGTTTTGCCACGCATATACGCAACCGTTACCCCGAGTACTTCACGCGCGGTGCCCTGAGCAGACCCATCACCGACCTGCACAACAAGCGCCTGCTCAACCAACTGCTACAGAGGCTTCCCGTAGGCGACCCTTTACAGCAACGGTCACAGGGCGGTATAGCGGGCAATCTGCGGGAGGTTCAGGCCTTCATCGGCAATTTCAGGAAGTCTGGGCTCAAGCAAGAGGAGTTTCGCGCCATCATCCAGCAGAACCTTGATTTCTTTACCTATATCGAGGAGAAGACCGACCTTCTGACCCTCTTTGACACGCCGCTCACCAGTGGCAAACAACAGAAAATCGTGTTTCTTAACACGCTTCGAGAGAAAGTGCTAAATGAAATAGCGAATATGCCTGAAGAATTGCGCCATCCCGTTGTTTCAGTCCCCGGGCTCTATCTCCCTTACATTCGCTATTTTACTGAGCCGTTCATTGCTCAGGAGCTCTATGATGAAGAAACGGGCAGAACCGAAGGGTACCAAGCGGTTCGCAAGAAGTTCTTCGAGAAGGATAAGCTCAAGCGTCTTGTGTTCAAGGACCGTAAGCCCTGCGCCAAGTCGCTTTCTGCCCTCGGCGTCTTTGAGGATTACCGGGGGTTTCTGGAGCAGGCATCGCTTTATGACTTCGATGACATGATCCTTGACGCGATAGCTGCCATCGAAGGCTTCCCCGAGCTCAAATATACGCTTCAGGAGCGGTACCAGTATGTGATGGTTGATGAGTTTCAGGATACCAACGGTGCGCAGATGCGCATTATCGACCTTTTGACCGACAACAGCCCACACCCCAATATCCTCGCGGTAGGAGACGATGACCAGGCTATCATGCGGTTTCAGGGTGCCAGCGTCGCTTTTCTCAACCAGTTCGAGGAGCACTATGATGCGGTGACGCGCATCGTTCTCAAGACCAACTACCGCTCCGTGCCCACGCTGGTCGATCTGGGACAGGCGGTGGCACAGCAGATAACGAACCGTGCGCCCGCAAGCGCTACTGAGAAGAACCTTGCAGCGCATAAGACCGAGCCCGAACCCCTGCAAATACACGCAAAGACCTATGCAACTGCCGCCATCCAATACCATGAGGTGGCGCAGGCAATCAAGACACGCATCGACAGCGGCTTTATCCGCACCGCCCAAAAACCCGCCGAGGCAATCGCGGTCATCGCTTCAAACCATAAGAGCCTGCGGAGTCTGCTGCCCTATCTTAACGCTGCAGGGGTCGCCTACAACTATTGTAACGAGACCTCGGTGGCGCAGATAGCGTCCCTGCAGACTCTGCTCGCCCTGATGCGCTTCGTTGCGGCATACGCTTCCGGCAAGCCTGCCTATGCGGACGTCTATCTCCCCCCGATACTCGCATCGGACGAGCTGGGGTTTGCACCAAGGACCTATTTCTCGTTTGCCCTCGATGCCAGACAGAGGCGCAGCAGCTGGTTTGAGGCACTCGGGCACCATGAGGACAAGCGTCTACGCGACCTTCATGCATGGCTGCTGGAGCTAGCAAAGCGAGCAGTTACCGGGCCCGTGCGCCAGATAATCAACGATCTTGCTGAACCTTCTCGCCGGTATCATCAGGCGCGAGCCCAGGAGCAAGGTGCTGTCTTCTCCCGCATCGAGTTCAACTATGGCCTGCGGGCGCTCCTTGATTTTGTCGAGGACGAACTTGCCAACGCCAATGCGTCGCGCGACGCAGATGGACCGCTGCATCTGGTGGAGCTTATCGCTCACCTGGATGAGGCTGCCCGCTTTGACGTGAGTATCGAGGTGGAGCTGCCGATCGCCAAGCAGGATGCCATCACCCTCACCACGGCGCACAGCTCAAAGGGGCTGGAATACGACCTGGTCTACCTGTTGGATGTCGATCAGGCAACCTGGCGCGGGAGGCAGGGGTCTGCGGGTCTACTCAGCGGCAACCTGCTCTTTGGCAGCGAGAAGGATGAGGACGATGTGCGGCGGCTGCTCTTTGTGGCAATCACGCGGGCACGGAATGAATTGGAGCTTTCCCTTGGCAAGAACGCGATAGTCGCCGAACTTCTCGACGAGCTTGACAGCAGAGAAGTGCATCCGGCCCCCGAAAGCATCCTTATCCAATCAGAGCATTGTTGGAAGGATGACTATTATCCCGACGACCCCGATCTGCTTGATCTGTTGCGGCCGCATCTCGATACCTTGAAGATGTCGGCCTCTCTGCTGAACAGTTTTGTGGAGTATCGAGCGCCTGACGCGGACGTTGGGGCTGCTGCCCAGGCGGGGAACGTCTTCATCCTGCAACGACTCCTGAGTCTGCCGGAGGCACCCAGCGACAGCCTTGAGTTCGGCTCGCTTGTCCATGCCTTTATGGAGGATTACCTCAACAAGGTGCTGAAGACGCAAGCTGCCACCGTAGAGCAGCTGCTGGATGAATACACCGAGCATATCAGCTGGCTCGATTTTGAAGCGAGCACCAATGAACACCTGCGCCAGCGGCTTGCCCTGATTGCCGAGCGCTTCCTGCCCGTTTCTGGCGCGTATATGACAGAAGGTGCCCAGGCCGAGCGGTGGGTTGCTGCCCAACTTGACGAGGTGCCCCTGACGGGCAAATGCGACCTCCTCGTCTTCGATGATGAGGAAAAAGCGATTAAGGTTTACGACTATAAAACCGGTGCCCCGCCCGACAAGGACACTCCCGCCGAGGATTATCTGAGACAGCTCAGGTTCTACAAGCTGCTGATCGAGAGTTCCCCCGAGTATGCGGGCTGGAAGGTGCAAGGCGGTGCCGACATCTTTGTTGAGCCATCCAAGAATCACGGCGGGGGGATCGTTCCTCCTCGCTTCGTCACGGTGTCAGAGTCCGAGCTGGAGCATCTCCGCCTCCTGATACGAGCCGTCTGGTACCGCATCCAGAGCAAGCTGTTTGACACGTCGGCCTTCCAGACATCCACCCATCTGCAAGCCGTGCGTGCAGCCTGCGTCTACAAGAGCTCCAGCGGCCCCCACAAAGTCGGAGACCCCAAAGCCCCGAGCAGAGCAGAGCTGCAACCCGCCTACGAACAATGGCTGATCGACGACTACCTGCAAGCCATAAACGGCTCAAAGCCCGCCTCTCTCAGTTCTTAACTCCCGCATCAAAGGGCATCTCAATAAGCACGATATGGGCATCCTCAAGCGCGCTGACCTCTATGTTCTCAGAGACAATCTCAAGACCATCGCGTGCATGCAGACCGATACCGTTGATGCGCGCCTTGCCTTCAGCAACGACCAGGTATGCCTGTCGGTCAGCTGCGACTTCAAAAGATAGCGATGTGCCGCTTGTCAGAAGGGTCGCATAGGCGTTGATGTCCTGATGGATTCTGATAGGCGCTTCGGACCGCTCGTTGCCGAAACCTGATGCGAGCGGAAGCCAGTGGTTGATGCGAGCATCCCACGCAAAGCTGAAGTCCCCATAGTTTGGCGGATAGCCGTTCTCGTCAGCAAAGATCCATATCTGGAAGAAGCGGAGCGGCTCTGTGCCATGGTTGTACTCACTGTGCAGGACACCCGTACCGGCGCTCATGTACTGCACCTGTCCGCGTGTGAGGGTCTGCTCGTTGCCCATGCTGTCCTTATGGCTCAGGCTTCCCTCGACGACGTAACTGATGATCTCCATGTTCTTGTGTGGATGGGTGTCAAAACCCTGACCCGGCAAAACGATATCGTCATTCCATACCCGCAGAACGCCGAAGTTGATGTTGTCCGGGTTGAGGTACTCCGCAAAGGAGAAGTGGAAGTGACTGTCCAACCAGCCAAGCTGGCTCCGCCCCAAAGTGCCGCTCTCGATAGCTCGTAACATACCGTACCCCCTTCGTCGTAAAACTTTCAGCCTACTTCGTAACTGATACGCTATACTATCAACTTACGCCGCGCATGGCAAAGGGATTCAGTCTTTTTTTGAACGCCCCGCACCCATCGAATGGCAACCCACAAGAGCCAACATAGCTCAGTTGGTAGAGCAGCTGATTCGTAATCAGCAGGTCTGGGGTTCGAGTCCCCATGTTGGCTCCAGAGCACATATATCCCTCATGGACTCGAACCCGTGAGGGATTTTCGCGTCAAGAAACGTGCCAGCGGCACGTTTTAGCGAAAATGTCCGAGCGAGCATAAGCGAGCGAGGTCTCCAAGCGCGACCGCAGGGAGCGATTGGCGAGTCCCCATGTTGGCTCCAGAAAATAGCAGGCCAGCCCGCGTATGGCAGCTGACCTGTTTCTATTTTTGTAGCCGTGCGAATTGATAATTGGGTCAATAAAGAACGGAAAAGGGGAAAGAGGCTTGCAGGCTCATAGCGCTAAGACTATAGTGTCGGTTTAACCCGCAGCAGATCCAGCGTTATAATCTGCCCAACGCGTTGCGGACGAGACAGTTCCAGTTGCCGAGACTGCAACTCCACCCCATGTTACCGAGTAAGTTCTGGAGCCATCAATCAGACTGTACGAAGTATAGTCGGGATAGAATTGTGGATAAGATGCTGAGACATAGAAATATATAGAAGTTAAGGAATACCACTGCCAGTATCCGTTGCCATTATTTACTTGCCCAGTCAAGATCCCATAGCCACCTACAACGCTTCTTGATGGTGCGACGGTTTTTATGGTCTTGACTATTACAGCCCCCGTACTCGAATCCCAGCGACTACCTACTATTTTCCCATTTTCAAAGATCGGAGTCATTGGTATGAGGTCGGAATGAAAACCTGATTGGGTAGTAACATCTCTCGTAGCTTGTTCCGCCTCACGGCTCCTTATGACCTCAGCACTTGTTTCAGCCCTCAGGTTCTTCTCAAATTGACTCAGTGTTCCAAGGGTTTTTGGAGTTGGAAGCGGGATGCCGAACGCCTTGCTTTCCTGGGCAGTTAAAAAACGAATATCTGTCCCATATTCTATATTTACCTGATCAATTATGTTTTGATATTCAGAAAGTTCGTCCGCACGCTCAATGCCTCTCTCCTCGGCATATCCATACGAAGACACCAGACCAAACGAGAGAATTGTTATTAGTAGTATGATTACTATTTTTTTTGAGAACTTTTTTGTTTTCATGTGCTCTCCTTCACGGGCAAACAGGCGACTGCTTCCAAGCATCGGTAAACAATCATAAGCACCACCCCCCTGAAAGAGGAAAACCTCTTCCTCCACGCTCTCGTCTCTCTTAACTTGTCGACCAAAACCTCATAATGCCCAGCATTTTAGCAAAAAAAGACCTTCGTGTCCAATGCGCGCGTTGAGGTAACGAATCATGACCGATAGGTAAACAAAAGAGCCGACTTCGATTAAAGGTAGTATAAAGTTTATGCAAGTAAAGTAGACCATAGCTTCGTTACCAAGGAAAAGAGAGATCATGGAAGAACTTGCGTTGTATTATCTCCCGACCTGCCCGTACTGCATGAAGGTTCTGCAATTCATGGAGGCAAATGGGATAATCATCGATTTGAAAAGCACGACAGAACCAGAGGCAAAAAAGCGCTTGCTCGAGGTTGGCAAGATGAATCAGGTTCCGTGCCTTTTCATCAACGGAGAGGCATTGTATGAAAGCGATGACATCATTGCGTACCTCGCAAAGCGGTTCGCTGTCAAAGCGTGAGGCTTAGAGCACAGAACGAATGGAGAATACGATGAGCGAGAACGATCCCAGGTATGATGCGGCTTACAATCGACCGCAGACCCAACAGCAACAAGCTCAGCAGCAATCGCCGCCCCAGCCGCAGCCTCAATACCAAACACTGCCGCAGTTGCAACAAGTGCAACAACAATCCCAGCCTCAACAACCACTGCCGCAGCAACAACCTCAGCAGCAGGGAAACCAGTTCTATCAGCAAGGCTATCAGCAGCAAGCGCAACAAGCCCAGCATCAGGCTCCGACACAGCCACAACAACAGCAAGCGTCACAGCCCAAGCATCAGGCGCCAGCCCAGCATCAGGCAGCACCACAGCCCCAACAACAGCAATCGGCACCACCACAACAACCCTATCGACCACAGCCGCAACCGCACAACCAGCCTCAAGCAACCCTTCCGCCACAGGCACACTATCAAGCACAACCACCTCGTCAACAGCAGCCATACTATCAGCCGCAACCACAGCACCAGGCAGCAGCTGGAACGCGTAAGCCGGTAAAGGAACGCCCAAAAGGCACGAGGACACCCTTTTTCATTACAGCCGTCATGGGCGTAATCGTTGGTGCCTTGCTCGTCTCCATCCCTTTATTTGTTGTGACAAATGGTTTCAAACCTTCAGACCCCTCAACGAATCTGAAGGTGATTGCAGCGCTCGGAAGCGCCAGTACACCAAAGACACAGATTGTCACGTCAGGTGCGGGCGGGGATTATATCACCATTACACCGCTTTCTGAGAACGCCTCCCTTGCTGAGGTTGTCGCGGCAAAGACCTTGCCCTCCATCGTGAATATCGATGTGTACAAAACCGCTCCTGGCAGCTCCTACGATGAGGATGGCGGAAGCACCGACAACCTCGAACAGTACGGCCTGGGATCAGGCGTGGTCATAACGAACGATGGTTACATCCTGACGAATTACCATGTCATTGAGGGTGGCAACGAGTTTCTTGTTCGCTTCAACGAGACAACGCAGTTCCGCGCAATCGTGGTTGGAAGTGACGAAAGCTCTGACCTCGCAGTCCTGAAAGTGGAGGCAACGGATCTTATCCCCATAGAGGTTGCCGACTCTGATGCGGTTGCGGTTGGGGAGTGGGTCATGGCGCTCGGGAGCCCCTTTGGACTCGAGAAGTCCGTGTCGACCGGTATTGTGTCCGCGCGTTTTCGCTCCACCACCATGGAATCCGCCAATGGTTCCAACTTTTATGCAAATATGATCCAGACCGACGCCGCGATTAACCCCGGCAACTCAGGTGGAGCCCTCGTCAACGGTGAAGGCAAACTTATAGGTATCAACACGCTCATCAGCTCAGCCTCAGGGAGTTCTTCGGGCATTGGTTTTGCCATCCCCAGCAACTACGCCATGAGGATCGCTGAAACGATCATGTCCGGCAAAGAGGTGGAGCATGCCTATCTGGGGGTTACTCTCCAGACCGTCGATATCAGCAATTCCGGGAGCTTCAATACAACTGCGGCAAGAGGGGCCTTTATCGAAGAGGTCGCCACGGGCTCTCCAGCTGACCTGGCGGGCATCAAGAAAGGCGATGTGGTCGTGCGCTTTGATAACGCGCCGATCAGCACTTCCGCTGAACTACAGATCAACATAAAAGGTCATTTGGTCGGCGATAAGGTGACGCTCACGGTCGTGCGCGGTGAAGAGACGATTCCCATCGAGGTTACACTCGATTCCAACAAGAATGCGGGTTAGCCGCTTGGTGCCCCCAATCGCCTCATTGCAGAATTACGGAACCCTCGACTTTACAGAGCGCGAATTTACGGTACAATCCTTTACGCGGTTTGGGGGCCCTTAGCTCAATGGTGGAGCAGGGGACTCATAATCCCTTGGTTGCAGGTTCGAATCCTGCAGGGCCCACCAACTGACACCACCTGCTTGGGAGTTATGTTATACTACCGAGCTGCAAGAGACACCATTCCTCGGTAGCTCAATTGGCAGAGCAATCGGCTGTTAACCGATTTGTTGTAGGTTCGAGTCCTACCCGGGGAGCCACAAAATATCGAGCTCGTTGGTCAAGCGGGCTCGTTTCGCGGATTTCAATTGACGGAGCGCGTTTGCACTGTTAAAGTGTATCGTCGCGCTCAAACAACAAATAGTGAACGAAGGGTGTTTCAGATGTACGCAATCGTCGCCACAGGCGGGAAGCAATACAAGGTCGCAGAAGGCGACACCATTGAGGTTGAGAAGATTGATGCGGAGCTGGGCAAGACCGTCGAGCTTGACGTCGTCTTTCTTGCAGACGGATCGGTTTTGACTGTCGATGCCGATAAACTTGTGAAGGCAAAGGTCTTTGCCGAGGTCATTGGGCAGTTCAAAGGCGAGAAAGTCCTCGTTTTCAAGTTCAAGAAGCGTAAGAATTACAAGCGCACGCGCGGGCATCGTCAGGAGTTGACCCGTCTGCTCATACAGGGCATCAGTCCCACAGGAGCCCCCCTCAAGAAGAAAGACGAGAAGGCTGCTGGCAAGAAGGCCTCGCCTACAAAGACCGCGAAGCTCAGTGACGAGAAGGCTGATGCAGCTGTCAAAACTGAGACCGAAAAGGCTGCTACGAAAAAACCAGCCGTCAAAAAAGTTGCTGAAGGCACAGACGCACCCGCAAAGACTGCAAAGGCTGAGAAGCCAACCAAGCCTGTGGCCGAAAAGCCTGCCAAGCCCACAGCTGCAAAGAAGACCACAAAAGCAAAAGAGGATA
>JAITOC010000002.1 GCA_031290175.1 Coriobacteriales bacterium | reverse complement strand
ATATGTTCCCGATGATCTTTGAGATTGTGGCATCGACTTTAGAGTTGATAACGGTCGCACTAAAGCTCATCAGTGCGGTCATCCGTACTTATCCCAGGAAAATAATTATCCGAGGAGTTTCAGATACCTGCTGGCAGATGGCTCAGTGGCGTTGATTCTCCTCGGATAATCGTATGAGGGATTAGTCGGCGTACTTCAGTAGGAACGGAAGCGCATCTGCTATTGGCTTCTTCCATGCTGTCAGTTTTATACCAATGTCCGGAGACTTCTCCTTAAGATATTTTGCCGCGAGTTCCGGTGTGACCGTCGCATAGATCATTGTAGTTTCGATGCTCGCGTGGCCAAGGAAAACTTTAATTACTGGCAGCGGGATTTCTGCTTCCAGCATATGGACGGCAATCGAGTGGCGGAAGCTGTGGGGCGTATAGCTTTCATGCGGGAACCTGTCTGGATAAAGCTTCTTGGCTCTGGTCACATATTTGGCTACCACTTCCTCAACGCAAGAGATGGTCATGTGCTCATGAGTCTGGCTGCTGAACAGGTGTCTGGAAAGCACGTCTGTGCCGCCATCGCCGAGACCGATGCGCTTGAGGTATCGTCTGAGCAGATCCGCGCACTGTCTGTGGATCGCCACCTGCCTTGCCTTGTTGCCCTTGCCGATGATCTTGAGTACCGTCTGCTTGCCGAAGTGGATGTCGCCCACCCTCAGATCGCATAGTTCCTGCGCTCTGGCTCCGCTGGAATATAGGACACTGAGCATCACTGCGTCACGGCTACCGATGCGCCCGGATGTGTCCGGCAACGCCAACAGCAGCCTTACCTCCTCCAAAGTAAAATGCACAACAGAGCCGCCTTTGTGCGTCCGCTTGGCGGGGATGGCGGCCACTGCAGAACAAAAGACCAAGGCAGACTCCATGTCCTCGTCGGCGGCATAATCGGCAAAGGATGAGAGAGCAGCCAAGCGCTGGTTGCGTGTCTGCGGCTTGCAGCCGCGCCGTACCTCTAACCAGTCCAACCACCCGCACAGCGTGTCCTTGGTAAGTGTGTCGAACCCGACGCACATGGGCTTCACGCCGTGTTCGTCGTGCAAATACGTGAACAGCAGCGAGAACGCCTGCTGATAAGACCTCACCGTGTTCTTGCTCAACCCTTTGGTGTGTGGCAGCCAGGTAGTGACAAACGATGCCAGCAGCTCTAGAAACCTCCTCTTACTGCTCATCGAAATCAACCTCCGGGAACACTCCTTCGCAGGCATCCTCCATCTTGGCCTGTTCGCGCCGGTGCATCGTGTGGCTGCTATTGAGGTACTGGTTCGTGCAAGCCAGGTTCTCATGACCAAGGTATGCCGACAGATAGGGATTCGACTCCAGAAACGACCTACCCTCCTCTTCCATCTTCAGGAACGAATGCACGGTGAACAAGTGTCTCAGGCAGTGTGGACAGATGCCCCGTTGCCCCCTCGACGTTCTGGGGTTTTCGATGCCGATGTCCGCTAGCGCCCTTTCAAATAGACTTCGGACCTGGGTTTGTGTCACGGTCTTGCCTGACGGGTCGGAGAAGATGGTCGAGCTGGCAGAGTGGGCACAGATCCCCGATGACCTGTAAGCCGTCAGGATGCTGCCGAGCGATGCGCTCATCGGTGTGTAACGCTGTCGGTCGTTCTTGGCCTTGCGGATCAGCAGGACGCCTGCCTGCTCGTCGACGTCTTCCCACCTCAAGGACAGCGCCTCGCCGAGCCTCAGCCCGGTGCCATACAGCACTCTGAAAAGCACCGGCATCATTTCCACTGCTGATGAGAGGCGCCCTCTCTGTCCATGCAGAGCGTCTGTGCTGGCAAACAGCGCTGCCAGTTCCTCTTCTGTGAAAAGATACGGCGTGTAGGTGGATCCGCGTTTCGGCAGGTGTGGCATATAGGCCGGTATGCCGAGCGCATTGAGATAGACGGCCAGACCGCGCACGGTAGAAAGTCGGCTGCGCCTGACATTGACGGAGCCGGGCTGTGCATCGGCCCACTGCTCGACAACCTCCCTGGGCAACTCTTTGCGGTCGAGCCCTGAGCGGATACAGAAGCCGTCAAGGGACAGAAGATGGTATCTTGTCTGTGTCGAGCCAATCCCGCCGGCCTCGCGCATGGCCAGATAATCGTCTATCTCTGTAGCAATCACGCTTGCAAACGTCTCAGGCATAACAATCACCTGACCATTGGCATTATGCGCAGAGCAAATGCACCGGAGGGCGGTGGCACCTCGAGCGCACAGGCTCGTAACTGCTCGATATCTATCTCTATATACGACTTCGTCGCCGCCTCACTCGTATGACCGAGGATTTTGCTGATGGCGCCATAGGGCACTTCTTCGGCAAGCATCCCCGACGCCAGGCTCGCGCGCAGGGCATGGGGGCCTTGGCGTCTGCCCCTGGCATCGATTCCCGAGCGCTTGAAGTACCTCCTCGCCACCAAGGTCAATCCAGAACGGCTCAGCGGCTCGTAAGGAGCCCTGTGTCCCAGGAATATCTCCTTGTACGCCGTACAGTCCGGTCGCGAGTTCTTGATGTAATCTGCCAATGCCTCCTGGATGTCGTCGAGCAACGGCAGCTCCAATGGTACGCCTGTCTTGCTCTGCTCAAGCGTTATCAGATTGCGTACGCAGTCGATGTTCGACGGCGTGAGGGATAAGATGTCGCTGCGCCTCATGCCGAGCCTCGCAGCGATCAGCAGCATGGCATAGTCTCTTTTGCCGACCAAGGACACCTTGTCGATGCACGCAAATACGGCGGCGACCTCTTCGGGCGAATAGACAGATGGGACGCCATGTGCAGCGCGCGGCTTAGGCACGATGAGCGAGTAATCGCTTGCGGTGTAGCCGCTACTATGTGCGAAAGCCAGGAACCGACGGATCGACGAGGCAGATTGTGCAGTCAGATGCAAGGGCTGAAGCGACAGCCTGATGTCATGGGCATCGGTGCCGGTCAGATCGACGGCACCAGCCGATCCCAGCTCATTTAGAAACGACTCCAGGTAGTATCGGTCAGCGGACAAGGTCGTCTCCTTTATCCCCGAAGACCGACGCACCAGCAGAAATGCCTCTAAGGGGGCAGAGAAGGCTGCCGGGGCATCATGCTTTGCCCGAGGATGGACGCGTACGTACTGGCGTCCCAGCAACAGGTCGTCCAGGTGCTTGATGGTCGGCCTTGCCTTCTTGATCCAAGAGGCCGTTCTGCGTTCTTCTGCATAAGTCATGTACCTCCGCCCGACATCTTCGGAATAGGAGAACAGCCGATTGTCGCCCATGAAGGCACTCAGACCACGGATAACAGCTGCGTAGCAGCAGATCGTCTCCTCGCTGTAATGCCGTTCATCGAGCTGTCTGTAGAGCCGTGCGGCCAAGTCGGGCAATTTGCCCATGTCTTTCTGGTTGTCCATAATGAAGACCTCCTCGCGTGTTCGGTGTTGTTTGGACACAACCAGAATACACGGGGAGAACCTTCACACGATTATCCGAGGAGAATCAACGCCACTGAGCCATCTGCCAGCAGGTATCTGAAACTCCTCGGATAATTATTTTCCTGGGATAATGCGCATGAACTGCTCTGTCGCGATCTCAACCCGAGCAACCCGGCAAGCTGCCGCCGCTTCTGGCAGGAAGAAGTTGCCCGCATCTGGGATCTCTACGCCACCTGACGGCGCGAGGTCAAAGGCTACAGTTCACAGGGTCAGTGGGCTTCCCTGCAAGCCCACTGACCCTGTGAACAGAAACGGCCAAAGTGATAGGCAGATTGAAAATTCTCTTTTGCTTTGATACTATGTCTTTGGATAAATATATTTCAGAACACCATTGTTTGCAGGTGAGTATTTTGAAGGATGCTCTGGTTTCCCGACGATACGCTCGGAATATTCTGACACTTGCATTGGCGGTGCTTGGGGTGCTCTCGATTCTATGCGCCTTTTCTCTCGGTCGTTTTATGGTACCACTTGACCAGGTTTTTCGTATCCTACTGGCACAGGCCATCCCTCTTGAGCAGACCTGGACCGACCAGATGGCAGTTGTTGTTCTCGTCATACGCCTGCCCCGAGTCATCTGTGCGTTTCTGGTCGGCTGCGCGCTTTCGCTTTCGGGCGCGGTTTATCAAGGCGTATTCAAGAACCCCCTGGTATCGCCTGATCTTCTTGGCGTCTCTTCGGGTGCATGCGTTGGAGCTTCTCTCGCGATACTCGCGCATCTGAGTGGCTTATTCATTCAGATAAGTGCGTTTACGGTGGGTATTGCTGCTGTCTTGCTCTCTGTGGGTATATCGCGGCTTTTTAAGCAGCGAACGCCCATGACCTTGGTGCTTTCTGGCATAATCGTTGGTGGTCTGTTCTCAGCTATCCTGAGCCTTTGCCAATATGTAGCCAATGTCTACGAACAGCTTCCGGCTATCATTTTCTGGACTCTCGGGAGTCTTGCAACAGCAAACAAAGTTGATGTCTGGACCCTGCTGCCAATCGTTGTGGTCTTTACCGCCATACTCATGCTCATGCGTTGGAGATTGAACCTACTCTCGTTGGGCAACGAAGAAGCGGGGTCTCTTGGTATCCATGTTGGACGTTTGCGTGGGTTTGCCATCGTCTGCTCAACCGCCCTCACCGCCAGCGCTGTTTGCATCAGCGGCACCGTTGGTTGGATAGGCTTGATTGTGCCCCATCTGGGGCGCTTGCTCATTGGGAGCGATAATACCCACCTTCTCCCCGCTTCGTGTCTTCTTGGTGGGACATTCCTGGTCATCGTTGATACCCTGGCTCGAAACCTGACATCATCGGAGATACCTCTCAGTATCCTTACTGGAATAATGGGAACAGTGCTTTTTGTGCTGATTATCATCAATCGTCGAATGCAGATATAGGGGCATGTTGTGAAGAATGTGAAAGGCCAAACTTCTCCAACACTCGAGGTAAACGCCCTATCGTTTAGCTATGGATCCTATCATCCTGTATTCGAGGATGTCTCGTTTTCTGTGCAAGCTGGAGAGGTTCTTGTACTTTTGGGGCCAAATGGTTGCGGCAAGACCACACTTCTCAACTGTATAGCTGGTCTTCTCAGGTCACCAAGCGGACACATACAGATAGAGGGTCTGGATAGCGCGCAACTTTCTCCTGTACAACGCGCCCTGCATATGAGCTATCTCCCTCAGATTCAAGACACCAGTTTTGACTTTACGGTCATTGACTATGTTGTCATGGGCTGCGCTCCGCGTTTGAGATTTGGTCGATCGCCAGGACGCAGCGAATACCTTCGAGCGCAGGAACTTCTGGAGCGCTTGGATGTCGCGTCTCTTGCAAACACTTCGTGCAGCCACATCAGTGGCGGCGAGCGGCAACAGGCTCAGATTGCACGCGTGCTTATGCAGGACACAGCACTCATTCTTATGGATGAGCCCACAAATCACCTTGACTATGGAAACCAGATAAAGATGTTGCGTATGATTGACAACTTGATTGGGCAGGGACATGCGATTCTTATGACCTCGCACGTCCCCGACCACGCGATTATGCTTGATGGTTCCGTTGCCATCATCAACCGAGAGGGCGCGTTCTCAAGCGGCGCGGTTTCAGAGGTTCTCGATGCACAGCTCCTTGAGAACCTCTATGGAGAACGCATCGCCCTTCACTGGATGGACGAATATGATCGGTCGGTATGTGTTCCGGAATGTGTTTGCACCGGCAAACCAAAGAACCCGGAATACTGAGGATAAGAGAGGAAGACTGATGAAGAGCCGTAAAGAGGACAGACGTAGGGTGTTTGGGAGAACTACCGTGTTGAGGATGATTTTGACTTTGGCGCTTCTTGCGTCAACGATCAATTTGATGGCGTGCGGAAGCTCATCACCATCACCATCCCCATCACCAGGTGACGAAGTAGCAGCCACCAATACAATCACCGACCTCGCAGATCGATCCGTTACACTTGAGAGCCCAATCACAGCAGGAGTTGCCCTGGCGGGCCCATCCTATGAGAAGATCTTCATGCTGGGTCAGGCGGATAGTCTCGTGGGCGCACATTTCTATATGCTCGACCGCCCTTGGGTTCTCAAGACCAACCCCAATGCCGCCAAACTCACTCCCATCGAAAGCCCCGCCGAACCCAATGTTGAGGGTTTAGTTGAACTCGGTGCCGATGCGGTGTTCTTCTGGGACTACGAGGAACCTCTGGCGAGCATGGAGGCAGCTGGGCTTCCTGTGGTTGTTGTACAGAACTCGACTGGTAATCCAAAAACAGCGCAGGAGTTCGTAGCGTACCAAAAAAGGGAAATCCAAGTATTTGCCGATGCGCTTGGCGGTACGGCTCCCGCAAGAGCCCAAGACTGGAATGCCTATTTTGATGAGAAGGTCGCCTATGTTACTGAGCGCGTGGGCACGATCCCTCAAAGCGACCGGAAGACAGCTATCTATATCTATGGCGAAGAGGGGTTAGGGGTCTTTTCGCAATACTCATACCCATCATTTTGGCTTGAGCTCGCCGGTGGTCGAAATATCGCAGACGAGAGCGGCGCAGAAATGGATACGGTCGTGACTATGGAACAGATGATTGCCTGGAACCCTGACTTCATCTTCATGGGGCGCGAGGACTCAACCGACCTCGTTACCGCCAACCCTGCATGGTCGCAAATGACTGCCGTCAGCAATGGTGCCGTATATCTTTGCCCAGATGGTGTCATGTACTGGGATTATTCAAGCGAGGGCGTGTTGCTGATGGAATACCTTGCGCAGAAGATGTATCCTGAGCTCTTCACCGATTTAGATATGGTGCAAGAGGTTACGGAGTATTATCAACGCTTCTACGGCTATTCGCTTTCAGCTGTAGACGCGCAACGTATCCTCGACCACTTGTCACCTGCCTGATTTTCTTGAAAGCCTGAGGATACGTGTAACAACGTTGCATGTATCCTCAGACGTACTTACAAAAACAGCCTTGTCTGTACCATAAAGTCAGAAACGAGGAGCCGCATGGAATTCGACAACATCACGCGCAAAGAAGCACTGGAGCGGCTCTACGCACACTGGGTACCTGCTGTAAAAAGCACCGTTGTTTCCATCGACGAGGCGGTTGGTTTTATTTGCTCACAGGATATCTTATCAGCAAACACCCAGCCGGTAGTGCGGGCTTCGCTCATGGATGGCGTTGCGGTGCCCTCCGCGCTCTTCAGGGATGGGAACCCAGATACCGCATCATTTAGAGAATACCGCGATTATGTACGCGCAGATACCGGTGATGACTTTGATGATGCCTATGATTCCGTCATCAAAATCGAGGACATTACGTTCCTTGATGGCGGCGGTTTTGTGTTGCCCGATGACTTCAAAGTGATTGCCGGGATGAACATCGAACCATCGGGTAGCTCCCTTGCTGCGGGAGACTTCCTGTTTGCCAAGGGTTGGAAGATTCGCCCAATCGACATCGCTACCCTGGTACGGGGCGGTCTGACATCTGTTGCTGTTGTTGCTCCACCTCACGTCTGCTTTATCCCTACAGGGAGCGAATTGATCCCAGCGGGCACCACCCCTGCTCGCGGGCAACAAATCGACTGCAACTCATCACTCGCCCGGCATATGTTAACAAAAATGGGAGCCACAGTTACCTGTCTCCCAATCGTCAAGGATCATATGGAAGAGCTGTCGTCAGCGCTCGATACCGCCCTTGCCTTTGCCGACATCGTCATAATCAACGGAGGCTCTTCAAAAGGTAAGGAAGATTTTAATACTCGCCTTTTGCGGGAACGGGGAGAACTGCTCAATCATGGCGTTGCTGCCGCACCGGGCAGACCTTTGGCGCTCGCTGTTGTTGCAGGAAAACCTGTTATCAATGTTCCCGGTCCCATGGTTGCCTGCTGCTACGCCTTTGATTGGTGCTTGCGCCCCCTTATCGCACGGGCACTTGGCATCAATCCCTCTCAACATCCCGTTGTTCTGGCGCAGCTCACCAAGCCCATTACGGCAAGGGCTGGAATGGAGTTTTGGACCCGCGTTGAAGTACGCAAGGTTGCTGGCAAATACGAAGCCGAACCGCTTGCCCTGAATCGTGGCAACGGATTGTATAGGATAGGGGCGTCATCGGGTCAATTCATAACCCCGCTGGAGGGAGGCTTCTTCCCAGCAGGGAGCATGGTAGAAATCGAGCTACTCTGCGATCCGGCCTTTTTGTGACTCAGGTTGCAACTCCTTTTCACACGGTCTGACGGTTCGCTCGTCACGGTCACGTTTGTCGCGATCCCCCCTGTCACACACTCAGGAGACACAGCGGTGCCACTTGCTGGCACTACTTGTGAGCAGTTGCCTGCGTGCTGAAGCTGTAGTAGGGGTGACCGTCTTCCCAGAAGCGACGCAGTGAGATGCGGAAGGCGTCCTCGATGGCGTGGGAGGCGATGACTTCCTCGCTGTTGCCGCTGGCGAGGATGCTGCCGCCCTGCATGACGACTATCTCATGGGAGTATTCCAGCGCCAGTTGCAGGTCGTGGAGCACCATGATGATGGTTTTGCCCAGCTGCTCGTTCAGGCGGCACACCAGCTGCATCACGTCATAACACGCGTGAATGTCAAGATAGGCGGTCGGCTCATCGAGCACGATGATGTCCGCGTCCTGTGCGAGCGCCATGGCGAGAAAGACCTTCTGCCGCTCCCCGCCCGAGAGGTTCTTAACGTTCTTGTGCCTGAACGGTTTTGCCCCTGTCATCTCCAACGCCTCGCTGACAATACGGGTGTCCTCCCTTGAGACGGGCGCCGCAAAGGTCTGATGAGGGAAGCGCCCGCACTGCACGAGCTGTTCGACCTCCATATTCGGCACGTGGGTGTTTTGCGCGAGCAGAGCGACTTTGCGGGCAAGGGCGCGCGTGCCAAAATGCTCGCTGTTCTCCCCATCAAGGAGCACGGCACCCGCCTGCGGCTTGAGGTGGCGCGTCAGCAGTTTGACCACCGTTGACTTACCGCAGCCGTTGGGGCCGACGATGGTGGCGATGCTGCCCGTGTCAAAGACGTGCGAGAACCCCTCGATGAAGGGTGCGTGATTGTAGGTGAAGGCAATGTTGCGCGCTTCTATCATGCTGCGTTCCTGATCTGCCCCTGCCCTCGCTGCCTACTCAAAGTTACTCCTTCGGTAGCGGACGATGAGGAGGATGAAGAACGGGCCTCCGATGAAGGCCATCAGTATGCCCACCGGCAACTCGTAGGGCGCAAAGACAA
This sequence comes from Coriobacteriales bacterium, assembly GCA_031290175.1. Classification (GTDB taxonomy): domain Bacteria; phylum Actinomycetota; class Coriobacteriia; order Coriobacteriales; family UBA8131; genus JAITOC01. Next base: position 10,303 of record JAITOC010000002.1, on the reverse strand, counting down.
CACGAGCCAGCAGGTCACACAGGGTGACGAAGCTGGCACCGATGAGCGCACTCGCTGGGAGGACGAGACGGTTGTCTGACCCCAGCATGAAGCGAACGACATGCGGCACGATGAGCCCGACAAAGCCAAGCAGCCCCGCAAAACTCACGGCAGCACCAGCAAGCATGGCAGCAAGCACGATGAGAAAGAAGCGCCGCAGCGCCACCCGCATACCGAGCGACTGTGCGGTGACGTCCCCCAGAGTGATGATGTTGAGCGTCCTGCCCTGGAACAACGCGAGCACAAGCGCCACGATGATGTAGCCGGCTGGCCCAAGAAGCTTATGCAGCGTTAACCCTGAGAGCCCACCAACGAGAAAGGTGCCCGAACCAACGTAGGCGTCGGGATAGACGATGAGTATCGTGTTCATGCCGGCGGTAAAGACCGTACTGATGGCGATACCCGCGAGCACAAGCGTCAGTTTGGAGACCCCTCCACCCACCGAGATCGCAAGGATGATGAGTGCCGCTGCCAGCGCCCCGACAAAGGCAGCAACCGGGAGCAGATAGCCGAGCGCCGGAAACAGCGCGGCGGTGATGAGCACCGCAACGCCCGCACCCGTATTGACGCCGATGATGTTCGGGCTTGCAAGCGGATTGTTGAGCACGGCCTGTATGATCGCTCCAGCTACCGCGAGCGCCGCACCGGCAAGGACTGCGCCGAGCACACGGGGCAGACGGATGTTCACAATAATCGCCTGAGCCGTGCCCGCTGAGCCTTTGGTCTCCCCTCCGGCCATGAGCGCCCAAAGGTCAATGGGTGAGATGGAGCTTGAACCGTAGCAGACGCCCAGCACGCCCACCACAAGCAACAGAACAAACGACCCGCTAAGGATCAGAATCGTGCGTCTGTGCTTGTTGCCGGCGGCTGGCATTCAGTCTTCAGTCTGTTCGTCAACGATACAGGATGTCGAGAAGGATTTGGTAGCTCGCATCCCAGCGGTTACAGGGTTTGTAGGAGAAGTGCTCAGCGTCGACGGTGATATAGTTGCCTGATTTGACTGCGCTGACGTTCTCCCAGGCGGGGTTGCCCTCGACTGCCGCATCAAGGTTGCGCTTGGCGGCCTCGGGGTCGTTGCCCAGGGGCAGCAGGAAGATGAAATCGGGATCCTCCTCGATGAGCGCTTCAAGGCTGAAATCCTTAAGAAGGCTGGGGTTCTCGTCAGCGATGTTCACGCAGCCCAGATCAACGAGCATTCGCCCGGGCATGGTAGTGCCATCCTGCACACGCGTGCCCTGTGAGTAGGTGATGAGAAAGATGGCGCGCGGCTTCTCGCCCTGCGCTGTGGTTGCGGGCACCTGCGCCTTCAGAGCGTCGATCCGCTCCTGGGTAGCAAGGCCGTTAAGCTCGTAGAGATCGGAGCGCCCGGTGATGTCCGTGCAGACCTTGAGCATGCGGAGATAATCCTCGAAGTGCGTGACCTCGAAGAAGGCGACGGGGATCCCGATCTCCGTCAAGGAGGCCTGAAGCTCAAGCTGTTGCGGCGTGGCGGCTGAAAGGAGAACGAGATCCGGCTCGAGGGCGACGATAGCCTCCAGATTGGGGGCATTGAAGGCACCGATTGTTGCGATGTCGGGCGAGAAGGTGAGATGCGTCTGCGTAAGGGCATCATCGGGGACGGCGATCACGCTGCCGCCTGCGAGCTGCCAAGTCTCCGCAAAGCTCGACAGACCGCAGACCACGCGCTGCGGGTCATCGACGGTTATCTGCGTGCCCAGGTCGTCCGTGAAGGTTACCGGACCTACGGGTGCACGCGACCCCTCAGTGGTCTGCCCCTCGTTCTCCCCTTCCGTTGCTTCTGCCACTCCCTCGTCCTTTGCGCCAGCACTTCTGCAACCGACAAGCGGTAGCACGAACAAGCTGAGCGCCATAACCAGCGCCAACAACAATGCACTGAACCTCCTTGAAATAGCCCAATCCTTCACCTTAACTCCTTTCGACAGATCCTAATTTGCTGTTTCTTGTAGCAATTTTTTACCATGAGCGCAGTAGTCATCTGCTGCCATGAAATTACCGTCATGATAGAAGGCGGCACGTGCACGGCATCCGCCGCAACCGTCCTTGTAATCGCAGGTACCACAGGGGGTATCGTAGGCTTGCGTGCGCAGGGTCTTGAAGAGTTTGCTGTTTGCCCAGATGTCGTCAAAGGTCTGTTCCCGCAGGTCACCGGCGGGTTCCATCATGTAGGCGCAGGGGCGCACGATGCCATTTGGCGAGATGATGCAGTAGGTGAGACCGGCGAGACAGCCGCGCGTGTAGCGCATCTCGATACCCAGCTGGCGGGCGATACGCACGAACTGCGGCGCACAGGTCGGCTTGATGCCGATGGGCACCTCGGTGCTCTTCTGCATGATGCTCTCGATCAGTTCTTCGTTTTCGAGCACCTTGATGGAGGTCTCGGCGATGTACTTGCCGCGACCGACCGGGATGAGGAAGAAGGGATAGTGCGCCTGTGCGCCCTGCTTGACGGCAAAGTCGATGACATCGAGCAGCTCCCCTTGATTCCAGTCCATGATGGTCGTGTGGATCTGAAAGGGAAGCCCGACCTCACGGCAATGTTTCATACCCTCAAGCGTGAGCCGATAGGCATCCTGGTCGCCGCGGAACTCGTTGTGCTTGCATTCATCAAGGCTGTCGAGGCTGATACCCATGGCAGCCGCACCCGCCTCCTTGAGCCTGCGTGCGACTTCGGGGGTGATGAGCATACCGTTCGTGCCAAAGACCGGGCGCAGCCCCTTGGATGCCGCATGGGCAACGAGCTCGAAGATATCATCTCTGAGCAGGGGTTCTCCGCCGCTGAAGATCATAATCTTGAAGCCCGCACGCACGATTTGGTCGATGAGAGCCTTGCCCTCCGCAGTCGTCAGCTCTTCTTCTATCGAGGCGTCAGTGCCCTCGGCGTCCTGGTAACAATGCTTACACTTGAGATTACAGCGGTTGGTCGTCATCCATGAGACGATCATGCGCCCTCCTCTTTTACCGTATGTTCTTGTTCCCCTACAGGCACACGACACACACCACACTGGGCTGCCAGGCCAAGGTGAGTTGCGTTTGTTGTCGTGAGCAGAGAACCTTACCACAGGCAATCACCCAGTGATAGATGGTTTTACCCTATAGCTGAACGCGTCATAGAATTGTTACTAAGTAACAGCACATTGAAGCGAGAGTAACCGCTGTTTTAGTTGCAGTTCACAGGGTCAGTGGGCTGGCAAGGAAGATACGCACCCGAGGCTCATTCCCGCGCATTCAGCGCGAGAACCCCGGATAGTTGTGAGGGTTCGAGCTCTTATCCGGTCGGCTCGCGCTAACGAATGCACAGCACTGAGCATCTGCTCCACGATTCCTTGCCAGCCCACTGACCCTGTGAACTGCAACCTGTTTTATGAATTCTGCCGCTGAGGCTCGAGCAATTTTGTCAACCTTGGATAAGGGGTGTATACTGCCACTTATTATATGTGTGCAGATAGGCTGCTGATTGGTTAAATGGACGTAGAGTTGACTGGTGAGGTACAACGGTGGAAGCGCTGGAACGTGAAATAACGAGAGAACAGGCTCAACTTCTGTTCAGCTTGCCTGATGATGGAATTAAAACCTATCAGTTGGTGTTGATTCCCACGCCAGGCGATGCCGGAGAAGAACAAGTCGCAGCCCCATTTGAAACCGAACAAGAGCTAACAGAGTTTGTGCGCAATGCAAACCAGAAATGGTTGACATATGAAACTTGGTGACATCTATTTGCTCCAAGGTCCAGGATATGGCTCGAAGCCACGCCCAGTAGTAATAATACAGTCGGACAGGTATGTTTACGACTCTGAAGTAGTTTGTCTGCTTACGTCATTTAACAGAAGTGAAGACGAACTGAGCGTAGCCATCCAGCCATCACCACTCAATGGGTTAGAGAAACCAAGCTGGGCAATATGTGACAAAACCATAGCTTTTCAAAAAGAGTATTTTGACAAGAAGATCGGTGTTTTAACCAGCGAAGAGATGCATCAGATAAGGAAGAGGCTGATTCGGCTCTTTGAGATCACCGAGGAAGATTTTTCACCAGAATAACTAAGCAATCCAGACCGCTGTGCCCATCCCTGCACCCGGAGATAAAGCGCTCCGCGTTAGTCTGCCATGAGCGAGCGTCATTTTTGCTCGACGGGGTGTACCGGGCTGTTCTCCAGTTGGGGCATCTGGCTATGGAACAGATCCATCAATTCCTGGTTTGAGTGGACGCCGGTCTTTGCATAGATGTTCTTGGAGTGCGTGCGCACAGTATTCTCCGTAACATAGAGTTGCTGGGCGATGTTTGCCTTGCTGCGCCCCTGCGCGATAAGGCAGGCGACATCCACCTCGCGCTCGGAGAGCCTGAAGTCGTCACGGAGCCAGGCTGTGGAGAAGGCGACGCCACTCAGAGATGACGTGGGGGCCGCGTCCGATGCCTTCAACACCAAGGTTGACCCATTCGACGGCGAGAAGGGCGCACCTTCTGACGCGAGGGACTCTGCCGTAGCTGCCGTACGCTGGAAAGTCCGCCGCTGTTTGCCGGGCAGCGCGAGGTCGGCAAACAGGGGGCGAGTGCGGGGAATGCCGTCGGTAAACATGAGCGCCATGCTTGCTGCCAGCGCGAACATGATGGCGCCGATAACAGCTGTGACCGCATAGGCACCCGTGCCAATGACGAGTATCAGCACACGCCCCAAGTCGCGCGACAGGATACGGGTCGCCCAGGTGAGTCCGTAGATGGTATAGGGGTTGCGCAAGCTCTGTCGCGCGACATCGTGCAAGGATGCCCACAGGATCCCCATCATGAAGGTATCCGCAATGTTGATAACCGCGATTGCCAAAGAGGTGAGCTGCCCGGGGAATACCGACAAGATGAGCACGCCTGCGGCAACGAGCATGATCTCGATCCTCCAGAGCAGTGAGAAACTGAGACGCTTGCCACGACCGATGGTCCACCACACAACAAAGAGACTCAGGAGCACAACGCCCAGTTGATGCACCAGACGCAACGCCGGGTCAAGCGGAACAGGCTCCCCTGCGGGAAAGCCGCGCGATATTCCCAAAGCAAACCCGAATACCGCAATCCCCCCGCAGAGATACAGGAATGTCGAGCGTGGCTCACGGTCATAGCAAGGGTCAACCTTTGCCGGAGTGGGCACGTCTACCTTCATGGCGCGTTGATTGCAGAGCAATGCGAGCGCCGGCATGAATATGCTCACGATATATCCCAGCTGTCCGGGGAGAAAGCCTATAGCCAGGCCGCCCAATGAACCGAGCGCCAGCGCAAGGAAGGTATGCAGCACTGCCCCGCGGGGATCGAGCCGCAAAAACGGCATGACCCACATGGCTCCACCGTAGGCACCACCCACGCCGGCGAGGCAACTGGCACCGAACATCAGGGGAACAGAACCGAGCTCCTTGCCGGTCATCAGGAGCATCGTCGCCACGGTCATAAGGAGAAACGAGATCCAGGCGGTCTTGCGTTGGCGCTGCCGTGAAGTCTGGCGTCGCAGCGAGACCAGGGCACCCGTGAGCATGACAAGCCCATAGACGAGGTTGCTGACTATGGTGACCAGCCCATCGTCACTTTGGGTATATGAGCCAAACAGATTACATTGGAGCCACACCCGCGTCGCAGCGATCCCTAAGAAACACGGCATGAAACCGCGACCTATCAAACGCAAGGACGCAGGCGGCAGGACATTGGTATCAAACGAAGGCTCCCCATTGCTCAGGGCGTCTCCCCGGGCTTGACGCATACAGCAACCTCATCTCAAAGCAGGTGGCAACCTGTCAGGTTGTACACGCACGGCTCCATTATACCGGGATTTACTCCCCCGAATGGTGTGATTATGTGCTTCACGACCTCGCCTCACCCGTTTCTGGGCAAGACTTCCCGCAGGCGATACACAATTATGGAAATCACAGTAACCAACGAATGACCAACTCTGGAACATTGGAAATGGAGCGTACCATGAAACACGTGAACACAAGCGTTATCCCCTCGCAAAGTACAACCGATCATGAACATCACCTCGATGACGCTCTCTCCAGACGTCAATTCGCTGGATTATTGGTTGGTGCTTTTACCTTCGCCACATTGGGCGGTCTCGCGGCCTGCTCTCCCCGCACTGCACCGCTTGGCGAAGTGGTCGAAACCATCGACTGTGATGTCCTCGTTTTAGGTGGCGGTGGTGCCGGTGTCACCGCTGCGGCAAAAGCTGCAGAGGCCGGTGCCAAAACCATCCTCATCGAGAAAGAATCCTGGCTCGTCGGCTCAAGCTCGCTTGCCATAGGAACCCTCTACGGCGCGGGGACGAAACTCCAAAAAGCCGCTGGCATAGAGGACGACCCCGAAGGACTGCTGGAATACTTCCTCACGCGTGGTGGCGACAAGCTCGACGGCGATATGCAGCGGTTCTGTGCCGAGCATTTTGGCGAGACCATCGACTGGCTCTACGACGAGCTCAAGGTCCCCTTCACCGATGTCGTGTCGCTCAAGGGCAAGGACACCGTACCCCGTGGTCACAATTGCCTCACCAATGCCAACGACGCACTCACCGCCGTCACGGCACTCGCCGAGAAGCACGGCGTGACATTTCACTTCAGCACGGCAGCCCAGACGCTCATCCTTGACGATGCCGGAGCGGTTGTCGCCGTGCTCGCCCGCAAAGATGACGGCAGCCAGGTGCACTACAACGCAAAGAAAACCATCATCGCGACCGGTGGGTTTTGCCGCAATCCCACGATGATCGACGAGTATTGCCCCGACTACTCGGGCGTCTACACCGAAGTCGGCACCGGATGCACCGGCGAGGGTCTGCAGATGGGTCTTGACGCAGGTGCTGCATACGAGGGACACGGTGGCACCAACGGCATCCTCGCCTGCCCCGTCGAGGCGGGTCAGTCAAAGCTCATCAGCAACAAGGCCCTCTGGGTCGATCGTCAGGGCGAGCGTTTCGTCAACGAGGGCGGTCAGACCCATGACATCTACTACACCGTTGCCCACTTCCCCCAGCAGGACTTCTACGCCATCTACGACCAGGCCATGGTCGACGCCCTCTCCGATGAGCTTCAGGAGAAGTTCGCGTTTGGTCTCGAAGAGGGCTTCTTCACCCAAGGGCAGACCGTCAAGGAAGCTGCAGATAAACTCGGGCTTGACGGAGCCGCAGCCCAAAAGACCCTCGAAGCCTACAATGAGCTGGCGCAAGCTGGCACGGACATCCAGTTCAAGAAGAAGACCGAGAACCTCATAGCCCTGACCAGGGCTCCCTATTATGCCCTGACCTTTGGCGTCTGCACCCATGGATCCTTTGGCGGCTTCCACGTGAACACCGATTTTCAGGTGCTCGACACCACAGGGACTCCCCTGCCCAACCTCTACTCTGCCGGCGAGGTATGCTGTGGAACCTTCATCTACGACGACTACCCTGCAGGCGGCTGCGGCCTCAACTGGTCCTACACCTCCGGTCGCTACGCCGGCACCAACGCCGCGCAGGCAGCGCTGGGCTAGAGAGTCGTCATCCAGGGCTTGACCCGCAATGACGTTCTTAAGAGTGCAGCTAGGGAGACGCCGGTAAATTCCGTCACCCAGGGCTTGACCCGCAATCTCGTCCTTAAAAGTGCAGGTAGATTGCGGGTCAAGCCCTGGGTGACGGGGGGAGAGCTATTAATCGAAGCTTTTCCAAAGGCGCCGATCTGACCTCGCTACAACTCCCTCAACAGCAACTCATAAAAGTGGATCATCCGCTCATAGTTTACGGCGCTCAGGGATTCATTTGTGCTGTGAATGGTTGTGCGATCATGCTCGGTAATCCAAACCGGACTGAGACGATAGACATTATTGCTGAGCGCATAGAAATAGCGCGAGTCGGTCCCACCCGCTACGAGATAGGGAGAGGCTATCGCATTGGGGTAGATTTGGCTGAGAAGACCCTGGATCGACGCATAAAAGGGGGTATCGATGGGCGATATCGGCGAGGCCTCATTCTGGAGAACCGGCGTGATGCGCACGGACACACCGCTTTTGGCTGCCAAAGCAGCAAAGTAGGCATTGACGCTGGCCACGGTATCGCCAGAAAGTAAGCGGACATTGATGCGTATGGTGGTTTGCTGCGGCAAGACATTACAGGCATCCGAGCCCTTGGCCTGTGTTACGGCAAAAGTCGTACGCACCAACGCATTGGTTACCGAGCTGGCTGCCAGCACGCGCAACAAGAGTGGCCGCATCAGCCAGAGGTTAGCCACAGCAAGACGCACCGCAAACCCCATCTGTCCGCTCAGCGAGCGCAGCATCAGCTCAACTGGGGGGGTCAGGCTCAGGGGAAGAGGATGGTTTTCGATCTGGGTAATCAGGCGTGCCGCAAGACCCAGAGAGGTGTGTGTGGGCGGCATCGATGAGTGCCCACCCTCGCCTTCCAGGGAAAGCTCATAGTTACTTGTGCCCTTCTCGGCAATGCCAATGAGGGCAATGGGTACCTCCACACCTTTGAGTGCACCACTGACTACCGTGCCGCCTTCATCCAGTACGGCTTCAAAGCGCACGCCCTGCTCACGTAGATGGGCTACCGTGCGCTGGGTGCCGTGCGCGCCACCCGTCTCCTCATCGTGCCCAAAACAGAAGTAGACCCCGCGCTGTGGTTGAAAACCGCTCCGCATCAACCGCTCGGCTGCCTCCAGATAGGCCAGAAGTTGGCTCTTTATATCCAAAGTCCCACGACCCCAGATGATGCCGTCAGCTATCTCGCCGGCAAAAGGCGGGTGTTGCCAATCGTCCTCAGTGCCTTCTTCTACCGGCACTACGTCATAGTGCGCCATCAGGGCTATGGGCAGGAGCGACTCATCGCTCCCCTGCCAGCGGTAGATGAGCGCATAGCCATTGACGACCTCTCGCTTGCACTGCTCATGAAAGAGAGGGAAGGCCTCCTGCAAAAAGCTTTTGAACTGGTCAAAGGGGGTAAAATCCCAAGAATCATAATCGACCGAGCTGATGGTCTTGATACGTATGGCTGCGCTGAGACGCCGGAGCGCCTCCTCGTCCAAGCGATCCGGTTCCCAGGCGCTCTTGCCCTGGGCGGCCTGAGGCGGTTTGAAGGTGAATGTGCGCACGAGCACCACCACAGCAAGCACAACGATAATGAAAATGATAACGGAAGCGATCTGTAAGGCCATGCCAGTCACCCTCCTTAGTGTCACTTTATTCTGCCATGCGACATTATAGCAATGCTGTATGACAATTTCTGTAAAGCTCACAGTATTTACTAGTAAACTTATAAGTTTAATAATATACTACTTAGTCTGAGCTACAGTCTTTTGATCCCGAAAACCAGGAAGGAAGGAGTGCTGGCGTGCAGTATCTCCTTAAGTTTTTAGCCGCATTTATCCAGCTCGTCACCTTGGGGCGACTCCGCTCTTCACGGCCTGTGGAGGGCGACTCATTGACGATGGGTCTTGGCGGCATGCTTTGGTGGGGATACAAATTCTATGGCCACCCGATTCGCGAGCCCGAAAAGGACTCACATATCCGGGAGTATTTTAGTGCTCATCCCACTGCTGGATTTGCTCAAACGGGGTGGGGAGAGCGTCAGGGGCGCAACAGTAGTAGTGCGTCAACGAACACGCCTCTCCCCACGATGGCAACGCTCACTTTTGCCGGCGATGTCCTGCCCGCTCAAGCCATGCGCGCCGATTGCACTGAGCACTACTGGGATGAACTCGACGACTTTCTCCACGCTGACATCTGCTGCTGCAACCTTGAGTCCCCCGTTGTTAAGGATAGACCACTGAGCTGTGCCAGCGAGAATATCACTGCCCCTCCACGGATGAACAACACGCCGGAAGCCGTCAGGCTTTTTGCCGATGCCGGCTTCTCGCTCTTCTCCACTGCCAACAATCATGCACTGGATCAAGGTGTGCACGGACTGCTCGCCACCTTGGATTTTCTTGATGAAGTGGGGTTGGGTCACGTTGGTACTGCTCGGAGCAGAGCAGAGCACGATGCTTTTCCGATACGTGAAGTGCAGGGAATCAAAATCGCGTTTCTTTCCTGGACATTCAGCCTCAACCGCCAGACCCGCCCCGGCGGTAGGGAGTTTCTTGCCAATGTGCTGCGCCTTAACGCGCCCACAGCTGACATTACCCCTGTCGTTGCGCAGGTCAAGCAGGCGCGGGCGCGTGGGGCTGAAGTGGTTGTGGCCTGCCTGCATTGGGGCTTGGAATACGAGTGCTTTCCGACTCTGCACCAGATGGAGACGGCGCATCGCCTCATCAG
>JAITOC010000114.1 GCA_031290175.1 Coriobacteriales bacterium | reverse complement strand
TTCCTTTTCAACAACGACTACTTTACACGCACTGATAGCCCGTGAAAAGACCCACACAACGCGACAAAAGGAGACTTGACAACCAAAGCAATTTATGAAACAGCAGGTTACAGGCTCATAAAAATGCCCTTAATCCGCTTGTAACCAAAGCAGTATCTTTGCCTACAAGGGTTTAAATCGAGATTTTTCCTGCTATACTTCTACCCGCAATCGCATTTGCAATGACAAGGGGGCCGTGCACTATGACCAGTTACGCACACGCGTGCATACCTATGCACAAACGACGGTTTACCTCCGAAACTCGGAGCGCGGGACAGCAAGGGCAGGGGGACGAACCACCCGACCCACATCTGAGCACCTGCGCGCGCGCGTGTATGCGAGACAAGCAAGGATCCTCACTGATCTGGGTGCTTGTTGTCATCCTTGTCATCCTCCTCGTTTTTGGCGTCACACTCATGGCAGCCTCATCGCGCTTCAATGGTGCCATTCTCCAGCACGAAGAACAGCAGGCGTACTACACCGCCTATTCTTCGACCACTACCGTTTCTGACTGGATAGCCTCAGGCAGCACCCCAGGCGCGGAGAATACCTCTGAGGTCGAGGCCTTTCTCGCGACTGTTCCAGGCCCTGAAACCCCCGACGGCATTGAGTATCCTCTTGGCATCGCCTCAGGGGGTTCGTTACCCCGTGAGGTGGGGGAGTGTACGGTCAGCCTCCGCTATCTCGACGAGGAGCGCACGAAGTTGGAGATAAGCTCGATTGCCCTCTTTGCCGGTGTTGAGCGGGTCGTTGCGATAACCATGGTGCGCGAGGTTGCCGAGCACAAATACCCGGAGCCTCCGATCTCACCTTTCGACCCGCTTGCGCCGGGGAGCGTACAGAAGGAGCGGGAGGACGAGCTCAATGCTATCGTACCCGACCCCAGCCCGCTTGAATTGGGAAGCTTCTATGACGGCAGCAACTATGTGCAAACCGATGCCGCAGACATAACGCTCGTTGCGAACCTCGCTGCGAATCGGGAGGTAAAGTGGGAGTGTTTCTGGGTTAATGCCAGCGGCGTCAAGGACACTCCTTATCCCGGGCCAGACGCCCTTGCCACCACAAGCCCCGGTGCGACCAACTCCACAACCGATGGCTCTCAGCAAGAGAACGTGCGCACCTTTGTCGCGCCCACGCAGACCGCAAGCAGCGGGGCACCGCTTGCACGCATGACCTTCAATCCCCTCCGCGCGACGTATTCCGGCTATAATACCGACGCGGCAAACACGGCAACCAGTAACTATAATACCCGGCTTACAACGCTCACTATCAGCCACACCGCCAATAAGAATGTTTACCTGCGTCTGGGGGGCGATACCCGCAGCCATACACGCTACAATGCACTTTTTGGTATCGATTTTAACGATCAGCAAACGGGCACGAACATGAAAGCCAACCCTTATGTTAACTACTATCCAAACAACCTCGTTATGCCAGTTACGCTGACCCCCGCCAAAGGAGACTATACAGCCGCAGCACCGCAATATGCCGGGTACCCTGGCAACTCCCTCGTCCAGCACGCCTGGTATCCGCAAAAATGGGCATCCTGCGTTATCTACACGCAGAAGACAAACAATGCAACCATCAATTCCGGCGTGAACACCAACCTGATCCTCCATCCCTTTTATAATGCCTACGACGCTGGAAGTACGGCGTCGCGCACAACGACCTACCTGGATAACTTCTTCGATTACTGGGGCTGGGGCTCTTATGTTTCCAACCCGAATTACGGGCAAACCAGAGGGGATGTCTTCAGCGCCTTTCCCGGCTCGATCTCAGAGGTCTCTGGTCGCAACAAGCGCGGTATGCCAACGCTCCCCGTCTATTATGGCGAGAACTTTGACCTCTACCTGCTCGACAATGTAGGAACAACCACTGCGGATCAGCAAAACCCCACCTACCGAGGCAACATGGCATGGATACAGCAGGGGGTCAATGTTCTTAATGCTTACACGTATGATGCTGAGAACAACATCACAGGCACGACGGGCAGCATCTATGCGACACGCGGATTGACCATAGGGGGCACCTATACGCGAACAAAAGCCAATGGGACGAAAGAGGGTGTGAATGTCGATGCCTATTTTAACAACTTCATTGATACGATCGATCCCACCTCACATATCATCGAGTATTTTGCCCAATTGCGCTATAGCACCCTTATCTATAACACCGACATCGTGTTGGTCACTCCCCAGGGCACGGCAACGCCGCGCACTTCAGCCTTTAGACCCGCCTTGAGTTATTACGAAGTTTCCGAGCAGTCGACATCGGAAGCCGCAGCTCACCTGGAGTGGCGGAAAATCCAGAGCTACTACCTGCCCCAAACAAAGATAATTGGTGGGCGTGTCTACGTGGGTGCGGGTCAGACGCTGACCATTGAAGGCGGAAAACAGCTCTACACCAACCCCAGCGGCAAATGGGCTGAAAATACGCTTGCCGCCAACGCAACAGGCGAGTACAGCCTGTACGTGGCACCTGAGTCCATCACAGTTGCCGCGGGCGCAACCCTCGTTATCGATCCGAGCGAGAACGTGAATGTCGATACCGTGATCTATGTTGAGGGGGGCACGCTCGTCATCAAGGCAGGCGCAAAGATTAGGGGCAACATCTACTGCTACAATGATGGTATCGTCGATATCCGGGGTGACTTTCAGCTTGATGCCCCGGCGGTTCCTGCGGGCGCGACTCCTGAAGAGGCCACCGCGTTTGATGCAGAATCCGGTATCCACATCCTCGGTGCGCCGGCAGCAGGCGACTTGCATACAACGGGCGGAAGACTTATCATCCCGATAACAGCGCCCGTCATATCCGGCACGAGCAACCGTATACACCTTTGGGGGAACTTCGTTGACCTGGTGACGGTAGGGAGTGCGCGTGGTCTTCCGTTTGACTTGGAGGTTGACTCCTCCTACCTCTGCAGTCAGGACACGGGAGCAAACAGCGGTTTACGCGGTCCTGACGGTCAGGGGCGCTGCATACATTCCGGCACCTCATCATTCGGAGGCTGGATGATAGGAGTATACTATGATTGAGCGACTGCGTTTTGATACGAGGGGTCTGAGCCTCATCGAGGTTGTCGTGGCCGCCGCCATACTGGCGGTCGTCTCGCTTTTGCTCGTCACCTTTATCTACACGGCGGCGGGATTGACAAAGCGCAGCGCAGAGATTGCAAACTCTGATGAGGAGTTGACGAACGCCGCCGCAACCGACCCTGATTCTGCAACTTCGACCGGAGAGACCTTGGAGTTGGGGGGCTTCAGCATAGATGCAACGATGAACACCTTCAGCACAAACGATGGCAGCCTTTCGACCTTTGAGTATACGATCCCGGAGCCTTGATGAAAAGTATGAGCAAGCGTGCACGTGTCCTCGTGGGTCTGATCCGCAAACCCCACTTCCAAGCCTCGTCCGGCACTCAAGGCTTCACCTTAGTTGAGCTCATCGTGGCGATGTTGATTTCGGTCATCGTCTTTGGAGCCGCCGCCGCCATCCTCATCTCCTCCCTGAGCCTTTCTGCAAACGTGACCCAGGACGCAACGTATGAGCGTGTTGCAGATGCAGCGCTTGATTTTGTTGAGGAGCGTGCCACCTTTGCAACAGCAGTGACCTCGAGTGAAGCAGAGGATCTGGCTTCTTTTGAGGCTTTACTGGCCGTCACCGAGGATCCGCTCCTCTATATAGGCGATGAGAACGGTCTGCCCGCAGAACGCGGCTGGATCTACTACCGCCGCGCCGAATCGAGCGCTACGCCTCAGAACATCTTTGGCGAATCTTTTTACCAAGGCGGCAGTATGTCAGTGAGTATCATCGAAACCAAGCTTACGAACAGAAAGCCTGCTGAGACCATCACGGTTATCCTCTACGACAGGGAGAGTCACCAGGTGGCACAGCGCACACGCACGGTCTACCTCATCAACGGAGCACTCAGCCTTGAAGACGTAACCCCGCCTCCCGAGTTCAAATCTCCCGAAGTAATCCTTCTCCCCAACGCCAAATAACACTACGCACAGGATGCTGTGAAGAGAGCGCTACTCTGTGGGCCTCTGGTATCCGAGGTATTGCTCGAGTTCGACTTCGTTGCTGACGGTGGCGGCTGCGGTTTCGCGGGTTATGAGTCCCTGGCGCAGGAGGTTGACGAGGTCTGCTGCAAGCGTGTGCATGCCCACGTGCGAGCTGCTCTGCATGGTCGTATCGAGTTGGTGGTACTTGCCCTCGCGGATAAGATTCAAGACGGCGTCTGTGCCGATGAGTATCTCGGTGGCAACCGTGCGCCCACTGTTGTCAGCCAGCGGCACAAGCGCCTGCGTAACCACACCGCGGAGCACGCCGGAAAGCTGTGAGCGTATCATGTTCTGTGAGTGTGAGGGGTAGACATCAACGATGCGGTTGAGGGTCTGTGATGCTCCGGTTGTGTGCAGGGTGGAGAGAACAAGGTGCCCGGTCTCGGCGGCAGTCACCGCTGCGGAGACCGTCTCGAAGTCGCGCATCTCACCAACGAGGATGACATCGGGATCCTCGCGCATAGCTGAGCGGAGCGCGTCGGCAAAGCTCGGCACATCACGGTGCACCTCACGTTGATGTACGAGGGAGTTCTTGCTGGAGTGTATATATTCGATAGGATCCTCTATGGTGATGATGTGCGCCCTGCGGTGCGCGTTGATGTAGTCGATCATCGCTGCCAGGGTGGTTGACTTGCCTGAGCCTGTCGGCCCGGTGACAAGCACGAGGCCGCGTGTCTGCTCACAAAGCTGACGGAAGACAGCTGGCAGATTCAGGCTTTCGAGTGAGGGGATGTCGTTTCTGAGTACGCGGATAGCTGCCGTAAGTTGGTTTTGCTGACGATAGATATTCACGCGATAGCGCTGACCGGTGGTGCTCTGCAAGGAGAAATCGAGGTCGTGTCCAAGCCGGAGTTCTTCACGCTGCAACTCATTGAGCATGGACAGGATAAGGACACGATACTCCTCAGAGGATCCAGTATACGGGCCAACGAACAGCTTTCCCAACCTGCGGAAGGTCGGTGCCTGCGCTGCGGTTATATGGACATCCGAGCAATCATTTGCACGTGCGTGTTCTAAGAGCGTCTCAAGTGAAAAGGCTGACATCAGTCTACCGACTCTCCAATCTTCAAGAACTCCTCCATGCTGGTAACGCCAGAGATGACGAGGTCGCGGGCGCGTTCACGCAGGGTCGTCAAGCCCTGAACCTTGCGTGCATACTCATAGAGCGAACTCATCGTTGCTTCCTCAGCAATCATCCGCTGCATGCGCTTGTCAACGGCAACGATCTCATGGATGGCGATACGACCCTTATAGCCCGTGTTGTTGCAGGAGTTGCAGCCAGTACCGCGTTTCAGAGGGGCTACGGTGCCCTGGGGATAACCGAGTGTGATCAGGTCGATCTCGTCGGCGTTGTAGGTCTCGGTGCAATAGGGACACACCTTGCGAACCAAGCGCTGGGCGACGAGCCCCACGACCGAGTTGCCCACGAGATACGGCGGCACGCCCATATCCTCAAGACGCACGATGGAGGCAAGCGCGTCATTGGTATGGAGCGTTGAGATAACGAGGTGACCCGTGATGGCGGCAGAGACGGAGATAGAGGCAGTCTGAGCGTCGCGCGTCTCTCCAACCATGATGATGTCAGGGTCCTGGCGCATGAGTGAACGCAGGCCAGCCTCAAAGGTCAGACCCGCCATATTGTTGACCTGCACCTGGTTGACGTCTTCAAGATTACGCTCCACCGGATCCTCAATCGAGGAGATGTTAATCTGTCGTTGGCGGAACCGTTCGATGGCCATATACATCGTTGTTGTCTTACCCGAGCCGGTCGGGCCGGTGATGTAGATGATGCCGTTGGGGTTGGAGAGGATCTTCAGGAACTTCTCGTAATCCTCATCGATCATGCCAAAGTGCCCCGCGTGATCTATGGGCACATTGGTCGAGAGAAAGCGCAGAACGGCCTTCTCGCCATAGATGGTCGGAATGACCGAGAGGCGTACGTTCAAGTCTACGCCGGAGATGGATATGCGAAAGTGCCCATCTTGCGGGAGGCGCTTTTCAGCTATATCAAGATTCGAGATGATCTTCAGGCGCACGAGAACCGCCGAGTGGACGTTCTTGGGCAGATCGGAGTAATCGATGAGCGCACCATCGACGCGCATACGTATCTTGCTCTTGCTCTCAAAGGGTTCGATATGCAGGTCAGACGCTCCACTCGAGTAAGAACGCATCATGAGCGAGTTGAGTAGATTGACGACGGGGGTCGTATCGTCGCCGATCTCGACTGCGTTGACCCCCTCGATCTCAGGGAACAGCGTGGCTGATTCTTCGTCGAGCTTGTTGACGGCCTGGCGCGCGTTGACCTCACTGTAGTAGTGCGAGATGGCGGTCATGATCTCGTCGCGCTTGCCGATGAGCAGGTGCAGGGGCATCTGTGCGGCGTTTTGCAACTCCTCGGTGGCGTAGAGATCCACGGGGTCGTTGATGACGACATCGAGCGCGCCGTCTGCCTCGCCAATAGCCAGCGCACAGGTTTTCTCAGCCAGCGCACGCGGGATCTTCTGCAGTGCCGCTACATCAACATGCAGGCTGCTGACCTCAACCATCTGCAATCCGAGCTTGTGCGACAGCGCGAGGAGTACTTCATATTCAGATACATAGCCGAGGTCGATAACCGCTTGGCCGAGGCGCACGTTGTTGATCTTCTGGTACTCAAGCGCCCGATCAAGCTGTTCCTCATCGAGGTAGCCATATTCTTTGAGCAGGTCACCTATGCGAATCTGTCGTGTCTGTGCCATGTTCTCCCCTTAGTTCGCGGTGCCAAAGAATACGTAGATCTTCAGCTGAATCGCTGCCGACCCGTCCTCGTCAACGTTTGCGGGCTCCTTGAAGTTAAAAGTGGTCATCTCGATGGCCGGGTTGGCGTTTGTAGCCTCTATGAAAGCAAAGAGCTCCTCGGCGGTGCAATCGACCTGAATATCAACGGTATAGACATACACAGCGCTTGTGCCGTCATAGGCGGGCTGCGTAACGGCATCCGTGTTTGCCCCCGAGCTATCTTCCTCTGTGTTGGTGCGTGCCTTGCCCTCTGCGGTGGCATCGCCGGCAGCGCCCTCGCCTTCAGGCACAGCACCGGGCACCAGCGGTTGCGCCTCATAGGCGGGCAGCTCGTCCAGTTGCAAGGCGGTCATCGAGAGACGCTTGGGGTCGAGGCCGTGTTCTTTCAGGAGGGTAGTGACCTTGTCGTCAACTTCCTCCGGGGGCATATTCGGGAAGAAGAACTGCTGGTACTGCTTGTATTCTTCATTCGCTTTTGTATACTGGCTCTCGTAAGCGGTTGTCTTGGCAATCTGCTGCTCATATTGTGATTTATGTGCGTTCAGCGTTTCAATCTCATCTTCCATGTTCTGGATGGTAGTGAGCGTGGGCAGAACGACGAGCCATCCGCCCCCGCCGATGAGAGCCACGATGAGCAAGGCGATGAGATAGCGCTTCTCGCTCGCACTCAGACGCGCCAGGGCTGCAAACAGCCCCTTCTTCTCTTCTCTCATCATGCACCTCCTTTCTCGCTCGCAGCCTCAGCTATACTCGGCAGCGTGGGGGTCGGCTTTTTTACCAGGCATTCTAGTTCGTAGGTGTACAGAGTGCTCTCGCCTGTGTCAGATTGCACATAGCCGCGATACTGAACATCGGCAAAGTTGCCCTGCGTGCGCAGGCGTTCTATAAAGTGCGGAACCAGTGCCGTATCGCTGCATGCGGCGCGGAAGCTCAGGATTCCCGTGCGACGCTCATAGCGCAAGCCGGTAATTGTGATGTTTGAGCCAGCCGAGCCCATGATGAGTTGATAGTCGGTGCCCGTGATTTCAGGGTAGCTAGAGATGTTGAGCAAAGTCCCCTTGATCTGTGTGGTAAAGCCTTCCATGGCTTCCGCCTCGTTTTGCGCTTCAAAGCTGTTGTTGTACTGCTCGAGCGTAAGGTTGCTTTCGAGGTACTGGTTCAAATCGTCGCGTTCAAGCGCGAGGCGGGTTATCGTTGACGTGCAGTAGTAAACGCCAAACGCGATTAGTGCCCCTGCGAGTACAATCAAGATTGTAGAGATGACCAGCGGACGTCGCGACTTGGTTCTCACCCTGCCCGTTGCCACCTTGTAGAGGTTTATGTCCTTTTTCTTTGCCATTACTCACTCATTCCCCAGCTATTTTCCTAGCAGGCCGCCGATATTAAGCAGGTACTTTGAGAGCCTGAACTCAGATCCATCGAAACCTGCTTTACCAACAAAGTCGAGGTGGTTATCGAGCTGGATATCCTCAATGGGTATGTTGAGGTAGCTCACCACACCAGCGAGCCCCGCAAGGCGTTCAGGCGCCATGCCCGCCGTATAGATGCTGTGTATCCCAGCCTCATGATGTTGCCCCATCTGGAACTGCACCATAGCCGAAAGGTGGTTTGCAATTTCCTGGTTATACTCCAGTGTGCCCTCTTCACCGATGAGGCGATACTTCTTGATAATCCTGAGCCCGCCGTCTTCAAAGAGCGTTATGAAGAGCACTTTGGCATCGATGAACATGAACAGGTTCGTATCTGCTTTAAGCTGCGGGACGCAGCTGTCTATGATCTTGATAAGGGCATTCACGCCCACATCGATTTTCTTGACCTTGAAGCCGGAAGCCCCAAAGGTCTCGAGGTAAGGTTTGAGCAAGGGGCGCCCGACGGCGACGCCGAGGACATCCAGCCCACCCGTGTTGCTGTTGTCGCCAATGATCGAATAGTCGTAGATTTCCTCTGCAGCCGAGGCGTCGTCAGCAAGCGCCTTGAGCTCATCGGTGACAAAGAGTGTGACTTGCCGGGGGGCAACCTTTGGGATGGTCATGATCTTCGTGCGTACGAGGTTGCTTTCAAGCACGATGACCGCGTCCTGGCCAAAAGGACCGCGCACCTTTTGCACATCCTTGAGGTAACGGAGCATGGAGTCCGGGTTGGTTATGATTCCGTTGATCATCGTGGTCTCCGGAAGGGGAAGCTCGTGGAACTCCTCGATTTTTACTCTGTTGTTGTTTGCGCTGCCCACAACCAGTCTGAGCTCTGTGGGGGAGCAGAAGATAGATACGCTCATAGCGGAGGCCTCCTTCGGCTTCGGCAGAAGAGTAGAACAAGAAAGAAGAGGGCTGCACTCATCAGAGGCCTCCTTCGGCACCAACAGACGAGTAGAGCGAGAAGATAGGCAGGAGCACTGAGATAATGACAAAAGCAACGATCACTGCCATGAAGATGATCAGGATAGGCTCAATCATGGTGACGAGCCGTTGAGAGGCCATTTCAGCATCATAATCATATTGATCGGCAACCGATTCGAGCATGTGCTCAAGCGAGCCGCTCTCTTCACCGATGAGGACGGTTGATTGCAGTTTGGATTCAAAGCCATTGACCAGAGCTATGGCCTGTGAAAGCGTGCGGCCATTGCCCAGAGCCTCAACAACGGCGTCGAATTGTGCCTCGATGTACGTGTTTCCTATGATGCTCCGCGAGATCTGAAGCGCCTGGATCATTGAGACACCACTGACGTAAAGCGATGACAGCGTGCGCGCAAAACGAGCCGTGTAGATGGTGCGCAACAGATGGCCGATCCGGGGTATCCGCAGTTTGAAGTAATCGAGACCCTTGCGCGGTCCGGGCCTGCGGAACAACATGATGAGCCCCGCAGCAGCAACAATAACCCCTATGATTGTGTAGAGGCCATAGGCAAGCATGAAATCGCTGATCGCCATGACAACCCTCGTTGGCCAAGGGAGTTCCATATTCTCGAAGAGTCCCATGAACTGTGGCAGCACGAAGGTAAAGAGTATGAGCACAACGCCGATGATGAGTACGACAAGAATGATGGGATAAACCGTAGCGGAGCTGATCTTCTGGTTGAGGCGATGCTCCTTATCATAGGTGGCAGCCATCTTCTCTGCGGTGACATCAAGACGCCCGGTATTCTCGCCGGCACGTACCATATTGATAAGCAAATCAGGAAACGCGCGCCCCTGCTTTGCCATTGCCTCAGAAAGCGTGGAGCCACGCTGTAAATCATCGATGAGGGAGTCGTACACCTTTTTGACGTGGGGCTTGACGTTGCGCTGCGACATGATGGTTATGGCGCGGATGAGCATGATACCGGCTGACAGCATCGCTGCAAGCTGGCGGCAGAAATCCGCTATTTCTTCGGTCTTGAGTTTGGCCGTCGCCTGTTGTTGCATCTCTTTGGTCGACCATTTTGTTATGAACAGCCCCTCATCTTTCAAGGCGCTGGTCAACTGTTCGACGCTGGCGGCATCCTTTTGACCAGTACGACGTGAGCCATCCAAAGTGACGGCATTGTAATGATAGCTTGGCATCTCTCTCGGTTCCTTCTCCAGTCATGCAAACCGACACGATTGAGCCTATGGCTTTTGCAACGTGCTCTTACGTAGCGCTTACTGCTCCATACATCTCTTTCGTGTTATCCAAACGAGCAGATTACAGTTTACCTGTTACCGCGGCTGCCAAACAGTCCCATCCATCCGTTTAAAAGGAAAATAATGGCGCTGTTCATAAGTATGATACCGTATTATGCTTTGCGCTTCACACATTGAGCCTAGGCAGGCACGCTGCCAAAGAAGTAGAACTTGTTGCCCTGCAGCTCGTAGACATTCCATGTGTTGGGGCTTTCTTCAAGAGAGGTCAGGAAGAAGTCTGCCGAGACGCCCTTGGAGTCATCGGCTCCCGTAATCGAGAAGTTGTGGAACACGGCATACTGCCTGCCATCCTGTTCAAAGAAGTACCAGCCACCATAGAGGTTGAGCACGAACTCGGCACCCGTGACATACCCGCGGTAGTGACCGCCTGAAGACGACTGCACCGTTGCTGCATCCCATAGATAGAACACGGAGAGAGGCACATTCTGTGCGTAAGCCTGTGCCTCGGGGGCGGTCACCCAGCTGTAGGAGGGGTAGCGTTCCCCAGCGAGGAGGCTGAACTCGGTCAGCCCCCGACTCGTGCGATCTGCGGATGTCGTTACCGCGGCGTTGGCCGGAGCCATGCGGATCAGTTGCTCTGAGCCTATGCCATACTCCTGTGAATCGAGATACACGTACTGCTTCTCGTCAACCGTATAGCCATCCGACCAAGACTTGGGGATAGGGGAGCCGTCGTCTCCGCCGAGAAGCGGATTGCCAAAGGCGGCATATTGCATCGCCGCGAGCGACACAAGTGCCTCTTCATAGCGCTGTGCGCTGTAGACTGCCGCCTTAACCTCAGCTCTCTTGATGTAGCCCTGACCCGAGGGCACTGCAATCGCGGCGATAATAGCCATTATGAGTATGACAACGATGACTTCTATCAGCGTGAAGCCCTGGTGTTTGTGCGTGTTGTTTCGTGCAGGTATCGTATGCTCCTTCAACGCGTGGTTCGGTGCAGGGGTAATTGTAACACTCGTCAAGGCACGCTTCGCTCTTTGGCCTTGACAAGTGATGTTCGCAGTGTGAAAAAGCGTACACTGCGAATAACACTCGTCAAGGCACGCTGAATGCACTCGTCAAGGTGGTATTGTAGTGGCGTATACTGTGTTTATGAAAGAAACTAACGCCACCAGCACCACAAATGACGCGACCGCCGCAGACGGCGCGACTGCTGCGACCACCCCAACTGTCGCGCAGACGTCAGACGGCGAGTGGTCAGGGCGCTCGACCACCCTGCGCACGCTCTATTTCTACTGGAAAGTGACGGCAGCGCAGTGGCCGATGTTCCTGCTCGCGGTGCTCACGACGCTCGGCTTCGTGTTCTTCCTGACCTTTGGCAATCCTTACGTCGTGGCGCTCGTCATCGACCGCGTCAGTGGCTCGGCGATCACCTCCGATCAGGTGTTCCCGGTTTTCGGACCCTACATACTCGCACTCATCGGGGTCAACGTGCTGGGGCAGATCTGTAGCAAGTTGCAGGATTTCAGTGTCTGGAAGCTCGAGATACGTGCTTCCTACCTGCTTGCGACCCAGGCCTTCGACACGCTCTCTAATCAGAGTATGACCTTCCACTCCAATCGCTTTGGTGGCTCGCTCGTCTCCCAGACCCAGAAGTTCATGGCGGGGTATGTCAATCAGATGGAATGCCTCATCTATGCGGTCATCCCCATCGTCATGTCTGCCGTCTTTACCGTTGTTCTGCTTGCGCCGCTCATCCCGCTCTACGTGCTGCTTCTCATCATATTGCTCGTCATTTACGTGGTGGCGGCCTATCTGATGTACAAAGGTATCCTCCCACTCAACAGCGCCGCAGCGGGTGCACAGAATGCGCTTTCTGGCGAGTTGTCAGACAGCATTACCAACATACTCGCGGTCAAGACTTATGGGCGCGAGACCTACGAGCGCGGGATTTTTGACGCCGCCAACCGCGATGTCGTGGCAGCCGACTCGCGCCGGATGTGGGCATCAACCCTGCGCGGCTTCGTGACGAGCGGCATCATCATTGTCATCATGGTGCTCGTCATCCTCTTCATGACCGGGGGTAATGCGTGGTTTGGCATCTCCGCCGGAACGCTCGTCATGATATTCACCTACACATCCGCGTTGACGATGCAGTTCAATCGCATCAACCAGACCTTCCAGATGATCAACCGCGGCTTTGGCGACGCGCACGACATGACGCTCATACTGGACGAGGCAAAACTGGTTGACGACGTGCCCGGCGCACAGACGCTTGCGGTTTCCGAGGGTCGTATAGACTGCGAGAACCTCACGTTCTGGTACGCGGATGCAAACGAAGAAAGCAAGGTATTTCGTGATTTCACCCTGCATATCCCGGCAGGGCAGCGCGTTGGTCTTGTGGGGCGCTCAGGCAGCGGCAAGACCACGCTGACCACCCTGTTGCTGCGGCTATCCAATCTGCAGGAAGGTCGCATCCTCATAGACGGACAGGATATTGCGCAGGTCACGCAGGTCAGTCTGCGCCAGCAGATAGCCTATGTGCCACAGGAGCCGCTGCTCTTTCACCGGACGGTGCTCGAGAACATCGCCTATGGCTGTCCGGCTGCCACCGAGGAGCAGGTCCGTGCCGCCGCCGCTGAGGCAAACGCGCTCGAGTTCATCGAGCAGTTGTCAGACGGTTTTGCGACGGTGACCGG